>JAZDLQ010000042.1:0-50080 GCA_043801855.1 archaeon | reverse complement strand
CGTTTAAAAAACATTTTATAACCTCTTAATAACCAAACAATTCTTGTCTTTGATTGTTAAATCAAGTGTCTCTCCTTTCTGAAGTTCGAGCGCTTCGCCAATCGCAGCAGGTATATTAAATAACCACTGCTTTGAATCTTTCCTTTGAATTAACTGTATTTTTGTTTTATATCCCATATTCTCACCTTTTATTGTTTAAAATCTATATACTGTAAACTATATATGTATATAGTTTATAAATTTTTCGGTTTTGAAGTCACTAAATTATAAAATCATGATAAAAATGTATTCAAAGAAGATACAAAAAAAATATCGACGAGAACTATTTTAGAAAATCAACACATTCTGGTGCCAAGCATTAACAAATTTTAAATAGAAATGATTTTGCTTAGATTTTATGAAAAAAAATTACCTTTAATTAGTGTAATAATTCCCGCCTACAATGAAGAAAAATACATTGCTGAATGCTTAAACAGCCTAAAAAACCAGCAGTTCAAGGATTTTGAAATAATTGTTGTTGATAATAACAGCAAGGATTCTACGCCACAAATTGCAAAAAAATACACTAAAAATGTTTTCTTATGCAAAAAACAGGGAATATCATCAGCAAGAAACTATGGCGCAATAAAAGCAAAAGGAAAAATTTTGTGCTTTATCGATGCCGATGGAATTGTGAGCAGCAACTATTTGTTGCAAATTAATAATACATTTACATATGATAACTCTCTTGCTGCATTAAGCGGAGTAAATGTTTTTTCAACGAGAAATCCGTTAAAGTTTATTTTGTATAATATTTACAATGTAATTGTTTTTAGCGCACTATTTATAGGGAATTATATAGGAAAATATTATGTTGCGGGAAACAATATGTCTATAAAAAGAGAGGTTTTTGAAAGAGCCGGATGTTTTCCATTAGTTGTCTCTGAGGATATATGGCTATCTAAAAACCTTAGAAAATTTAAACCACTTAAAGTACGATTTAGCCCTTTTATAACAATAAGCTATTCTGCAAGAAGATTTGAAAAAAACGGTTTTTTAAAAACACTGTTTTCATGGATTAAAGCAACAACAAAAGAAGTTCCTGAAAAAACATACAAAGAAAAATATAATTGAAATACGCAAAAATCACTTAACTGTCACTGATTTTGCAAGGTTTCTTGGCTTATCAATAGGAAGATTTCTTGCAAGGGCGATGTAATATGTCAGTATCTGGCCTACAATTGTTGCAAGTATTCCGAATTTGCCGTCATTTGATGTGTCAAGCTTAATATCTCCCGGAAGCTCGTTTGTAATCTTAATTATTTTTGCTCCTCTTGCTTCAACTTCTTTTGTGTTTGAAAGCATGTCATAATCCTTGTTGCTGATAAGGCTTATTACTGGGGTTCCTTTTTCAATCAAAGCAATAGTTCCATGTTTTAATTCCCCGCCCATCATGCCCTCTGCATGAATGTAAGATATTTCCTTAATTTTTAGTGCGACTTCTCTTGCAACAGGGTAGCTTAAGCCTCTTCCAAGAACATATAAGTCATTTACTTTATATATCTCATCTGCTATTTTCTTTATTTTTTTTTCTTCTAGCAAGACTTTCTCTATTTTTTCAGGAAGGTTATCAAGATTTATTTTAAACCCAAATTCTTTTGCTATTCTTAGCATCAGCGTTACCTGATTCACAAATGATTTTGTTGCAGCAACACATACTTCCTGGCCTGCAAGTATGTTTAATGAAACAACTGACTCTCTTTGTATTGTTGAATAAGGAACATTCACAATTGAAGCAATTTTAGCCTGCTTTGCCCTTGCATATTTAAGTGCTTCAATCAAGTCCATTGTTTCTCCTGATTGTGATATTGCGACAACTAAAGTATTTTTGTCAACATTTGCAAAATGCTTAAATTCTGAACCAATTAATGCCTGAGCCTCAATTCCGCATTTATGGAGATAATATACGCCAAGAAGTGATGCATGGTATGATGTTCCACATGCAGTAAATATTACTTTCTTTGATTTCTTTATCTCTCTTATGAATTTTGCAAAGTTATCTTTCTGGTCAGTTTCAATAGAAGTCAAAAGTCTTCGCACAACTGCTGGCTCTTCTTTTATTTCCTTAATCATATAATGCTTATGTTTTGAAATATCTGATTCTTCTTGTTCCCACTTAAACTCCTGAATTTTTTTCTTGACAATATTTCCTTTTTTGTCATAAAACTTATAGCCATCAGCAGTAATTACTGCAAACTCATCATTCTCAAAAAATATTGCCTTATTTGTCTCATTAGAAAATGCATATATGTCTGATGCAAGAATGTTTTTGCCATCTAAAAGCCCAAGGACAAGTGGAGAATCCCTTCGAAGCGCGTATATTTTTTCAACTGTATCAAGAATTATAAGTGCTGCAAATTCTCCTTTAATTTCCTTAATGAAATCAATACACGCATTTTTCATATCTTTTTTTTTAAGCTTTTCCTCAAAGAAGTGCGCGATAATTTCAGAGTCACATTGGCTTTTGAAAATATGTCCTTTTTCCATTAATATTTTTTTTAATTCATCGTAGTTTTCGATAATGCCATTATGAATTATTGCAATTTTAGAGTCGCAGGAATCATGTGGGTGTGCATTAATCTTAGTGACTCCCCCACATGTGGCCCAACGTGTGTGTGCCATTCCAGTTTTTCCGCGCAAACTTTCAAAATTTACTTTTTTGTTTACTTTTTCAACATCACCAATATCTTTCTTTATTGTAATTTTGTTATCCAAAGAAGCCATGCCAACCGAATCATAACCCCTATATTCTAAACGCTTAATCTTTTTTAATAATTCTTCGCCAAGACCATCAACATTGCCTACTATTCCAATTATTCCGCACATCAGTATTCACCTCAAATTTAGTATTATTATCGATAAGATAATCAATCCTGAACCAACAATTTCAAAGGCAGCCATTGGCTCGTTGTATAAAAGAACGCCAATAATTATTCCGCCAAGAGTCTGAACAACAGTTAATATTCCTGCAATATTAGCTTCAACTTTTTTAATCCCAAGATTCATTAGATAATAGCCAGCAATATTCATCAAAGCCATTATGATTAAGTAAATTAAAGTATCAAGGCCAAATGAAAAAGAAAGTTTTTTTTCAAACACAAGCGCTACTGGCAAGAGAAATACTCCTGCAAAAAGTGTTGTGTAAAAAAGCCGTGTTTTTATATCAATTTCTTTTAATTTTCTTATAATTATAAAATAAAACGAATAAAATAATGCTGAAATGATTGCAAAAAATATTCCATAATTAATGTTACCAAGATCTGGCCTGAATGCAACAATTATTCCGGCAAACGAAAGAATGCATGCAAAAATTGCATTTCTGCTTATTTTTTCTCTTAAAAAAACTGCCCCAAGAATTATGACAAAAACACTTGACAGCTGCAGAAAAGTCAATGCGTTCCCATATGTTGTTGTGATTAGTGAATATACTGCAAAAACAACCATTAAGCCGTAACCTAAAAATCCCGCAATGAATAGAAGAGGCAATTCTTTTTTTGTAATTTTTAAAAAAGATGTCCCTTTTAACGAATAGAAAAAAAAAAAGATAACAGCAGCGATTGTAAGCCTGTATGCAACCTGTGTTATTGGTAAAAGGTCATTATTAATAAGTCGTGTGAAAACTCCCATGAATGCAAAAATCACATTTGCAAGAATGATATAGATTTCTTCTTTGAATTTCATTTTGAACAAGTATTATTTATTGAATATCTTTGTTAACAATTTCACCCGGTTTTGTTGACATATTTGGCCAGATTTTTCTTCCTGGATAAATTGAGGTATGGATTCCTGTGTGGACATTATCACCTATAATTGTTCCTAATTTTCTTCTCTTGGAATCAATCAATGCACCTTTTATAACAGACTTGACATTTGAATTATCGTGCCTAAGATTTGCTGTTATTGTTCCTGCGCCAAGGTTAACGTTTTCTCCAATTACAGAATCCCCAACATACGAAAGATGAGGCACTTTTGAATTATTTCCAATGATACTGTTCTTTATTTCAACAGCCTGGCCAATATGGCAGTTATTTCCAATTGTTGTTCCATCCCGCAGGTAGCAGTTTGGGCCGATTTTGCAGTTTTCTCCAATCATTATATTGCCTTCAGTGATTACTCCTGGTAATATTTTTGTCCCTTTTTCAATTACGATATTTCCGTTTATCGAGGTATATCCTTTTGCACTTTTTTTTTTCATTTTCTTTAGAAAGAAGGAATTTGCATCAAGAAGATTCCAAGGATAAACTATAGGGATCCAGTAGTCTTTAACCTTTTCACAATATACTTTTTTATTTTGTGAGGTTAGGATATTTAGATAATCAATAATTTCATATTCTCCCCTTACTGACTTTACAAGATTGTTTTCAAATATGTTTTTATCAAAAACATAAAGCCCTGTATTCACAAGCCTTGAATCGCTCAATTCTGTTTTTTCATAGATTTTTTTAAAAATGCCTTTTTCTTCTTCAATTACGCCAAACCCAGAAGTATTATCTAATTCTTTACAAAGAACACAATATTCATACAAGAGGCATTTTTTTATATCACTTTTAGAAAAGAAATCATCTCCATTCATTACGATGAATTTACCTTTAAGGTGCTCTTTTGCAGCCATCAAGGCATGACCTGTTCCAAGAGGCTCATCCTGAGTCACATATTTTATTTTTATTGACTTGTATTTGTTTCCTATTTTTTCAATTATCTGCTCTTTTAGATAATTCACAACAATAATTACTTCATCAGCAATTCCGTTTAGCTGCTCAAGATTGTGTTCAATAATAGTTTTATTACAAACAGTTAAAAGAGGCTTTGGCCTTGTTAATGTTAGAGGGTAAGTCCTTGTGCTTTTGCCTGCTGCGAGAAGAACTGCCTGGATCATTTTTTCATTTCACCGGTTTTATTGAATTGGTATTATTCATTTTTATCGATTCTTCTTTTTTCCTTATGCTTACTAATCTATCATGTTCATGATTATAAAACAAATAATTGTAATGAAGATATACTACTGCACCTGAAAAGAATATGAACAAGCCAGATATAAATTCTGAAATATTTATTAAAACTTCTTTAGAAATAAAATGAGCAGTTATAAATTCATTGTATACTTTACCTAAGGGCAGTAAAGCAATAATGATTACTAAAGGTACATAAAATAAAAAAATATTTCTAGTTTTTTTTGAAAAATAATATAATACTACTAACACTACAACTGGAATAAAAAACAAGACCATATAAGTGGATATAATCTTCCAAGCAACTTTAAGGATTCCTTCAAATGTTGAGTATGATATCAGTTTTATTGTATTATTGCTTAATACTAAACTAATTATCCAACTTATTATAATATTTATTGATACAAAGACAAAAACCCTATATTTTTTTATCTCTTTTTTCTTTAAATAAATCTTATTGTAGATGATGCTTAGAACAATAGATGTAATTATTATTGCTAAACCTATAAGCATTTCTATTTGCATTTCAGAACCAATTTTATTTATGGATTCAATGATAAAAATAGATAAACCAATAATTCCAATTATATGTGTTAGTATAAGTGAAAGAGTAGTAATTATTTTTAATGGCATTACTAATATTTTCTTAAATTCAGTTTTCTTATTCATCTCAATTCTCTTTTTGCTGCATCTGCAATTTTATTTGCAAGTTCTGTAATTATTTTTTTATCTTTTCCCTCAATCATAATTCTAAGCAAATTCTGAGTGCCTGAGTATCTTATCAGATGCCTACCATATTTACCCAATATTTTTTCTGCTGAAATAATCTCTTTTTTTATTAACAATGTTTTTTCAATATCTTTTTTTTCGTTTACATTTACATTTACAATTATCTGTGGATATTTCACAAGTAACAACGCTAGCTCCGACATCTTCTTTTTTGATCCTTTTAATATGTTCACAATCTGAAGAGCTGAAATAGTTCCATCTCCTGTTGAATTATAATCTGAAAAAATAATGTGACCAGATTGCTCACCGCCAAGATTAAATCCTTTTTTTCTCATTTCTTCCAAAACATAGCGATCGCCATTGTCAACTCTTACAACATTGATTTTATGCTTTTTCATTAAGTCATCAAAAGCAAGGTTTGTGTAGTGTGTCACAACAACAGTATCTTTTGCAAGCTTATTTTTCTTTTTTAGTTCAATTGCAGCAATAGATAGTAAGTGGTCACCATCGAGTATGTTTCCTTTTTCATCAACAATTATTACTCTATCCGCATCTCCATCCAGAGAAATACCTATATCTGCCTTATTTTCAAGAACTACCACCTTTACAATTTCAGGGTGAAGTGCTCCTGAATTTTTATTTATATTAAGACCATCCGGCTCTGCATTTATCACAACAAGGTCTGCGCCAAGCTCAGAAAAGATCATCGGAGAAACCTTATATGAGGCGCCGTTTGCGCAGTCAAGAGCTATTTTTATTCCTTTTAATGAATTATTATTTATTGAGGCCTTTGCAAATTCAATATAGCGCCCCTTTGCATCATCAATCCTATACGCTCGCCCAATCTGCTCAGTTGGGACATTATATTCTGATAAATCTTCTTTAAATATGAGTTTTTCAATCTCTTCTTCAACAGCATCAGGCAATTTGAACCCAGTTGCATCGAATAATTTTATCCCATTATCTGTTGCAGGGTTATGTGATGCGGAAATCATTATTCCAGCGTCAGCGCCAAAGCTTCTTGTGATATGGGCAATCGCTGGTGTTGGCATAGGCCCAACTAATAGAACATCAGCACCAGTTGAGCATATTCCTGAAGTTAGCGCATATTCAAGCATATAGCCGGATAACCTAGGATCTTTGCCTATCAGAAATTTTGGCTTTTTGATTTTGTTGCGTAGAACTATTGCTGCAGCTTTTCCAACCATTAGTGCCATTTCAGCAGTTATTGGATAAGTGTTTGCTTTTCCTCTTATACCATCAGTTCCAAAGAGTTTTCTCATTTTACAAATTTGTTACACAAATTTGTTTATATATTTAATTCATAACAAAATTATAACTTTTTTACAAAAAAGGTATAATTTTTCTTATTTTTAGAAAAAAAGATAAAATTAAGTTTAATTTTATATTTAAAGTGCTTAATATCCACAAATTTGTAAAATAACACATTTTTAGTTATTTTACAAATTTGTTAATTATAGAAAAGTATAAAAATATTATAAGAAATATTATAATAATACGAATTTAGCACTTGGTGAAAAATATGATTGACAAAAACAATTTTACAATTAGAAATGCAACAAAAAAAGACGTTCCTATTATTCTTGGATTTATTAGAGAGCTTGCAGAATATGAAAAAGCTCTACATGAAGCAAAAGCAACAAAAAAACAACTTGAAAACACATTATTTGGAAAGAAAAAATACGCTGAATGCGTTATTGGATATGATGGAAAAAAGCCGGTTGGATTTGCATTGTTTTTTCATAATTATTCAACATGGCTTGGAAAGCCTGGCCTTTATTTAGAAGATTTATACGTAACACCAGATTGCCGCGGCAAAGGATACGGAAAAGCTCTTTTAATGCATTTGGCAAAAATTGCAAAAAAAAGAGGATGTGGTAGATTTGAATGGGCATGTCTTGACTGGAATACTCCTTCAATTGAATTCTATAAAAAATTGGGAGCAAAGCCAATGACCGAATGGACGGTATATCGAGTTACTGGAGATAACTTAAAAAAGCTTGCTAACGTATAAAATGGATAAAACATATCTTCTTAGAGAAACTGATAAAAAGTATTATTATACAGATTTACTTTTAGTTGACAACCCTTCTGCACTCAAAATAATAGATCACCCAATACGCCTAAAAATCGTTCAAATGCTTGCTAAAAAGCCAATGTACCCGGCTGAGATTGCAAAAGAGCTTAAGATGCATGAGCAAAAAGTATATTATCATATCAAGCAGATGACAAATACTGGTATATTAGAAGTTACCGAGAGAAAAGAGATAAGGGGAACAACAGCTAAAAAATTCTCTCCAAAATGCTTAAGTTTTGCAGTCTCGTTTGCTGAAAACTGGAAGCCTTTTGTTGAGATATCAAAAAAAGAGAATGAAAAAACAGCAAATTTCCTATCTGATTTTATCAGAGAAGGAAATTTATCTGCAAATATTGTTGTTGGAAGCCCTGACCCGCACGGTCCATTTAAAGCAAGGGCAAGAGACGGCCACTACGCAATTGACCTTGGTGTATTTCTTGGAAAGTACTGTGAATTGACTAAAGAGTTTGCAACAAAACTTGATGTTGATGTTGATTTAAAAGATAGCAGAAACCTAATAGTTGTCGGAGGGCCAGTAACAAACCTAATATGTGCTGAAATCAACAATTATCTTCCTGCAAAATTCTCAGATAAAGAGCCATGGGGAATAATCACTAAAAAAAGCACTTATACTGAAGACTCAATAGGATTGATTGCAAAAATAAGAAATCCTTTTAACAAAGATTTTTCGATTCTTGTTCTTGCAGGAATCAGATTTATCGGGACAAAAGTTGCTGTTATGGCAATCACAAGAGAAATCGATTTAATCATTACAAGATATGCAAATCTTCCTGAATTTTACTGTGTTGTGCATGGATATGATCTTGATGGTGACGGAAAAATAGATTCAGTTGAACTGGTTGAATAAATTTAATTAAGTTTAAATAAAAAAACAATTAAACTATTATTGAGTGGGGTGAATAAATATTTCAAAGACAAAGACAAAGCAATATCTAGTGTTACTTTTTACTTTTTTTATTCTTATAAGTTTTGCAAACGCAGAAGACATAAAACAAAAAATTGAGTCAGCGAGCAGCGATGTAACTGATTTTTTTAATGATGTAGAGCATGAAAACGTATTGATTGTAACAGGCAAAAAAATCAGTGTTGAGGATAAGATTTTATTTAATCTGATCAAATCAAACATTCAGATAATGCAGGCAATTGAAGTTGAAAATGATGAGATTGCATCTAAAAATATGCCATATAACGGCAAAACACTGATTCTTCTAGGGAGTGAAAAAACAAATATTATGTCAAAAAAGATTTTGGGTGAAGATGTAAAAAAAAATACTAGTAGATATTCTCCTTTAATTTTGGAATATGTTATTACTGGAAATAATGATAAGGCACTTATAATCTACTCAGAAAAAGAAGTAGAAAATAATGAAAACAGCGCTGTTTCAAAGTCTCCTTTAAGCAAAATCATTGATAAAAAATATGTTCCAATTGCTGCTACAACAGCAAGTGTTTTGCTTCTTTATCTTTGGAGCATAATTGGAAAAACATTGATGAGCCTATTCAATGATTTTGTATCATCAAAAGTTCTTGGCAGGGCAACAAAAGACAAGAAAGTGTCTGAACATAAAAAGAACCGTGAACTTAAGATCCATAAGCTTCTTTCAAGAAATGAAATAATTGCACTGATTCTTTCAATCCTTATTTTTTCAGTTACAATGAGCTTTGCATGGTCGAAGAACTTGCCTGAATTTGTCAAGATGCTTTTGCTTAATTTTGTGATTGTTGCAGCAGTAACTCTTATTCGTGAGCTTTTTAGGCAAGCGATATGCTTTAAGCAAAAAATAAAAACAGAGTATATGCTTTGGCCATTTGGCGCAGCGCTTACTTTAATCAGTACATATTTAGGAAATACTTTTTCACTTGTATCTTACACTCTTGTTGACGATACAATTACTGATGAAAAGAAATTTGGGAAGCTTGCTTTTTTGATTTCATTAGTAACATTTATTGCAGGCTTTATCGCATATGTGATAAATATTTTTGTCCCAAGCCTTGTCATGCAGATGATATTTGTCTATTGCATAATGGCAGTTTTTATTGAGTTTTTCCCAATGGCTCCATTTGCTGGCAATGATATGAGAAAGTGGAATTTTACGATATGGCTTGTAGGGTATCTTGTTGTATTTGCATCTTATGTTTTTACTAACTTTACAATTTATGTATAAAAATAAAAGAAGTCTTTAAAAACAAATTTCTTTTTTATTTTCTTATGCCAATATATAAATACATTTGCGCAAAATGCGGAAAAATTGAAGAATTGTTTTGTTCATTTTCACAAAAAGAAGATAAAGCTAAACATCTGATTTGTGGCTGCGGGTCAAATGATTTTACTGAAAAATATTGCTGTAATATCGCTGGGAAGTCAGGCAGCCAGGAAATAAGGCCAGAAAACAGTTCTGGAAGCTGTGGTGGCTCATGTAGCAGCGGATCTTGTCGTAGTGGTTGTTGCGGCAGTTAGTTTTTTCCTAAAACGTTTTTGTTATAATATTCTTTAAACAAATGTTGTATTTTTTTTTGTCTTTGAAAAGTCTGAAGTAAAAATATCATCATCTATCTGGCTTACTGGAAGAATATTAAAAAGTGTACTTGTAATAAATAGCTCATCATATCCATGTAGGTTTGAAAAAGGAATATCTTCTTCTACAATTTCAAATAAGCTATCGCATAAATCAAAAATTATCTTTTTAGTTATTCCTTCAAGTATCTTTTCTTTTGGCGGGGTTATTAATTTATTTTCTTTTATCGCAAAAAAATTGCTTCTTGTGCCTTCACGAACATATCCTTCCCTATCTATTAGAAGAGCTTCAATTGCATTATTTTCTTCTGCTTTTCTAAATGCAAGAAAACTTAGCAATAAGTCTTTTGTTTTTGATTCTGGAAACCTTCGCTCTCCATTATAAGTAACTACTTTTACTCCTTTATTGTATAATTTAGAAGGATAATAATGCACACCAGTCAGAGGGAAGATGTATAATTTTGCTTCCTTATTTTGCGAGGCATCTCCTATTAAAACAATTCGTAAAAATGCATCATTCAAGTTATTTTTTAATACAACCTCATGCAAATATGACACAATCTCTTCTTTTTTGAATTGGTGCCTTAAATCAAGAATAGCAGCAGATTCTAAAAGCCGTTCAACATGGTATTCGGGAAAAAAAATCCTGCCCTGAATCACTTTTAATGAAGAATATACTGAAAAATCAAAAAAATATGCTTTGTCATTAACAGGAATAACTGCTTCTTTTTCATCTATTAATTTTCCGTTAAATGATACGTATGACATCATTGATTGGTATGAAAGTATATTTATATTCTTTTCTAGGCTAAAATATAATTATCAATATCTCTCTTCTCATAAACTAAATAATTACCTACTGTCTTTTTATCAAAAGAACTAATGCATTCTTCAATAGGTTTTATCAGATGAAATTCTTTTATTCTGTCATAGACTAAATTTAACGGATTAAACATTCCTCTGAATGCAGATGCATTCTTCTTATATGCAACCACACTAAGCCTGCTGCAGTCAAATTCTTTTGCATCCCACTTGCCTGAATTAAAGCGTTCACCCATTTCAAACTCCTCATATATTGGTGTTTTGTTGTTCATTTGAACAAGCCCAGCTTTGCCTATTATTATCATATCTCCTTCTTTTTTTTGAATTATTGTTGACAAGGCATTGTCAGTTTCCCTGATAGACGAAACAGGCACAAACAAAGGATGATTTATGCTTGTAAACAAAAACAATGTAATAAAGACCGTGGCTATTGAATAAAAAAGAAATCCTTTATTTTCTTTAGTTTGCGCACTCATAATTACTGTTGCAATTATCGGCTCAAAAAAATAATTCATATCGCTCCCGCGCTTTGACAAAAAAAATAATGCTGACAAAATAGAAAGGAAAAAATAGATTGAAAAAAGAGTTTTTGGCTTTCTGACTGAATTATTTGCTGCAATAAAGAAAGGATAGAAAAGTGCAAAGACAAAAGCAATAAAAAATAAATATTGGCTTAGTGACTTTTGTTGCTCCAGAGTATTTAGGAATACCTGCTGTAAAAATTCCCCCTTTGTAATGTAAGATAGATAATAAATAATTAAAGCTAAAATCACTGAAAAAAATAGTGCATTAACGGCGAATTCCTTTATTTTGCATTTTAATAGCAAATAAAGCATTACTGCACAAA
This sequence comes from archaeon, assembly GCA_043801855.1. Taxonomy (GTDB): domain Archaea; phylum Nanobdellota; class Nanobdellia; order Woesearchaeales; family GW2011-AR15; genus CAYTWW01. The sequence continues at coordinate 38,060 of JAZDLQ010000042.1, read as the reverse complement.
ACCCGATTACTGCGTTTTGTTTTGTAAAAAAAGCGAGTACGAAAAAAGGAATATAAACATAATTTGGCTTGCCAATAAAAAACAAATATAACCCAACTAAAGAAAACATTATTGCAAGATAATCTGGTATTGCCACAAAATACATGACAGCAAGAGGATTAGTGATAAAAAGAGCTGCAACAAGTGTATTTCCATTGGTTTTTTTAATTATCTTATATAAAAAAAATAAGATTATTAGACAGGAAACTATACTGATTAAGCGCAAAGGAAAAAGAGCAATTCCAAAAAATAAAACAAGAAAACCTGAAAGAATGAAGTAAACCGGCGGATAAAGATTTGGAATAAAAGGGCTTAGTTCTGGATTTGGATATGGTTTTCCATCAAGAACCATCCTTGCCCTAGCAAGATTGTAGCCTTCATTATAAGTCAGATCATAAGGATATGTCATATGCAAAAAAGCAATTATTAAAAAAAAAAGGCATTGGCCACTAATGATTATGCAAAGTGCTTTCTTTGTAATGTTTTTAAAATGTATATTCATGCAGCTACAAAGATATAAGAGTAATATTTAAATGTAGGGCTAGTTCATTCTAGATTTACTTTCTGCTTCATTGATAAGATCTAAACACAAACAATGAAACGGTTCATACGAATTTTATTTTCCTCATTGCAAAAACACACATTTTTATTAAAAGCCAGCCATGCCTGAATCTGCTAATATTGGTTGTGCCATAAGTTCTTTCTTTGTATCTAATCGGTATTTCTACAATTTTAAGGTTTAGTTTTGATGCCCCAAAAATTAAGTCAAAATCTCCGAATGGGTCAAAATTGCCAAAATATGACCTGTTCTTTACAATTTTATTATAATCTTCTTTGAATAATACTTTTGTTCCGCAGAGCGTATCTCTGAAACGCTGGCCAAGAAGCCATGTAAACATAAGGCTAAATGCCTTGTTTCCAATAAGATTAAGTGTCTGCATAGATTGCTTTTCCATTGGGTAAACAAGCCTTGAGCCGTTAATAAATTCACCTTTATTTCTGGCAATTGCATTATAGAATTTAGGTAAATCTTCTGGTGGGACTGTTAAATCTGCATCCAGAATCATCAGTACGTCTCCTTTTGCCATAGAGAATCCAAGACGAACTGCGTCTCCTTTTCCTTTACCTTTCTGAATAGCATATTTAATATCTTTATTACTATACTTTTTAGTTAATCTTACTATTTCATCAAAGGTATTGTCTTTTGAGTTTCCCTCGATAAATATTATTTCAGTATGGCTCCCAAGATTAGGGGTCCGTTTTATTGCTTCCTCAATATTTCCAGCCTCATTTCTTGCCGGAATCACAACTGATACAGAATATTCTTTATTATCTTCAGATACTTTTCTTGCAACATAATAATTGACTAGACAAAGCTTATTAAGTAGAGGAAATCTTGCAACATACCTGTTTAACATATCTGAAAGCAAAGGCAAACGTTTAGGAAATATTATTGCCTGCTCATCTTTAATAACTTCAAAGCCTTCAACATTTAGTAAATTTTCTATATCTTGTTTAGTTAGCCATGAAGAAAAAGGCTGCTTCATTTTAAGGCCAAGGCGCTCAGTTAACCGTATTATTGGTTCCCATAAGAAGTTGTAATATGTAATAATAATTCTTGTTTTCGAGTTGCAGTTTTTTCTTATATTTGCAAATACTGTCTGTATATCGTCAAAATATCCAATTGTATCTGATATTAGAATATAATCAAATTTTTCATCAAGGATATAATCGTGTGCATCTGCACAAAAAAACTTAAGGTTTTTGAATTTTTTTTTTGCAATCTTAATCATTTCAGGAGAAAAATCAATGCCTACGCCATGTATTGGCTTTAACATAGACAGCATTTCTCCTGTGCCACAGCCAATCTCGAGAATACTTGAATTTGGTGGAATCAAAAATTTAATTTGCTTTCCAAGAAGATCATAATAGTACTTTCCCTTTGAAAGCCATTTTTTTCTGTCTTTGGCTTGATTGTTGAAAAAATTAATGAGATTGTTTTTGTTCATTTTGCATTGAAATTATATTTTCATCCTCAGGTTAATCAGATCAAAAAATATCTTTAGTGGATCAAGAAACTTCATCTTCGAATCTCCTTTATGAATCCAATTTATAGGCAACCGATAAAGGCTGTATCCTTCTTTTTTTATTTTGCAGAGAATTTCCACATCAAATATCCATCTGTTTGATTTTAGATTTTTAAAAAGTGAAAGTGCAACTTTTCTCCTGAAGCCCTTAAATCCGCACAAGTGGTCTATTACATTAGTATCAAAAAGCAAACGCGAGTAATTATTGAATAAAAAAGAGGTTATTTTTCGTGTAAATGAACGTTTCACAACTGATCTTGCCTGTTCCCTGTCACCGATTACAACATCATAATTTTTTAGTTTTTCAAACATTCTTGGAATTTCTTGTGTAGGAATTGAGCCGTCTGCATCAATAAATAAAATATAATCGCCTTTTGCACTTAATATTCCCTTTTTGACAGCGTATCCTTTACCATGATTCACTTGATAGGTCACAATTACTTTATTTTTGCATTCTAAACGTTTTAGAATCTCAAGGGTTCTGTCTTTTGAGCCATCGTTTACAAAAATTAGTTCGTAATCTTTTAGGTTTTTTGAAAGAAAATTGCTTAATTTAGGAATAAAAGAATTAAATCGCTTTTCCTCATTATACATTGGAACAATTATTGAATATTTCAAATAAACCACACTTTAGTTAAAAAAATACAATTTATATAAATTGATATCGGAAAAATTGAAAAATTAACAATATTTTTCCCACCATTTAATTGTTCTTTTAAGTCCTTCTTCTAAAGATGTTCTAGCGCTGAAGCCGAATTCCTCTTTTGCCTTTGACACATCAAGGCATCTTCTCGGCTGGCCATCTGGCTTGTCTTTTTGCCAATTGATCCTGCCATTATATTTCATTAATCTACAAAGCATGTTTACAAGGTCTTTTATTGTTATTTCCGTCCCAGAGCCAAGGTTAACCGGCTCTTCTTTATTATATTTTTCAGTTGCAAGATAAATTCCATGCGCGGCATCTTCAACATATAAAAATTCCCGGGAAGGCGAGCCTGTTCCCCATACATCTAATATAGGAGATTTATTTTTCTTAGCTTCATGTATTTTACGGATTAATGCAGGAATTACATGGGATTGCTCCGGATTAAAGTTATCATTTGGACCGTAAAGGTTTACAGGCAAAAGAAATATTGCATTTAATCCATATTGTTTTCTATAAGCCTGCGCCTGCACCAGCATCATTTTTTTTGCAAGGCCATAAGGAGCATTGGTTTCTTCAGGATATCCGTTCCAAAGCTGTGTTTCCTTAAAAGGAACAGGTGTAAACTTTGGGTAAGCGCAAATTGTTCCAATAGCAACAAATTTAGTCACATTTGAAAGCCTTGCTTCTTCCATCAATTGGATTCCCATAATAAGGTTATTGTAGAATAATTCAGCAGGGTGCTTCTGGTTATAGCCAATTCCTCCAACTTTGGCTGCAAGGTGTATTATTTTTTCACATGGAAAATTATGAAGCATTTTTTTAATGCTTTCTTTTTTCCTCAAATCATATTCAGCACTTCTAGGAATAAATATATTCTCTTTAGGATATCCTGCTTTCAGAAATTCGCTGACAACAAACCTTCCTAAAAAACCAGCGCCGCCTGTAATGATAATTTTATCCATTAATATATTACCTGCTTTTTCTTGATTAAATTTAAATCAGCTTCAGCCATTAATTCAACAAGGTCCTTAAAATTAGTTTTTGGCTTCCATCCTAGCTCTTTTTCTGCTTTTGAACTATCGCCAAGAAGCGTATCAACTTCAGTCGGCCTAAAATATCTTGGATCAATCTCGATTATTGGCTTTTCATTCCAATATCCTTTTTCATCAGTTCCGCTGCCTTTCCATTTGATATTCATACCCATGCATTTGGCAGCCTCATTAACAAATTCCCTGACAGTATGCGCTTTTCCACTTGCAATAACATAGTCATCAGCTCTTTCCAGCTGCAAGATAAGCCACATTGCTTCAACATATTCTTTTGCATAGCCCCAATCTCTTTTTGCATCAAGATTGCCAAGGAATAGTTTTTTTGAATATCCAAATTTTATCTTTGCAAGACCCATTGTGATTTTTCTTGTAACAAAAGTCTGGCCTCTTCTTGGGCTTTCGTGGTTAAACATAATGCCGTTCGATGCAAAGAGATTATACGCTTCTCTGTAGTTTTTAATTATCCAATATGCATATAGTTTAGCAACACCATAAGGGCTTCTTGGATAAAACGGTGTTTTTTCAGTTTGAGGAGTTTCTTGTACTTTTCCGTAAAGTTCAGATGTCGATGCTTGATATAATTTGATTTTATCTATTTTATCCAAAAGCCTTATTGCTTCAAGGATTCTTAAAACGCCAAGTGCATCAGAATTTGCAGTATATTCAGCTGTGTCAAAGCTAACCTGAACATGTGATTGCGCACCAAGGTTGTAAATTTCGTCAGGATCTATTTGCTTAATAAGTCTAATTATATTTGTTGAATCTGTCAAATCGCCATATGAAAGGAAAAAATTCTTAGATTCATGTATGTCCTTATAGATATGGTTTATTCTCCATGTGTTAAATGTTGATGATCTTCTAATAATTCCGTAGACTTGATAACCCTTTGCCAGCAAGAACTCTGCCAAGTACGAGCCATCTTGCCCTGTTATTCCAGTAATTAACGCACGTTTCATTTTAGTTACAATTAATTCTAATTTTAGAAAATATTAGAAAATATCTTATTTTAAAAAAATATCTTATTTCATTTGCTTTTGTGTTTGATCATGCTAGGCTTTCCTAAACTTGGGGTTATTTTGAAGAATTCTTTTAAATACATTACCTTACGCCTGCTTCGCAGTATCTGTTTTATATATTTAGCATCAAAAATAAAATCAATGAATCGAAAAAAGCTTCCGATGTATGTTTGCGTCAAAATCAAGTGCGGTTTTTTCGGATGAAAAAAAGTCTTATAAAGCCTATTAAATACAATATCATTGAATTTTGCCTTGTATTTGCAAATCTTATATTTATTATCAAGGACAGTATAGATTTCAGATGAACTAAATCTGTTGAATAATTCAAGGTCTTTGTTGTCAATAACAATATCTAGGTTTGTTCCAGGATAAGGTATTGTTACATTCCATACAATGACATTAGGCTTTAAGCGCTTCATCATAACAATACTCATATTCAAGTCTTCAATAGTTTCAGTTGGAAGATTTGTCATCATATTGACAAAGGTCCTTATGCCAAGATTTCTGCAAAGTAGCAATGCTTTTTCTATTGATCCAACAGTTATGTCTTTTTGAATGACTTTTAGTAGTCTTGGTGAGCAGGTCTCTATCCCAAAATCAACCTGTATACAGCCGGCATCTCTCATTAATTTAAGCAGTTCTTCATCCACAAGGTTTGCCCTTGTCTCGCATCCCCAAATGAACTTCATGTTATTTTTTATTATCGCTCTGCAAAGATTTTTAGTGTACTCTTTATTGACAGTAAAAGTATCATCGCTAAAACTAATTGCATCAAATTTATATTTATTCAAAAGCAGCTTGATTTCCTGAAGAATAAGTCTGATTGATCTATTTCTTGCTCGTTTCCCAAATACTGCGTGTGTTGTACAAAACCTACATCGATAAGGACATCCTCTTGAAGTAAATATACTTGCAACTGAGATAAAAACAGGCCTTATTATCCATGAATTTGGCTTTGCGTAATATTCCATATCTATCTTATGATATGCAGGTATCGGCAGGTCATCAAGATTTTCCAACAATGGCCTTTTATCAGAGATATTTTTCTTCCATGCAATTCCTTTAATCTTAAAAAGTTCGTCATCAGATGGCGATTTTTTCTTAATTAATAAGGAACATAATTCATAAAAAGTAATTTCTCCTTCACCGATTACTATATAATCAAAACAATTGTTGCTTGAAAATACTTCTGGAAAATTAGTTGGATGTGGGCCGCCTACAATTATTTTTGAATATGGAAGTATCTTTTTTATTTCAGTGCATAAGGCAATAACATGCTCAATTTCAGTGCACATGCATGATGTTGCAATAATTCTTGGTTTTTCTAATTTAAGAGAATCTAAGATCGCACCCATCGCCTGCATATCTTCTTTCATCTTGAAATCGAGGATATAATTTTCAATATGCTTTGATTCAAGATATGCTGAAAGGCTAAGAATTCCAAGCGGCATTATTGTAGAATAAGTTCTTGTTGGAGGAACTATTAAGCACACGCCTTTTCTTATTTTATGTTTGCTTGCCAAGATTTGTGAATAAAAATACGCTTAGTTATATTTTTTACTGTATTAAAAGATATTTAAGGTCAACAGAAAATATTATAAGGAAACATACGTTTTTAAAAATTACATGAAAGTGAAGATTACATACATTCTCATATTGCTTTTGGTGCTGCTATTTGCAATGATAGATAATGACCCAAGAAACTTGCAAAACGACAGCAAATTTGTAGTGCTTGCAAAAAACTATGCAGATGGTTACGGTGTATCAAGCACTTCTATTGATGGCCATATGCCTGAAAATGCAGTATCATACCTTTACCTGCCGATGATTGTTGGGACATTATTTAATATCGTCGGATATTCTTTTTTTTTTGCCAAGGCTACTAATAGCTATTTTTTCAATCGCATCAATCTATGTTATTTACAAAATATTTGTTCACCTGCTAAATCGCAAGCTTGCAATTATTTTGACAATATTAACAGCGTTTAATTTCAATTTTTTATTCCAATCAACTGTTGTTGAGCCAGAGCACCCATTTATATTGCTTTCAATGCTTGTAATACTATATGTACTTAAAAATAAAGATTCAATGAATTTAAAAAAAACACTGTTTCTTTCTGCACTAACTTTATTGGCATGCTTATTTCGTACAATAGGAATCACATTAATTCCAGCAGTTGCAATAGCAATAATAAAATTTGATAAGAAAAAAATATTTGAATTAAAAAAATACAAATATGCTTTTGTCTATGCGGTTTTGGCAACATTAACTTTTGCACTATTATCTGTTTATTATGTTGAAAAATTCAAGTCACCAACACTGCCTTATACTGCTGATAAGGTGCTTTTTATGATAGATACTGAAGCACTAACTCAGCTTAATGGTAATCCAGTTGCACTATTATTAAAACCAATTCTTAATACATTAGGGTATATCTATATCCTTCCTTCATTGATGTTTAACGCTGCATTGACAACAGCTGTTTCAGACATTGCACATTATTCAATATTACCAAATTTAGTCGATGGCAAAACCCTAATTTCAACTTTAGCTTCTTTTCCAATTTATTTATATCTTTATGTTTTAATTGGAATATTTATTAGTATAATTATTATGACTGGCTTTGTTTATAGCATTCTTAAGAAAAGATCAATAATCGATTGGTATTTTCTATTTTATGCTTTGATATTGCTGTTATACAACTATAGGATGATTAGGTTTTTAATTCCTTTAGTGCCTGTCCTCTTTTTTTATATCTACCGTGCAATCCAACTTATTCAAACCCGAATCAATATCTCAAGGATTGTATTTTCATTAGCAATATTATTGATTGTTTTGAATGTTTTCCAAAGCATCTTGTACGCAATATCAATACACCAAAATACAGATTATGACCCTAACATGAAAGATGTCCTTGAAATGGGCAGATGGGCGTCTATGAACCTTCCTAGAGGAACTAAGATAATGGACAGGTGGGGCAGATTCGGCTTTGATATACTTTATGACATTAAAGAAGTAACTTATCCTTATAACTATAATACAACTGAAGTGTACAACAAAGTAAAACAAAATGGAGTTGAATACGTAATAGAGGACTCATTAGAGGATATGAAAGGAACCTATGGGTGGAATCGACAGGCTGGCCCAGAGCCATTTATTAAAGATTATAAAAATAAATTATTTAAATTGCATACCATTGGAAACTGTAATCTATATAGGATTACATAGCAAAGTAACTCTCATTTTTTGCTTTTTGTGGGAAAAGTTTATATTATATATTTTTATCAGGTGATTTATGATTAATGATAACAAAGTTTCAGCAGTCGTTACTGTCTATAATACTTCAAAATATATTGAACGCTTCTACAAATCAATCAAAGACCAGGTAGATGAGATAATTTTAGTAGATGATGTTTCTAAGGATAATACACGAGACATAATTAAAAGGCTGTCTAAAAAAGACAAAAAAATAAAGCTTATACTTCATGAAAAAAACCAGGGGATATCACACGCCAGGAATAATGGGATAAAGGCTGCAACAAATGAATTTACAATAGTTGTTGATGGAGATTTTGTTCTTGACAAAAATTGGGTATCTATGGCAAAAGAGACAATTAAACTTGATGAAAAAATCGGCGCAGTATCAGGATATAGCTTATGCCCGCTTGATTCTAATGCACAAAAGTTTATGTATGTGCTTCGCTCAAGGGAAGATGAGATTTTTCCAGTATATGTAACACAATCTTTTTTACTTAGAAGCAGCGTGATTAAGAAGTATCTTTTTGACCCAAAAAACATAATGGGAGAAGACATTGAGCTATGCAACAGGCTACGAAAAGACGGGTTTTATTTTGTAAGAATTCCTGTCATTTCAAACCATCTTGGAGACCCAACGCAGGTAAGTGTTTTACTTATGAGGCAAAAAAAGTATGGGATACTTTCATTTTTAGAAAATAAAAACAAGATTAATATGTTTTCTTGGCTATTTTCATTTATCATGGTTACACCACTAAACCTGTTTTCAGCAGCACTTTACTTTGAACATATTGCAAAGCAGAACAATACTGCAATAAACAAGTAAAAGAAGATAAGAAGTTTCTAATTTTGTTTCCGTTTATTCTTTATATTTTTCTTGCAACATATTATTTTTTCAAGATTTTATCGCCATTCAAATGGATTGAGTTTAAACTAAAAAAGAGGATCTGAATGTATATCCCAAAAAGATATGGTGAAAGCAAGATTGACAAATGCCCTTTCTGTGGAGCTATTGCAACTATTAAGAATAAAGAGAAAATACCTACATGCGCAGACCATAAAGACATGATTCTTGGAGAGATGAGATGCTCTTGTGGCGATTACCTTGACTTAAAACAAGGAAAATTCGGCCCTTTTTTTGTATGTATGAATTGCGGCACAATGAACATGAAAAAAGCTCTAGAAATAAACGCAGTTAAGCAGGTTAAAAATGCTAAAAAAGAAGAGACAGTAAGAAGCGATGACCCAAGATATTTTGATTAAAGCCTATTTTTTACAGTTGAAAATAATCTCATAATTATGTTCTCAATTTTTTCTTTGTTACGGATAAGATATTCTTTTTGGACAAATATCCCATAATACACCAGTTCATTTCGCTTTATTCTAAGTGAATCGATTAGATGTATTTCGCTTTCTGTAAATTCATCATTGCGAGAAATATAATCTACCAAATCCTTATGGCTTAATGTTTTGTAGCCATCAATAAAGAGAAGTGCAGTAATTAGCTCCTTGCATATTTCATAGTAGCTTTCAAGAAGGAGAGCACTCTCTTTTTCAATGTCAAAGGAGTTTAACTTGCCTTTCCTTATCTCTGCAAGTTCAACTAGGCTTTTAGCTCTATTTTTATCCGGAGTTATTTTTATTAATTCCATATCTGCATATATCCTGAAACCTTTGTCCCGTTAATAATATTGTTTCTCAAGTTAACTGCGACATCATTGATACTAGAATAGAAAAAAAGCTGTATTTGCTTATTAAGTTTTTTCTCAAATTTATTTAGTTCAACATCATATTTCTCAGATTGGACATATAAGTCAATATCACTTGTTTCAATATCTTCTCCTTTAGAATAAGAGCCAAACATTATGATTGTGTCTGGTGAGCATGTTTTTTCAATATATTCAATAAGCCCGCTTTTTTTTAAGTTAAGCAGGTTATTTATCTTTTTGTAGAATCTAAAATTATTATTATCAAAATTACCTATATAATATTTGAAGATATCATCATGTTTTTCCAAAATTAATTCTTCTTTTATGAGTGAATCAACGTGCTTTTTTACTGATGTTGTTGCAAGGTTGATTTTTCTGCCTATTTCTCTTATATGATGTTTTTTTGTAGGGTTTTCTAAAAAGACACAAAATACTTTCCATATGCTACATTTTTGTATCATTTGATATATAAATATACTATTTGATATATAAATGTTTCTTTGCCTGTTTGATTATCATTCAGAAAACCTTATTAAATTGAAAGAATTTAACTCAATTCATGTGCGGCATTGTCGGATTCAACTGGGAAGATAAAGCCCTAATTAAGAAGTGCACTGATGTAATCTCGCATCGTGGTCCGGATGCGTCAGGGTATTATACAAGCGAAGGCATTTCTTTTGGGCAGCGAAGGCTTGCAATAATTGACACTTCAGTTAAAGGCAATCAGCCGATGTGCAATGAAGAAGGAAACATCTGGATTAATTATAATGGGGAAACATATAATTACAATGAAATAAAGTCAGCACTTAAAAAAAAGCATACGTTTGTTTCTAAATCAGATACTGAAGTCATACTACACTTGTATGAAGAACAAAAGGAAAAGTGCCTAAATGTTTTAAACGGTATGTTTGCAATTGCAATATGGGATGATACAAATAAAGAGCTTTTTATTGCAAGGGATAGGTTTGGGATAAAGCCTTTATATTATTTTTGGGATGGGGTTAAATTCATTTTTGCATCAGAGATTAAAGCGATACTTAAAACAGAAGTTGCAAGGTCAATTGATAAGGAAGCCTTAAACAATTATTTTACGTACAAATTCTCTCTTGGAAAAAAGACTCTTTTTAAGAATATTTTTAAGCTTCAACCAGGACATTACCTTAAGCTGCATGAAAAAGAGCTAATTATCAAGCAATGGTATGACCTTGACTATAAAGAAGAGAATCGGACAAAAGAATATTATGTTAAAAAAATAAGGGAAATTTTTGAAAAATCTGTTGAGCGAAACTTAATTGCTGATGTTCCTCTGGGCGCATTCTTATCAGGTGGGATTGATTCAAGTGCTGTAGTTGCTTTGATGTCAAAATTAACTGATACACCAGTTAAGACTTTTTCAGTAGGTTTTTCTGATGCTGAATATAATGAGCTAGATTATGCAAAAGAGATTGCGCAAAGGTTTAACACCGATCATCATGAGATAATGATGGATTTTAGCCATGTTAGAAAACTATTACCCAAAATTACTTGGCATTTAGATGAGCCATTTGGTGATTTTGCTGCTATTCCAACTCACATGATAAGTGAATTTACTAGAAAACATGTAACTGTTGCACTCAGTGGAGATGGAGGAGATGAGAGCTTTGTTGGATATCGGCAAAGCATCTACCAGCACTATGGAAGGCATTTGACAAGGATGCCTGGTTTGATTCATGAGGCAATAACTAATACAGGCAAAATAGCGCTTAAAAAGAGCAGCCATGAATATAAGGCACTCAAAAATTTAACTATTCAAAACGACGCTTTAAGAAGCCTGTCATGGAATCGGTTCATTGATGATGAACTAAAAAAAGAGCTGTATAGCGATGACATGAAGCACCACATAGGATGCGAGAAGCATATTTTAAACCAATATAATGAGAAAATCAAGAATTATCCTGAACTTAACAAGAACTTATATATTGAATTTAAGACATGGCTTCCTGATGACGGGTTATTTAAAGTAGATAAGATGACTATGATGAACTCTCTTGAAGCAAGAGTTCCGTTTTTGGACCATGAGCTTGTTGAACTTGCAGCAAAGATTCCTCATCAATACAAATTAAATGGTTTTGAGACAAAGCACATACTTAAGCTTGCACTAAAAGATCTGCTTCCAAAAGAGATATTATACAGGAAAAAGCACGGGTTTAATATACCAACAAATGTTTGGTATAAAAATGAGCTAAAGGAATATTCAGAAGAGATACTTTATGATGATGATTTAAAGCCTTATCTTAATAAAAAAACAGTTAAAAAAATGCTTGAAAAACACAGAAGCGGTAAAGAGCATTACACTTATCAATTGAATACGCTGCTTTCTTTTGGCATATGGAACAGGATATTTATGTTGGAAGAGGATTTTCGAAAGATATGAGAGAAAGAGAAAAGCATAAGGAAGCAAGCAGTAGGCGATATCCAACATTTTGCGATGCTAAAAAAAGTGACTCTGTATTAATTGTTGGATGCGGAGATGGGCCGCAGATAAGAGTTTTTTCAAAGCTTGTGAAAGAGATTACTGCAATTGATATTGATGATGAAAGGCTTAAGCTATCATCTGAACTTATTAAAATAGCAAAAATAAAAAATACGAGTCTTTTGAAGCTATCAATATATGAGCTTGAAAAACTAAAAAAAAAGTTTGACTTAATTATTATTGTTGATGTGATAGAGCATATTGATGAACCCAAAAAAGGACTGTTATCAATGAAAAATATTCTTGCTAAAAATGGCCGGATATTACTAACATATCCAAATACTTTTGAAATATATTATTATTTTGGAAGAATATTGAATAGATATATTTTGAGGATTCCTGAGAAAAAAGGAAAAGAATACGATTACCACAAGACAAAGCAGCCACCGTGGATGTGGAATAAGATGATTAAAGAATCTGGATATCAAATTAAAAAAATAAATGCAACAACCATGTGGGCGCCTATAGATTGGTTTGGAGTAACGCCATTTTGGTTTACGAATGATTTTTGGAATGCAATTGATGAATTTGTCTGTGGGTTACCGATTGTTAAGTATGCTGGATTGAGTATGGTGTGTGTGATTGAGAATGAATGATATCGAAGCGTTTGAAAATCATTTATTTTATATTGATAAAAAACATTTTTTTAATAGATTTAAGATAGAGAATACATCGTATTTTTGGTTTGTAAAAGACAAGATTGTCCCAAATATGTTTCGTTTTCCATTTTCTAATCTAATTAATGTTCATACACTGCTTGCTCAAGATAAGGATTATCCCTTGGTTATTAAAATACAACGTAAACTATTTTTTTTATTGTTAAAAAATTATATGCGATTTTTATTTATCATTAAGACACATAAGAAACATAATAATACTATTGATAAATCGGATGTGCTTTTTGTGACATATTCAAATCAGATAAAAGAATCAGCTGAAGGATTATCTATATTTCGGATCCAAGACATTATAAATGAATCATCAAAAGCAGGATTGGCCAATAAAATTGTATTTTCAAGACCATTTACTAAGATATCAACAAAAAAATTTGGCAGCAGTCTATTTGACCTTGATGATATTATAGATAATGACATCGTAAAGGCTACAAAAGAAGCCTCACATAAAATTATAGCTGCTTGGAAAAGCAGAGGCATAAATGAAAAAGAAAAGGCATTTTGGCATAAAAAAAGCTATTATTATTTATTGGAAGAGGAAATCGAGTTCATATTTTCAGATGCATGGGTTAATCTAATGTGCCTATATTACTTTGCCTTTAAAAAACTGATTCAAGATAATGGGATAAAAGCATGTGTACTTACTTCCGGATTTGTCGATGAGTGCTGCATTGCAGCAGCAAATCAACTAAAAGTTCCATGCATCATTTTGCAACACGGAGTCCTTGCACATACAAGATTGGATCTATTACAAAATTCATATTATACAACTTTTGGTGATTCAGAGAGAGATACTATGCTTAAAAGATGCAAATTAGACAGGCAGAAAATTGTCGTCACAGGACCCGCGATCCTTGATGAGGTAATTAACTACAGCACACATGTGAAAAAAAATAATAATGCTGAAATCAAAAAGATTCTTATAATGACAACAGCATTTATTGAAAATCAATATATGAGCACTGATGAGCACTTCCAGATGATTGAGTCAATTCTTATTCAGCTTAAAAAAATCAAAGGAGTGCATATCACACTAAAACTACATCCTGTTGAAAAAAGATTAATGAAATATATGGACTTATTAAAAAAGCTCAGTATTGATGGGGTGGTTTATACTGGTTTGGACGAGCAGTTGAATTATCGCCTGATTGCAGAATCCGAACTATTAATCAATTTTGGAACAACTGCGACTTATATGGCAATGCTGCTTGATACTCCAATAGTAATTATTGATGTCAATAAAATAGGGCTAAAGGAGTTTAAATCTTGTGATTCAGTAGTCTTTATTGATAAAAAAGATATTATAAATATTTCAACAATTATTGCTGGTCTTGAAACCACCAATTCAAGAAAAAGATTTGAGAAAGCAAGAAATAATGATATTAGACATTTATTTTACAAAGCCGATGGACATTCTTCACAAAGAGTTGTAAAAGAAATACAGAGGCTAATCAAAAGTCATAATTGAATGCAATTCTTATTAATTTCTTTTAGTGCTGGTTTCTTTTTTAATAGAACCAGTATTTCTGATAATAAAAAAATGGTCCTTGGGTAAAATGCTTCATATACTTTTTTTATGAATTCGAGATCCTGTGGATAATCTAAGGTAAATCTGAGATTGCTTAAGTCTATTGGATTTGTCACATTCATTATATTGAATATCTTAGAATTTTTAAGATACGGTGTTACATGCTCTCTTTCATATTGTGTTTTGGCATTTTTCCAGGCTTTTTCAAGAGAATTAAAAGAAAATACTTCAGTATCAAGGCCAACTGGAAAAGTCCTAATTATACTGTTTGAGCAGTAATCAAGATTATTTTCAAGAAATTTGTTTATGATAAGTTCTGATACATCTGGGTCATATAATGTGTTGTCTCCTGTAAGTCTTACTACGACATCGGCGTTATTTTCTTTGGCCGCATGATAGTATCTGTCTAAAACATCATTTTTACTTCCGCGATAGATTGCCATGAATTTATCGTATTTTTTTATTTCCTCAACCAATTCATTATCTTCAGTTTCAGTTGTAGTTGCAACTATAATTTTATCAATAGATTTGATTTTTTTTATCCTGTCAAGGACTAGGGCAAATACATGTTTTCCTGATATTTTTAACAAAACTTTTTTTGGAAGCCTAGTTGAGCCAAGTCTAATCTGGACAATTGCGCAGACTACCATGCAGTAAATCCACCATCAATAAGCAAGTTTATTCCAGTAATATAGCTTGAAGCGGTTTGACAAGAAAGAAATGCTATTGCCCCGAAAAGCTCTTCTGGTTTTCCCATCCGATACATTGGTGTTTTTTCAATATATTTTTTTACAAATTCTTCAGATTGATTGTTTTGAATCCCTCCAGGAGAAATACAATTGACTCTAATTTCTTTGCTTGCTAATACTGTAGCTAAGTATTTTGTCATTTGTATGATTCCTGCTTTTCCGGCACCATAAGCTAATGAACTGTTGAGCCCTGAAGTACCATAAATTGATTGGTCCGGTGATACTACTCCGTAAATCGAACCGAAATTGATTATCGAGCTTTTATTTTTAAGTAAACCACTATTTACTCCTTCTTTGCACATCAGAAAAGCACTTTTTACTGAGTTATCCATACAAAGATCCCATTGTGCACCTGTCATCTTATCAAATGAAACTGCAATCTGAGTCGCTGCCAAATTAATTAGGCAATCAACTTTTTTATGGTTGATTTTTTTCCAAAGCAATTCCACTTGCTTCTCATCTGTGACATCAGCAGAAATTGTCTGAATATTTTTGTTTTTCAGTTTTTCCAATTTACTAATATCTCTTCCAATAGCATATACAAAAGCGTTATTATCTGAAAGAAAACAGCAAATCCTAATACCTAAAAAACCATATGCACCAGTAATCACGTAAACTTTACCACTGATGTCAAACATTTCATCTGTTTTCATAATGATCACCCTATTTTTACAATCCTATTAATTTCACTTGATTCTTTGGCAGCCAGTGCAATCTCAAGGACTTTTTTTCCTTCATCAGCATTTATCATATATTTCTTTTTGCCATCTATTGCTTCAAGGAATTCTTTCATTTCTTCTAGGTACATTTCGTTTGTGTCGTCTTTTGTTTCAATTAATTCAGTTTTATTATCTTTAAATATCTTGACTGTTTTTTCTTCAAAATTCCAGGAAATCACTCCTTTTTCACCAACTATCTCAATTTTCCTAGTATAGCCTGGCCTATAGAAATCAAGATGAATACGGCCTATTGCATTGCTTTTGAATTTTAATGTGATTTCAGCATGGTCTTCAGTTTCAACCTCAAGGGAACTGACTTTTCCACTCATGCAAAAAACTTCACTTACTTCTCCAAGCAGCCACCTCATATAGTCAATCTCATGTGATCCATCTAAAATAATGCCGCCGCCAAGCGCTTTTTTTGCAGTATAGCTCTCTTTATAGTTTTGCCATGGTCTCCAAGATGGCAAATACTGCCCAAAAGTGGCATCACTTGACAATATTTTACCTATTTCTTTTATTCTGTCTTTTACTATTTTCATTCCCTTCTGGAACCTAAAATTATATCCTACAGCTACAACAAGATTTTTTTTAGTTGCATTGGACTTCAATATATCAATGCCTTCAAGATTATGAGACATTGGTTTTTCTATAAATACATTAGAATTGTTTTCAACTGCTCTTAATGCTAAAGGGATGTGAGTACTTGGTGGAGTACAGATTAATGCTGCATCAGGTTTTTGGCTTAAAGATTTGTCCAAATTATCGCTTGTGGAAATATTATGCAATTCTTTGATTACTTTAAGTCTTTCCTGGTTGGTGTCATATGCTATGATTTTATCAATATTAAGGGTTTTAAGATTTTTTATATGGCGTTCTCCTATTGAACCGCAACCAACAACTAAGATAAGTTTTCCCATGTGATAGGCTCTCCTTTTTTAATATCAGATCTTGTTTTTTTGCCAATTATCGAATCCTTATATTTTGGTGCCAAGGAACCAATTGGAGCGGGTCTTAATACATTTATCTTTTGTGCTGAAATTGATGTTCCTTTGGGTAAATCTACTGCTGCCCTTAAGCATCTTCTCTGGAGAATTACTGTTTGTTTTTCTTCATCATAAAGCTCTTTTGCAGGAGAACCTAATGCTTTTTCAATTAGCCTGATTTTTTCAACCATCTCTTTTAATTCTTTTGGCTCCATTGCATGCGGATGATCCGGGCCTTCTCTTTTCCTGTCATCAGTAAAATGCTTTTCAATCACACATGCTCCTCTTGCAACTGAAGCTAATGGCACTAGGTCTCCTATAGTGTGGTCTGAATATCCAACTAAGACATCAAATGTTTTAGCCATGGCATTCATTGCCCTAATATTTGCAGACTCAATTTTTGATGGATAATTAGTGACACATTGCATCAGGATAATATCATTATTTTCAGTTTCTCTTATGGTTTTAATTGCATCATTTATCTCATCAAGAGTGCTTGCGCCAGCTGCAATTAAAATCGGCTTTTTTTTGAGCGCTACAAACCTGATAAATTCAAGCCAGGTGATGTCGCCTGAACCAATCTTGTATGCTGGAACATTTATTTTTTCAAGCTTTTCTACAACTTCAAAATTATATGGGCTTGAGAAAAAATCAATTCCTTTTTTTTTTTGAATAATCATTAAGTTCAGCTATCCAATCATCCGGGAATTCGGCTGATTTGTAAACATCATAAACGCTTTTTTTCCATTTTGACTGAAAACCCATACTTAAGTGTTCAAATCCTTCTTTTGAGATTATTTTATCTGTCACAAAAGATTGGAATTTTACTGCATTTGCACCAGAATCAAAAGCAAGGTCAATTAGTTTTTTTGCCCTGGTTATGCTTCCGTCAAAATTTGATCCGACTTCTGCAATCACATAACATGGCTGTTTTTTTCCAATGAGCTTGTTTCCTATTCTAATATTTTCCATAATCATTTCCTCTTAAAAATTATCCTTAACATCGCCATGAATATCTTATAGTTTGCAACTAACATCCTTCCAAATCTTGGAGTATCTTTTCTTTTATTTAAACTTATATCTATCTGTTCAAGCCGAAATCCATTTTCAATTGCGTTAAACATAAGCTGTGTCCCAATTGAATTTATCTTATCAAAATATCCAATTTTTTTGTACACTTCTGCACTGTACGCTTTAAGGCCGCATAATGGGTCATCTACACCTATTTTCTTTTTAGAATAGCATGAGAAGAGATGTTCAGTAAATCTGGCTCTGTAAGGCCTTTTTCCAACAACCAAATCTGCTTTATTAATAAGGATTGGCTTTACAATTCTGTCAATATCATCTGAATCATGCTGGCCATCAGCATCAAAGGAAACGATTATATCAGCATTATTTTTTATCGCTATTTCAAATCCCTTTCCAAGAGAAAAATCATACCCTTTATTTATCTCGTTTTTAATAACAATAACCTTATTGCATTTGCTTGCAATTTCAAACGTCTTATCAATTGAGCCATCGTCAACTACAACTATCTTTTCTATATGATTTTTGGCATTATCAATCACTTTTCCTATTGTATCCTGCTCATTAAATGCAGGAATAACAAGGTATATTTTTTTTTTTCATGAGTTTCCCTTTAGTCTTTCATAATAGCCATTATTTTTTAGTTTGTAAAAAAGCTTTAGTTCATCTTCTATTGATGGCATGTTAATTAGCTTTGAAATTTTTTGCGTTTTTAATGTTGTGTTTTTTGGCCTTTTTGCGATCGTGCTTATATCATCAATTGAAGAAGGGGCAATATTTGTTTTATCTAAGTTAAATAATTCAGCTATTTTTGTACCGAATTCGTATTTACTAATTTTAGTTGAGCCCAAGTGATATAATCCAGATGCTTTCGTGTTTAGAAGCTTAAGTATAATCTCAGTTAGGGTGTTTACTGTTAAAGGATTAAAAAAAACATCTGAAAATCCGCTTGTTTTTTGTTTTTTGCTGAGTTTTTCGATAAACCATTCAGCAAGGCTAAGTTTTTCTAGAAAATTCCAACCAAAGAGATTTGTCCTCAAAATAAGGTAATTATTTGAGTTCAGTACTACTTTTTCACCATCAAGTTTTGTTTTGGAGTAGACATTTAATGGTGTAGTCAAGTCATCTTCAGTATAGTTTCCTTTTTTACCATCAAAAACAGAATCTGTCGATATGTGAACAATTTTAAAGCTTGAATCTTTTTGAGACAGAACCAGGTTTTGTGGTATCTTAACATTTAGATTATGCGCTTCATCTTTATGTGTTTCACAATAATCAACATTAGTTAATCCAGCACAATTTACAATTGTTTCTGGTTTTACTTTTTTTATAACATTGGTTAGGTCACTTAAATTAGTAGCATCCAATTTGATGCAGGAGCATCCATTAAGTTGTATTTGGTTTTTTGAATAGGTAGAAATGACTTCATTATTATTTGACGAAATAATGGAAAAATTACTGCCAAGTAAGCCACTGCCGCCAATAACGAGTAGTCTCATAATCCAATTTGTAAAAATAGAATGATATTATTTATGTTTTATGCTTAGGAATTTAGATTATGCCAAACTGTTTAAAAAGCGCTTCAACATCTTTTTTTGGGATTACCCCTTGCTTTGAGGAATACTCAGCCATGTCTTTAACTCTATTTTTCTCATTCACATATTCTATAACATTTATGTCTTGATATTTCTCAATAGATGATTTAATAACAAACTTATCCTTAAATCTGTAAGTTCTGGGAATTTCAGAAGTGTTAATCATTAGTTCATGAAGTTTTTCACCAGGCCTTACGCCTATTATTTCAACGTGGCTGTTTGCTCTGTGCTTTTCTTTTAAGATATCAACTAAATCCATTATCTGAAATGCAGGAAGTGTTGGAACAAAAATTTCTCCGCCTACTCCATGCTCCAAAGCAAAAAACACTAAGTCTACTGCCTGCATAGGGCTAATGATAAATCGAGTCATTTCCGAATGCGTAATTGGGATTTTTTTCCCTTCCCTAATTTTAGACTCAAAAAAAGGTATCACAGAACCAGTGCTTTCCAGCACATTGCCATATCTTACAACACTAAATATTGTCCTGCTTTTTCCCTTGCTATAATTTGTCTCTATAAAAATTCGCTCGCCAACAAATTTGCATGCTCCATAGGTATTTACTGGAGAGCATGCCTTATCACTTGATACAAAAACTGCTTTTTCAACATTGCATTCAAGGCATGCATTCACAATATTTTGCGTGCCATAGATATTTGTCTTTATTGCTTCTTCAACATTGTATTCCAATATATCCAGCCTTTTTAACGCTGCTGCATGAATCACAATATCAACACCAATACATGCTTTTTTTACTCTTGAATAATCCCGTACATCGCCTATAAGATTTCTTAATCTGTTATCATGATTGAATTCTTCCTGGAATTTGTGATGCTTGACTTCATCCCTAGAAAAGATTCTTATGCTTGCTGGCTCTTGTTTTAATATCTCTTTAGTCAATGCACGGCCAAGAAAGCCAGTACCACCCGTAATCAGAACAACTTTGCCTTTAAACATTATGCAAAAGAATAAAGTTTTATATATAAAGTTAATCTTATCAAAGGTATGATTGAACTCATTAAAGAGCTGTATTTATTGAACAGATCATTGGTCACTGATGATTTTGACAAAGCTCTAACTATTCTAAAAAAAGAGATTCCAATTTGCATCAAAAAGTATCAGTCAGGCCAGGAATGTTTTACCTGGATTATACCTGAGAAATGGGTTATAAAAAGTGCTTACATTGAATTTGAAGGTAAAAAAATTCTTGATTTTAAAAACCACCCTTTGCATGTTCTCTCATATTCTTTGTCTGTTAATAAAACAGTCTCAAAACAGGAGCTACTTAAACATCTTTTTTTCGATAAGAACCGCCCAAAAGCAATTCCTTATGTTTTTAAATATTATGAAAGAGGGTGGGGATTTTGCATGCCTTTTGATGATGTGCAAAAACTTAAAGAAGGAAATTATAAGGTTGTGATTGATTCTTGTTTTGAAAAAGGAGAATTAAAGGTTGGTGAATTATTAATAAAAGGAAAAAACCAGAAGATTATTGCCATTATTTCACATCTTTGTCATCCTGGTCAGGCAAATGATGACTTATCAGGTGTATCAGTAAGTGTTGAAATTGCAAAAGAACTCTTAAGCAGAAAAAACAAGTATTCTTATCTTTTTTTATATGTGCCTGAAACTATTGGGAGTATTGCGTATCTCGCAAACAACGAAAAAATGATTCCAGACATTGAAGTAGGGATGTTTTTGGAAATGTTAGGGAATGAAAATTCTCTTGTTCTTCAAAGGACAAGACAAGATAATACAAAACTTGACAGGATTGCAAGATATGTTCTAAAAAAAAGAAGCCATGAATCTAGAGAAGGGGGGTTTAGAAAGATAGTCGGCAATGATGAGATGGTTTTTAACGGGCCTGGAATAGATATCCCAACAATTTCTATTAGCAGATCGCCTTATCCTGAGTATCATACTAGTGATGACAATCTTTCTATCATAAAAGAGGAGAAACTTCTTGAAGCAAAAGAGGTTGTTAATGAAATCATTGAGATACTTGAAAAGGATTTTATACCTATAAGGAAATTTAAAGGTCCGCTGTTTTTGTCTAGGTATGGGCTTTGGGTAGATTATAAGGTAGATAAGGAGCTAAACAGAAATATTGAGCAGATTATGCTAAACCTTGAAGGCGAATTAAGTGTATTTGAAATTTCTGAAAAACTAAATATGGACTTTAGCATAGTATATGACTATATCATAAAAATGAAAGCAAAAGGGGTTGTTGATGAAAGAATTATATGAAAAAGAATATTTTTCAATGTATTCCAATGACCCAAAAAGAGATAGGATGTATATACTGGAAAGAGATCGAATTCTCAAATACAAGAAAAAAGGAAAAATTCTTGATATTGGTTGTGGGCTTGGTCTGTTCCTTAAAAATTTTGATGATAAAAAATGGGACAAATATGGTGTTGAAATATCAGAGTATGCATCAGGTATTGCAAGAAAAAACAACATTAAATTAAACAAATTCGAAAAAGCATATGACTTTCCTGATAATTCTTTTGATGTGATTGTTTTTAGGGGCACAATACAGCATCTAGACACTCCTTTTTTGGTCATAAAAAAATGCTATGATTTACTGAAAAAAGATGGATTGATTGTTTTCATATCGACTCCAAACGCAAATTCCATTTATTATAAATTATTCAACACATTACCAATGCTTGATCCAACAAGAAATTTCTATATCCCTTCTGATATTACTTTGCGTGACACACTTCAGAATTTTGGTTTTGAAGTGGTTGAAATAAGATATCCTTACCTTGATACACCATACGCGAACCCTATTAAGGACCACATGTATTTTGTTTTGTCATTAATTGGGTTTAAGAAGAAGTTTGCGTTCTTGGGAAATATGATGGAATGCTATGGTAGAAAATGTTAGATATAGAAATATATGAAGATGTATTGTCTAATTGGCCTTACAAAAAAATTAATGGTAAGACATTAGATCCTATTCTCACTTTTGATGAAAATATTCCATATTGGAAACTTCACAAATTCAGATTTTATTACCTTCTTTATAATATTCCATTTAGAGATAAAAGTACAAGGTACAAACCTATTCTTGACAACAATAAAGAACCAATATTTATTAGGATTCGGACCAAATTAGTATATTTTCTAATTAATCTTTATTTCTGTTTTGTGATTCTATATTTATTCATTAGAACAGTATTTCAGAATAAAGTAAAAATAAAAAACAGTTCGAATAAGAAAAAAGTGATGATTTTAACTCATGAATCTTCGATAAGCGTTAATAAAAACGGAACAGTGCATGATGTATATATGTTTGAAGGTTTTAGAAAAGAACTAGTCAAATTCAAGGAGATGGAGGAATTTTTGCTAGTGACTTCCCCATGGCTTAAACCATGGAAAAAACCAAGACCTGGCAATTATCATTTATTAAATGATTATAGTACTTTACGTATTTTTTTAAAAAGTTTAAAAGAAACAATTAAATTTATAAAAAAAATAAAAAATATTAAAAAAGAGGAGTGGGAAGAGGCTTTTCGAGTATCCGATAGGGATATTTATTGTTTTGTGAAAGATGATCTTAATTTTTTATTTTCTTTTTCAATGGTATTTCTAAACATTTTTTATTATTACTTATTCAAACAAATAATTGAAGAAGAGAAAATTGATGCTATTCTCACAATATCTGGGCATTATGAGCGATGTGCTATAGCAGCGTGTCATAGTAAAAATATTTCTTCTGTATTCATAGCTCATTCTACTTTTGCTACAGGAAAATATTTTGATTTTTTTCCAAATACATATTATTTTGTATATAACATCGCTGACAAAAAAAGACTTATTAAAGAATCATTTATAAATCCAGACAGAATCAAGGTTATCGGTCCGTACACCATTGATCATTTAGTTAATTTTTCAAAAACACACAAAAAAAATATTGATAAATCTAAGAAAACTATACTTTTTCTATCACAACAATTGTACATTTTATATGGAGAAAAATTATTCTCTGAATATATTAATAAAGTATTTAGTAATTTTTCAGAGATTGATGCAAAAGTTGTTATTAAATTACATCCTAGAGATAAAAAACCTTATTTATGGTTAAATGCTTTAAAGAAGAACAACATAAGTGATTATGAAATTATTTCCACATTAGTTGGAAATAAAAACCAAGAGATATTATATCGCGCGATTGCTAACTCTGATGTTGTCGCTACATTTTATTCAAGTGCTCTTATTGATGCTCTTGTTCTTAAAAAGCCAGTCATTATGATAAACATTAATGGCGAAGGATACTATAACAATTTACAAAGTATAATTAAGGTTAATTACAACCAAGATTTTACAAAAGTAATACATGACTTACTTTATAATCAAGTATTCAAAAGAGAAACGTTAATTAGGATAAATAAAGACATCAAGAATTACTATTATAAAGTCGATGGTAAAGCAAATTTTAGGGGAGTTTATTATTTAAACCAACTTCTAAAAAAGTAATAATTTTTCAGGTTTAGTCGCAAGTTCTTAGAATAATTTAATCACATTATGCTGATAAGGTGTTGTGATTAAATTCTGCAACCAAATCGAAATGGAGAAAAGTTTATAATCATTCAACTTTTTTTTTAGCATATGTGATTTATTCAAAGAAATAAGTCTTCGATTGACATTTTATGAAAATGAAAATATTGTTTGTCTATCCCAATTCAGAAGGATACGGAAGGATTCCACTTGGGCCCTCTGTTATTTTGACTATCCTGAAAAACGAAGGTCATGACATAAAGGTTTTTGACCCCACTTTTCTAAAGACAACTAAGAATCTCGACTCAGAAAGGCGAGAGAAGGCAGGCGTTGTCATCCCGACAGATACTTCTTATTTGTATGACCAACGCAGTGATGATCAGATTGATGATCTGTTGAGAAATATTTTAAAAAAATTTGAGCCTCAATTGATTATTTCAAGCATTGTAGAAGATAACTATGAGTATGCTGATCACCTATTCTCTATCGCTAAATCTGTCTCGAATGTACCGTTGCTTGTTGGCGGCACTACTCCTTCACTGGTGCCTGAAATAATAATTGAAAATCCTAACATTGACTATATTATTCAGGGAGAGGGTGAAGAGGCTATCAAGGAATTCTGCGAATTGATGAGCCGCAGATCTCCATTTATCAATGTAAGAAATCTTTGGTATAAGGATAATGGCCAAGTTAAGCATAATCCTATCAGGCCTTTTGTAGATATGGATACTTTACCTGTCCAAGACTTGAGCCTTTGGAATAAGAGCCATTTCATAAAGCCATATAACGGGAAGGTGTATAAGGCAGGTTATTATGAGATTTCTAGGGGCTGCCCGAATAATTGCTCATATTGTTTCAATGCTCTTTTCAGAAAGGCATATTCTCAGTATCCGAAATATTTCAGGGAAAAATCAATAAAGAATGTCATCAAGGAGATACGGACAAATAAGGTAAAGTACGGGCTTGAGATGATCTTCTTCGGTGATGACAATTTCCTTTTGATGAACATCGAAAGGTTCAAGGATTTCTGCAACCAGTGGAATTCTGAGATACGGCTTCCTTACTGGATAAATACAGAACCATACTCAATCACCAAAGAAAAACTGCGCCTACTCAAAGATACTAACTGTGCAGGTATCGGCCTTGGCATAGAATCAGGCAGCGAATGGATGCGAGACAATATCTTGCTTAGGCCCCGTATCTCAAACCAGCGGCTCGTGGATATATTTAGTCTTATTCATGAGTTTGATATAAGGACTGGCACTAATAATATAATTGGATTTCCAGGAGAGACTGAGGAAGATTTTTTTGAAACAGTAAAACTGAACATCAGGATTAAGCCAAGGAGCTATGCAATTACATTCCTGGCGCCGTATGCTGGAACTTCTATTCATTATATAAGTAGAAAGTATAATTATATTGATACATATGATAAGCCAGGGTTTATTGGGATGGCAAAAGGAATATCTATGAGAGCACACTCTGGCATAAGAAGTGAATTGATGACAAGTGAGCGGATAAATGAGCTGCACTATACTTTTATGGACTATGTTAATGGTAAAATCCCTATACCTGATAAATATAAAAACCCGGTATTTGTCCGCCCTGAAATCTCTTTTAAAATCGCTCAGTCAATTAAAGAATACCAGAAAAGTCTGATGATTGCAAAAACAGAATAAATTCTTAACAAGTGAATCTACAGATAAATAATATTAATAAATATCGACTACAGCTAATAAACATGGATATCAAAAGCAAAATACTCAATTCTAGAGCAGCTGATATTGGTTTTAAGGCAGCTTGGCTTGTAAAGAGGAAGATCAACAGACTTAGTAAGAATGATGACATACGGGTGAACATCGGTGCAGGCAGATGGATAAGGAAAGGCTGGAAGACCCTTGAATACTATAATTTCTGGTACAGTGATATCTATATGAAATATGCTGATTATAACCATAACTTGATGTCTTTTAATCCTATGCCGATGGAAGATGGTTCTGTCTCAATGCTTTTCTCATCTCACTGCCTTGAGCATATACCTGAGAAATATTTCACTTTTTTATTTAAGGAATTCCACAGGATTCTCAAAAATGGCGGTGTTATTAGGATTGCTGTGCCAGACTATGATATATTGTTTGATGATGCAAAGAAAGCTCTTAAAAAGACCGAGCCAGACAAAAAGAAGCTCCAGGAGTTTTTTGACTTTTTCTGTGATTTTTATTCTACTGAAAGCATAGGCCTTGCGAGGCTGAGGAAAGATTTTTCTGCTGGCAGGGAGAGCTTTGGAAATAAGTACCTTCAGAAGCTGCCTGATAAATGGAGCAATGAACACCCTGGTTCACATAAATCATGGTGGAACTACAAGAAGATGAGCGAACTCCTGAAGAGAGCTGGCTTCTCAAAAGTCTACAGGTCAGCCCCATACCAATCAAAATTCCCTGAGTTTCGGGCAAAATATCAATTCCTCAATATGGGGTTTGACGGGACACATTCAGACGATGCTCTATATGTTGAGGCTGTTAAGTCTTTGTAAAAATATTTAAGGAAACAATACTTTTTATAAATGTATTATTTTTTATATTAAATAGTTTACTGAGTTGAGAAATTGATACAAAAAACATTAGACGGCCTTGCAACAATCAACATAGAACTTACAAGTAGATGCAATAAAAATTGCTGGATGTGCGGCAGAAGAAAAGTCGAGAAAGAATATCCTGAACTAACGCTAAAATATGGTGATATGGATTTTAATTTGGTTCAAAACATTGCAAAACAGCTTCCCCCTAATATTGTAGTTCAACTGCATAATAATGGAGAGGCACTTTTGTATCCAAGATTTGGTGATGCAGTTAAATTATTTAATAGGCAGATTACTAATGTTGTGACAAATGGAATACTGCTTCTTGAAAAAGCAAATGAAATTATTGATAATATTGATACAATTGCCATCTCTATAATTGAAAATGACCCAGATGCAGATAAACAATATGAAATTATTGATAGATTCCTTAAACTTAAAGGGGAAAAAAAACCATATACTATCCTTCGTGTAAATGGTGATGTGGATATTAAAAGATATCAAAAATTTGGTCTTGTTATGGCAAGCAGGGTTCTTCATTCTCCTATGGGAAGTTTTAATTATAGAAAACAGCCAACTATTCCTGAAATTGGCATTTGTGTTGATTTTCTTCATCATCCTGCCATTAATAGTCATGGAGAAGCCTCAATTTGTGTTAGATTTGACCCTAAAAGATTGGGCGTATTAGGAGACACCAAAGAGACTGCTCTTGTTGATATATGGCACTCAAAGAAGAGACTTGACTGGCTTGCTTTACATAAGCAGGGAAAAAGAAACCAAATACCTTTGTGTTCATATTGTCACTTTTGGGGATTCCCAACTCCAAACAATGAAATATTCAGGGATTTGACAATAAATGAAAACAAACTGGCAAACACTTTAATTAATAATTAGTATTGGTTTGTAAGTTATTTTTTTACAAAACATAATTTCCCAATCCCATATCAAAATTAATAGTAACTCCATTTAGAGAACTTATTTTGTTTTCAACTATAAGTTTAACAAAAATACCAATTTCTTCAGGATCAATTACTCTTTTTGTAGGTAATTTATTAGATAAATCATCAATTGTTCTTCCTGTTTTGCTTAAAAGTTCTACTAATCTATCTGTTTTTGTTGGCCCTGGTGCAATATTTATATAACTGATTTTTTTTTCAATGTTAATTTTACTTAATGTTTTGAATACACTAACAAAACCTAATCGTAAACTGCTTGATAGGATTAATTTTTGGCTTGGCTCCTTAATGTTAAATGAAGATATTAAAAAGACATAGCCTCCTTCATTTATTTTTATATTTTGGAGAAGTATTACAAATGATAAAAATAATTGATTGAAATATTTATACCATAATTCTTCTGTTGCGTCTTGGAATAAAATTTCTTCCGGGCCACCTGTATTTAATACGAGAACATCTGTATAAGGGTGTTGTGCAGCAAATTTTTTTACAGAATCTAAGTTTGATGTGTCAATATCCTTTCTACCTGTTAAAACAATTTCTGTTGATATTTCCGCTAGCTTAATACCTATCTGTTTACCTATGCCCCTAGTTCCTCCAAGGACAATTGACTTCATAGATTTTTCACCATTTTTATTTTTTTTCCATCACCAAGCGATGTTTGTATCAATTTAATGTTTTGAACAATAGCGTTAACATTATCCAATAAAATTGCATGGCTGTCATCAGGATATTTTTCGCTTTCATTTGGTTTGACATAAAAGAAAATATCAGAAGGCTCATAGCTTATACAAGCATATAATACATTGCTGTTGTTGCAATGTAAACCATAAGCGATATTTTTTCCAGTGTATTTTTTCATAAGTTGTATGGCCTTTAAATTTGCCTCATTAATACTATGAGTCAGTTGAGTATGTATAAAGCAGCAATTTGAAAAATGATTATTTGCAGTAATAATATCATCATAATCTGAAATTCCTGTTGATAAAAATACCAATTTGTTAGTTTTTTGGAGCTTATTTTGGAGTTCATAATTTAGTATATCCCAACTTAAAGTTTTCCAAAAATCAATGTCTAATTCATTAAAAAAATCTACCATATTTATATCTGAAATGGCAATTCCAATTTTTTTGTGATGTTTTTTACATAACTTAACAGTTTTGCTATAGAATTCTTCTGGTAAAGGGATTTTATGTGGCTTACTTCCATCATAAAATGCTTTTTCTCTAATTTGAAAAGTAATTGCTTCAATTTCCAATTTAAGAAGACTTTCTAACAGATAATATGCATTTTTTTCAGAACCTAAATGGTTCAGTCCAATTTCAGCAATAATCATTTTACAAGCTTTAATAAGTTTTTTTCCAATAGATAATTTAATACAGCTTCTGTCTGTATAAAATCCCAATTATCATTTATGTCAAGAGTCTTATATTTTTGTGTTATTACATATCCTAATGTAAATTCATTATTGAAGGATTTAAACTTTTTTAGGGATGATGTATAAGAAGCAAGAATAGTTCCATTATAAGCATATCTATCAGATAAATTTTGTCTTCTAAAACTATCACCTAATTTTCCACCAATAAAACCATTATTATCTAATTTTACTACAAAATCTGGGTGTGAAGTATTTTCTATTTTAATTAAGCTAACAATTGATTTAGCGGTTTTGTTACTGATTAAGACCCTTAAAGCATCATCAATATCTTCAGGTTCTCTAATGCAACAAGTTGGTTGCATCTGGATGACAATATCTGGCAAATATCCTGTTTTTTCAAGTTCATATATTACGTGTAAGATTGCATCTGTTGGAGATACTGTGTCTGTTGCATATTCTTTTGGCCTTAAAAATGGTACTTCTGCACCATATTTTTTTGCGATTTCTGCAATTTCTTTATCATCAGTACTTACTATGACTCTATCGACATAGGTACTGTTTTTTGCTTGTTCAATGGACCACCCAATCAAAGGTTTTCCACACATATTAAGAATATTTTTTCTAGGCAATCCTTTTGATCCTCCTCTTGCAGGAATTATTGCCAATACTTTTTTTTCGTTAATTGTCATTTTATAGTAACACTATCTTCAATTAATCCACATAGAATATGGCCGGCCAGAATATGCCCTTCTTGGATTCTTGGCGTATCTTTAGCTGGTATAAGTAATGCATAATCGCATATATTTTTCATCATTCCTCCAGTATTGCCTAAGAAACCAATAGTAATAGCTTTTTTTTCCTTGGCTTTTAATAATGCATTGATTATTGATTGGCTATTGCCGCTTGTGCTTATTCCTACAACAATATCGCCTTCTCTAACAAGTCCAGAAACCTGCCTTTCAAATACTGAATCAAAGCCAAAATCATTAGCTATTGCTGTAATTACTGATGTATTTGTTGTAAGAGCAATAGCAGAAATAGGCAATCTTTGCCTATTTCTATAAGAACCGATTAGCTCTGCTGCAAGATGCTGGGCATCTGCTGCAGATCCGCCGCAGCCCAAAAAAAATATTGTTTTTCCTTGTTTGACAGATTTTATCATTAGATCTGATATTTTTATAACTTCATTTAAAGGAAAATTATCAATCATATTTTTATGGTCTTCTAAATCGTTCACAGTGTCACCTTTTTACAAATCATTAACTCTTCTTAGTTTTGATATGATTGGTGTTTCAGATGGATGAACTTTTTTTTTACTGCTCCCTAACAATATTGGAATATCTCTTGCCCTTTGGCATATCAAAATAGTTCCTTTCCTTTCTAGGCTTGCTGCCTGATCTGATCCAAACATTACTCTTGAAAGGGTTATGTGCCGTTCTATGACTGTTGCTCCTAATACCATTGCCATAATGGTGGGGAATGTGTCTGGCTCATGTCCACTATAACCAATAGGGCAGTTGAATATTTTTTTGAATGTGTTTATAACTTTTAAGTCAAACTCATTAAGGTTTGTTGTAGGATAAGTTGATGTACAATGAAGTATTATCAAATTATCCTGCCCTAAATAATTTACAGCATTTCTGATTTGCTCAATTGTACTCATTCCTGTCGATAAAATAATGGGTTTTCCTATTGACTTAATCTTAGATAGTAATTTTTTATCAGTTATGGAAGCAGACGCAATTTTATAGCATGGAACATTGAATTTTTCAAGAAAATCAACACTTGGCTCATCCCACGGAGAAGCAAACCACATAATTCCTTTTGATTTGCAATAAGAGTCGATTTCAGAATATTGCTCAAATCCAAATTCTAGGCCTCTTTTCAAGTCACCGTTTGTGCTGCCAAATGGGTTTTCTCTAGGCTTTGCTAATTCTTCTTTTGTATATACTATATCAATAGTCCTTTTTTGGAACTTAACAGCATCACATCCTGCTTCAACTGCCATATCAATCATTTGTTTACATATATCCATGCTTCCATTATGATTAATCCCAATTTCTGCAATAACAAATATTGGTTCATTAGGCCCAATTAGTTTATTTCCTATCCTAACTGGCTTGGGATTTTTTTCCTGCATAAACATATTTTGATACATCTGCCAGGCCTGTAGTAATGCTTGCGTTTTATTTGAAACAAGCCCCTCATTTTCACTAATAAATTCACTTATTTTTTGGTCAAGTACATCTGGTACTGTTATTGATACATATCCTTCTTTTGGCATATTATTCCCCCCTTTTGTACGGTACAGTAAATAACTTTCATTTATAAATATATTGTTTTGTTTTTAAATTATAAATTATTTTACGGTATAAATTAGTCTATTTGAAGGACTAATTTTATAAATTTTAATATTAATTAAAAATTATGCTTCAAAAACTTAAAGAAAAAGTATATAATTCATGGCCAGTAGATAATGCTTATCGTACACTTTGGTTTTTTTATAAAAAATTAATTCATCCACATACATTAGATAAAAATAACACTAAAATAAACATCGGCGCAGGCAGGTGGATTAGGAATGGGTGGATTACTTTAGATTATTATGATTTTTGGTATAAAGATATTTATATGAAAAATTGTGACATTAATCATAACTTAATGTCATTTAAGCCTCTTCCTATAAAAACTAATTCTGTTGGCATGCTCTTTTCTTCTCATTGCATAGAGCATATTCCTGAAAAGTTTTACCCTTTTTTATATAAAGAGTTTCATAGGATATTAAAAAAAGGTGGCGTATTTAGGAACATGGTTCCGGACTTTGATATAATGTATGATGATTTGCTAAAAGGACTATCTAATAATTATGATCAAGAAAAAATCAGATATTTTTTTTATTTTTTCTGCAAATATTTTGATGTTAAAAAAATGGATTTAAACAAGTTAAAAAAAGAAGTAAAATCTCTATCTAAAGAAGATTTTGCAGATAATTATCTTGCAAAAGTTCCATATTCATGGATGAAAAAACATCCTGGCTCGCATAAATCATGGTGGAATTATGCAAAAATGAGTAAGATGCTAAAAGACGTTGGCTTTTCAAAAGTCTATCGTTCATATCCTTTTAAAAGCAAGTTTAAGGAATTTAGAAGCAATTATCAGTTTCTAAATATGGGATTTGATGGCACTCATCCTGAAAGGTCATTAATTGTAGAAGCGGTTAAGTAAATTAGACATATTTCTAGTATTTTTTTATTATTTCAAACACAAAATCCCTAACTATTTTAACATTTATCTGCTTAAATAGTATGAGTAACCACAAATAAAATATTCCACTTACTCCAATTATAAGGGATGTTTCAATATATACTGGCATGATTAGAATATTTTTTGTTATTTGTACTATTATTATATAAATTATTCCTGCAATTATCGTTTTTAGCCATGATTTAAGCGGCAATAAGCTCTGGACAATTTTTTTTATGTAAATATGTGACATCAAATAGAGAACCGCATTACTGATAGCTGTTGCTATTGCTGCCCCAACAACACCAATTGTTGGCACAAGCAACAAAGCGCAAATAATTCCTGTTATCGCAGAAACGTACGCTGCTTTTGTCCTTAACAAAGGTTTTCCTATGCTTGCAATTACACCAAAATTTATTTGTGCAAACACCAAAAATATCATTCCTCCAGCAAGTATTTGCATAGCCAGTGATGCTTGGCTTATACTTTGGCCAAATATAGATAAATGGGATGCTAAGTATTTACTTCCAAATACAATTCTTATAATTAAGTCAGGATATGAAATAAATGTCATGACAATAGGTAGTATCAATATGAATAAGTAGTGATAAACAAGGCTTAATATCTCCTTAATCTTTTCTTTTTCATTTTTTGCCCATAGTTCTGAAGCCATCGGAGATAATATCTGTCCAAACGGCCTTGAAAAAATGAACAATAGCATTGATGTTGGCAGTGCAACATTAAATATTCCAACAGATTCAACCCCAGCAAAAACAGTAAGTATAATTGTACTTGCATACCCAATCATTATTCCTGCTCCTGTCCCTATCAATATTTTAAGGGAATATGAAAACATTAACTTAATTAGTTTCTTATCAATATTTATCTTATATTTAAAAAAATCAAACGACTTAAGGAACAAGACAATCATAACAATACAAGTTATTGCAAAAGCACCAAGCTGTGCAAATGCAGGTATATTAACATTATCAATATGATTAATCAACAATAAAACTATTATTAAAGTAGCAAGGTTTCTTAAGAAATCCTCTAATGCATAATATTTTGTCTTTTGAAGCCCATTTAATGAGTTTACGATAACTTCTCCAAAACCATCTACTAGAAATGAAAGTCCGACAATTTTTATTATAGATGAGACTGTTGAATATAGTGATGCGTCGACTCCTTTAATGTAATTTACTGCCAGGAAATCTGAAAGTAAAAAGAACGCAGAGACAAATAATATGCTCATTCCAAACTGGACTATACAAACAAGCACAATTGCTGATTTTATCTTACTTTTATCGTTTTTAAGCTCAAACTCAGGGATGTATTTGATTAGTGTTTCTGATAGCCCAAGATCCCTAAATATAATAAAAAAATTAAGAAAGCCAAGAACAGCATAAAATAGTCCGTATTCAGCAGGAGTCAGGGTTCTAGCGTATATCACTCTTATTAAATACGCAATAATATTAGAAAGTATCAGAAATGCAAATATCACAACTGCTCCAGAAAATACTTTTTTCACATGCTCTGACATAAATAATAAAGAAAAAGAAATTAATTATAAATGTTATTGAGAACTTAAAAAAAATTAAATTCCCTATTGCACTATCTTCCATGCATGCATGTAATTTGTTATGGCTAATCCTGAATATCCTTTTTCTTTAAGATACTCTCCTTTTTCGTAGAAGTTTTGTGCAAATTCCTTTTTTCTAATATTTTCCTCTTCACTTATTGCGATTTTTGCAAGCATTTCATCAGCCTTAACAAGCAAATCAACAATTTCATCATATTTGTCTTCTTTTAGCGAAAGCTGAATAGTTGCAGCAAGTTCTGATGCGAATACAGTAGTTCCTTTATTTGTCAGGTGCATTTCATCTTTCCATAGTTCATCATTAAGGCTTTTTTCTACATGCATTTTTGCTAATTTTATCCTTAGCCTTTCTGTTGGTGTTGAATATGTTGCAGAATTAAGCATGACAAGTGCTTTTTCTTTGTAATATCTTGGGTTGTCACATGCATCGCCTAATCCATTACTATCAGCATCGCTTTGGCCTTCATTTGCAACAGTTACACAGTTATCAATTGGATCTTTAATTCCATCATTATCTGTGTCAGGGACATTGTAGATATAGCCCTCTTCAGTATAGCTTTCAGGAAGAACAATCTCATCAACAATTCCATCTGATTCATAGTCAAGAGCCATCTCAAAATAAGAATCAGATTTGACAGATATTACGGCCTTTGTTGTTGTATTGAAAAGCAGATTTTTGTAATAGAGCACAATTCCACCATAATCTGGGTCATAATAAAACAAATCAAAATCTGCATTGCCTACTCCAGTTCCAATTAATTCAATTGTATAATTCTCATTTCCATATATTGTAAATGCCTCTTTTTCACTATCTGGGCCAGTATAAAAATACAACCCTGAAATATTTTTTTCAATACCATCTGTTGTTTTTCCTAAGTGATTGCCTTTTGTATCATAAACATGGATATCAGCAGGGCTTTTTAAGAACCCAGCAATCATTTTTGATATTTTTGATCTTGTTGCAAATGCAAAAGGATTAGTCCATCTGTCTATTATAAAATAATACTTAATGTATTTTGGCCCAAGAGGGCCAGCTGTTCCTATCAAATCAAAATTTTCCAATGGATCTGCAAGGTTAAATCCTCTTGGAACTTCACCCCATCTTCCTGGAAAGTCAATCCAAGAAGAGCTTTCATTCATAATTTTCATTGTATATGAAACAGAGTTGGAAGTATCTAATGCAAAAGATTCATCATGCAGCTTTTTTCCAGTATCAGATACAAATTCTATCTCTTTTAAGTCATTGAGGTATCTGATTGCATAGTCCATCTCATTAAAATCTTTCCACACAAAATAACTGGCATGGCTTCCTTCACCAACGTAAACAAGAGGGTGGGTATCGTTTATCCATTCTATTGCGCCTTTATAATGTGCATCGCCTGTAAAAAAATGTGCATTATGGGATGCTGTTTCAAATTCTCCTTTTTCATCCAATACAACCTGAATCATTTCCCAATCCCCTTCATGTGTGTTATGCCAGCTGTTGAACGGATAAAACATGTAATATTGCAGCGCAGTATAATTATCGCTTCGTGTAACTTGTCTGGCATATACTATTACTGAATAATTTTCAAAATCAACAGGATTTGGAAAGTCAAAATCTTTTGCAGTATCAACATTCACTAAATCCATATATGTATGTATATCCCTATCAAGTAAGTCTTCTTCAGATAATGGATTATTTATCAAAAAATTTTCATCATTAAGGTTTTTAAGTTCAGAATAATCCATCATACTATCTATTGGCATTGGAAAGTATTTTTCATTCTCGTGAAGGTATAATATTGGTGAGTATTTCTCAAGAAGGGAATAACATAATAATGGAGTATAATCTGAGTAATCTCCCATAAAATTTATACCACAATTGTTCTCATCTTTAACTTCAATGCAATATTTTAAATTATTTTCTTGACATTCGCCATATCTATTACATGACCAATTAGAAGTACAAGGAGATTCTATTTTGGGTGCAATGGTTAATGACGTTATGCCGTACCACCACGTAGTATCTGGATTACCTGTATCTCCCCTGTAATTCCAATATCCATATTCATCAAACTTGTGAATTGAATTATTTATTATAATATTAGTATAAATTTGGTCCATTGGTCCATCTAGCATTACACAATATCCATTTCGTATCAAAGCATAAAATATAGTTTCTTTACTAATAAAGATAGGTTCTAAAAAAGTGAATGTTCCATTATATATACCTTGTTTATAATCATAAATTAAGTTTGTTGTAATCCCTAATGTAGTATTACTATTTGCATCCACTATCCATGCTTCTGTTGGGATATCACGCGAACTAAAAGGCACTGCTATAACATATAAGTCATTATTTGCTACAAAAACAGCACCTCTTCCTATTGAAGGATTAGGATTACAATATCCCCAATTTTCTATTTTGAATCCTTCAGTCACAGGTAAGCCTATATCTGCAAGTACATAATTTGAAAAAAGTAAATATAATATAATCAAACTTACCACACCCATCTTCATAAATCCTCACCTCATTTTTGTTTTGTGGTGTGTTTTATTATTTTCTCTTTAAATACCTTACTCAAGAAATGGGATAAATTTTTTAAAAATTTATCCGGAGTTATATAAAACGAGTAATTGTTATAATTATTTTCTTTATTTTTTTCCTAGCTTTCTGTATGTTAAGTATATCACTAGAATTAACTCAAGCAGCATTACAATTGGCCTTGCAAACCTTGCCATGTCACCATAGTATCTTGCTGTGCCAATAAATATTGATAATAATCCACCTAGAATAAATCCTGAACCAACCCACTCATTTATTGGGTTTGACATAGGCATCACTAAACCAAAAGCAATAGCAGCAATTCCTATTATGGATAATGAAAAAAACACAAATAGATTATATTTTTGATTTTCTTTATCAAATATTATATTGCAGCTGTCGCAATAAGCATCTGTAATGCAACCATAATTATCATATTTATATGCAATATAACCGTCTTTTGGCTGGCAGGAATCACTTAGGTTATTTGGAATAACAAACCTTGTGCAATTATTGTTCTGGTCAGAAATTAAAGGATATGATTTTGGTTCATATTGTGTTTTACAATATTCTTCATATTTTGGCACAGGGATAATTGCTTCTATTGCGCTGTTTGCAAATATCGCAAATATTACTGCTATTACAAATATTACAATTATTTTTCTTGCGTCTGCCATATTTATCAAAAAAGATAACGAGATATATAAAACTAACAGCTTTATTAATAGCTCTTAAGTGTTTTTTGCCGCTGTTCTGAAGAATAAGTTTCAGGTGATATTATCATTCCATCTTTTGCTGCAATTACTTGAACCCCTGTTTCTTTTTGCAATTCTCTTGCTTCATACAATGGGTCTGATTCAAGCATTTTTACTCCAAAATGAGTGATTATTGCAAGCCTTGGCTTTGTTTTTTGTAAAAATGCTGTTGCACTTTCTGTATTCATTGAACCAGGACACTTTACACTGCCTGGATGTGTCACATTCAGTATTAGTATATCTGAATTTCCATATTCTTCACATAAGTCGTTAAAATATTCAGTGTCTGAGACATATCCTAGTGTGAATTTTGGAGTATAAAATTTAAACCCAACACCTGAAGTATCCAAATGCTTCGTCTTTATAATTTTTATATCAAGCTGGTTTATCCCAATTTTTGAGCCAGGATTTACACTAATTACCCTTTCAACACAACTCTTATAAAATGAGTGGACAAAAGGCTCATTATCTGGGGTTGCATTAAGGCATGATTCGCTTGCGACAAGAACTCCTTTTTTATCAAGGCCATTATGTGTCATCGCACTTATTACTGCATTAGCATCACCTGCATGATTCAAGTGATTATGAGATAAAAAAAGAGCAGTATTTTCGCGAAGGTTTACACCATAATATTTTGCAAGGACCAAAGCTCCTGGGCCAGGGTCAATATGGATCTGGTTTCCTTCTGCTTCAAGAATTATCCCACCTGATGCCCTAAACTGCTTTCCAATAACAATAGAGTCTCCTCCTGTTCCTAGAAATAATATTCTATCCCCCATAACAGGTAAGAATGTTTTTTAGATATAAAAAGATATAGCAAACAGTTATCTTTTAACAAAAACATAAATTTAAATATAACATTTATATTTATTATAATTGTTATAATAATTATAATTTATATAAGGTGACTTAATATGACTACAACAATAGC
>JAZDLQ010000025.1:0-25999 GCA_043801855.1 archaeon | reverse complement strand
CTACAAATGGCTGCTTAATTGTTAGAAAAAATGATGCCCGCAAAGTTAAGGATGTTATTCAAAAATATGCTGTGAAATTTACTGAATATAGCATTATTTTGAAGGAAAAGGAATTTAATTAATGAAATGGTCATCTACTGTTGAGACAGTAGATGCCATTGCCGTAATCTTTATAAACTTCATTATGTTTCCTTCCTTTGCGAGAAGAGGATACGGAAATGCAGAAGTGTTTTTTCTCCGTATAAAAACGGTAATGAAAACTAAACCATTGATGCCTTCGTTAAAGGAAAAGAAGCGTTATTTGGTGTATGAAGTTTTGTCTGACTCTGATTTGAGCCAATATGACATTTTTACCGCAATAAAAGAAAGCATTGATAAGACTCTTGGCATGATAAATTGCGCCAAGGCAGGATGCATGATTCTCGCAGAGACATTCACGCCAAAGACAAAAAGAGGAATTATCAAAGTGAATGTTAAACACACAGATGAATTAAGACTAGCATTATCATTAATCAAGGAAATAAATAAAAAAGAAGTGATTGTCAGGAGCGTTGCATGTTCCGGAATCATAAAAAAAGCAAAAGTAAATTTATAAAATTTAAACATATTTAAACATGAGGTGATATGTAAATGCAACCAATGCCACACCAATTAATGGGATACGACAGAGCAATAACAATGTTTTCGCCTGACGGAAGGCTCCTTCAGGTAGAATACGCAAAAAAGACAGTCAGGCAGGGATCAACTGCTATGGGAATAGCCTGCAAAGATGGAGTTCTTCTTGTTACAGACAAGCGAATAGTAGATAAATTAATTGTTTCAGAATCAGTTGAAAAAATCTGGCAGATTGATGAGCACATAATGGCAACAGCATCCGGAATATTAAGCGATGCTAGAGTCTTAATTGACAGGGCTCAGGTAAAAGCGCAGCAGCACAGAGTCACGTTTGATACCCCAATTGATATAATCTCAATTGTTAAGGACATTTGTGATTTAAAGCAGGTATGTACACAGAGTGGCGGACTAAGGCCATTTGGCGTTTCCCTTCTAATAGCAGGAGTAGATGCAAACAACAAGCCAATCCTATTTGAAACTGACCCGACAGGAATCTATTTCCAGTATAAGGCAACTGTAATCGGAGAAGGAGAGACAGAAATTGAAGAGATGCTATACAAGCAATACAAAGACAACCTCACTCTTGATGAAGGTTTGAAATTAGGCCTAGAAGCGCTTAAAAA
This sequence comes from archaeon, assembly GCA_043801855.1. Lineage (GTDB taxonomy): Archaea > Nanobdellota > Nanobdellia > Woesearchaeales > GW2011-AR15 > CAYTWW01. The sequence continues at coordinate 24,761 of JAZDLQ010000025.1, read as the reverse complement.
GACACTTAATACAAATTTTGACGTCGAAAGAATAGATACAGCATACATCACATTAAAAGACAAAAAATATACAAAGCTCTCAAGAGAAAAACTAAACGAAGTCCTTAAAGGCAAAAAGTAAAAAATGCAACCGATAAAAAACTTTTCGCAGGAACAGGTGAAAATCAGCCTTGCAAGATTGAAGAAAGGCGGAGAGCATTTTGAAGTAATTATTGAGCCTGATAAAGTAATCGATTATAAAAACAAGAAAATAAGCGATGTTAAAGAAATCTTAAGGTATGAAAAAATATTTTCTGATGCAAGAAAGGGCCTTGCTGCCTCAGATGTGGCAATGAAAGCATTGTTTGGCACAAACGACCCTCATAAGGTTGCAGAAGTTATCTTAAAAGACGGCGAGATACAGTTCACTCAGGAATACAGAGACAGCCTAAGGATTGAGAAGAGAAATCGGATTCTTGACATAATATGCAGAAATGCAATTGACCCAAAGACACATCTTCCTCATCCAAGGACTAGGATTGAAGGAGCATTTGAGGAAGCAAAAATCAGGATTGATGAGATGAAGGATGCTGAAAGCCAGATAAATGACATAATTGTAAAACTACGGCCAATTCTTCCAATCAAATTTGCTGTCAAGGAAATAAGAGTAAAAATCGGGCCATCATATGCTCCAAAAGCATATCCGGTTGTCTCAAAATTCGGAAAAATAAAAATTGACAACTGGATGAGCGACGGCTCATGGCTTTGCACAGTAGAAATACCTGCAGGCATCCAGAATGATTTTTTTGATGCCCTAAACAAGCTTACAAAAGGAGAAGCTGAAACAACAATAGTCAGTGAAAAATAAATAAAAATAAATAAAAATATTAATAATAAACAATAATAAACAATAAAGGTGAATATATATGAGTGAATCAAAACTCTTGGCTAATGAAAAGGAAATCGTTGTTCCAGGAGAAAAAATAGCATCAGGAATGAGTTTTATTCCTGGATATGGAACCTACAGAAGCAGTGAAGATATCATAGCTTCAACAATGGGTATTGTGCGGGTTGAAGGAAAAGTGATAAAACTAGTTTCCCTTTCAGGCAACTATCTTCCAAAAACAGGAGATGTAATAATTGGCAAAATTACTGATGTTAATCTTTCAGCTTGGAATGTGGATACAAATTCAGCCTATGTTGCAATGCTTTCAATAAAAGACGCAACTTCAGACTTTATAAGAAAGGGCGACGACCTGACAAAATACTTTGATATCGGCGACTATATTGTAACAAAAATATTCAATGTGACAACCCAGAACCTGGTTGATGTCACAATGAAAGGCCCAGGACTTAGAAAACTTATCGGTGGAAGAATCATTAAAGTAAACCCAAACAAGGTCCCAAGAATCATAGGAAAACAAGGATCAATGGTTTCAATGATAAAGAATGTTACAAACTGCCAGATAATTGTCGGCCAAAACGGCCTTATATGGATAAAGGGAGAGCCGCAAAATGAAATCATGGCAGTAAGTGCAATAAAAAAAATTGAAACCGAAAGCCATATGTCAGGGCTTACAGATAGGATAAAAGAATTTATCGGAGCCCCTGATACACAAGAGATGCCACCATCGCAAACGCAAGATGAGGGAAATGGCGAGAATGGTGATAATCATGAATAATTACAAAAGAAAAGACGGAAGAAAACTTGATGACCTAAGGCCAATCGAGGCAAAAGTAGGTGTAGTTCCAAGAGCTGACGGCTCAGCGTATTTTAAGATAGGAAACACTGAAGCCTATGCAGCAGTATACGGCCCAAGGCATATGTATCCAAGATTTTTACAGAATCCTGAAAAAGGAGTTCTAAGATGCAACTACAACATGATGCCATTTTCCGGAAGCGGAGAAAGGGTAAGGCCAGGGCCTAGCAGGAGAAGCAAAGAGATATCATTAGTTACTGAAAAAGCTCTTTTGCCAGTTGTGAATCTGGATGAGTTTCCAAATGCAGTTGTTGATGTTTTTATCGAGCTTTCACAAACAGATGCAGGCTCAAGATGCGCAGGTATATGCGCCGCATCAATGGCACTAGCAGATGCAGGAATAAAAATGCGTGACCTAGTTGCAGCAATCTCGGTTGGAAAGATAAACACAACTCTTCTGGTTGACCTTGATTACAATGAAGAGGCATTTGACGGAGAAGTCTCTGATATTCCGGTTGCTATGGTTCCAAGCACAGGAGAATTTACTTTGCTTCAGATGGACGGAATTATCGATAAGGAAACTTTACTTAAAGCCCTTTCTATGGCAAAAAGTGCAATTGATGAAATTAATAAAATTCAGGTTGCAGCCCTGAAGAAAAAATATGAAATCATTGGCTGCGCTGATAATGGTGATTCAAATGAATAAAGAATTAAGAAGCCATGTCCTTGAATACTTAGGCAAAGGAACAAGGTATGACGGAAGAAATAAAGAAGAGTTCAGAAATCTTGTGATTGAAAAAGCAATAATCAAAAATGCAGAAGGTTCAGCAAGAGTTAAATTGGGCGAGACAGAAGTTTTAGCAGGTGTTAAATTCGAGCTTGGAACACCATATCCGGATACACCTGATGAAGGGACAATTGCAGTCAATGTAGAACTTATGGCAATGAGTTCACCTGAATTTGAGCTTGGACCGCCAGGACTTCCTGCAATCGAGCTTGCAAGAGTAGTTGACAGAGGAATAAGAGAATCGAAAGTAATTGATATGAAAAAGCTCTGCATTGAAAAAGGCGAAAAAGTCTGGATGATAAATATTGATATCTGTTCGTTAAATGACGCCGGAAATTTACTTGATGCTGCCGGAATTGCAGCTCTTTCCGCGCTGATGACTGCAAGATTTCCAACAGTTAAGGATGGCAAAGTGGATTATAAAACATTGACAAATGATAAGTTATCAATAACTAAAATGCCGCTTCCTGTAACTGTTATAAAAATAGGAAATCATTTTTTGGTTGACCCTTCAAGTGAAGAAGAGTCAGTTACTGAAAGCAGGCTGACAATAGCAACAACAGAAGACGGTAAGATATGCGCTCTTCAGAAAGGCGGAGATGTTGCATTAAGCCTTGATGACATTAGTAAAATGATTGATTTAGCGCTTGCTAAATCAAAGGATATCAGAAAAAATCTCTAGGTGGAAAAAATTGACAAAAAAAGAAGAAGAACCAAAAAAAATTCTTACTAAATATGAAAAGGCAAGGTTAATTGGCAGTAGAGCCCTTCAGATTTCATCAGGAGCGCCTTTTAGCAGAGAAATATCAAAAGATGAGCTGATAAAATTAAAATATAGTCCTCTTGAGATTGCAAAAAAAGAGTATGAAGAAGGCACTATTCCAATTGGTATTAAAAGAAACCTTCCTACAACTCTTAAAAAAAAGAAAAAAGAGGAAAACTCGCAAGAAAAAGAAGAAGAAACTCAGAAAGAAGAGTGATGCCAAAGCCAAAAATACTTCTTATTGAATGTGCAAGGGCAGATAATAGCTTCCTTGCCAAACTTATTTTTTTATTAAAAAAAGAAAAATTGTTTTATTCGGTTTGCTCACGCGCAAATCTCTCTTTTGATTCCTTTAAAGACATTGACATTGCAATAAGCATCGGCGGTGACGGCACATATCTACGCGCATCGCATTATAACATAAAGACACCTCAGCTTGGAATAAATCCATTCCCTGAAACCAAAGAGGGATTCTTCACTCGGTCAAATATAAATGACGCAGAAACAGCAATAAAAAAGCTTGCTAAATATGACTTTAAAATTACTAATCTTCTCAGGCTTGAAGCAAAAATAAATTGCAGATTGGTTGATGAGCTTGCCCTAAACGAATTTTATATAGGGCCAAAAAAGCCCTTTGAGCTATTCAATTACGAATTAAAGGCTGACAATTTCCCAGCTGAATTCCAAAGAAGCTCAGGATTGCTCATAGGAACTCCTGCAGGAAGCTATGCCTGGTCAAAGTCCGCAGGAGGAGAAAGTCTTGCACTTGACTCAAAAGCGTTTCAGGTTATCGTCAGAGAGCCGTATGTTGGAAAACTAAATAAGCCGCCTCAAATTGTCAAAAAAATATTTTCGACAAACTCAAAAATTAGTATAAAAATCAGAAGTTATCAGGGTATTATTGTTGCAGATTCAGTTGGCACTGAATATGAGTTTAATGAAAATGATGTAATAGAAGTAATGCCCTCAAAAAATTCATTGAAATTAATAGATTTTTAGCGCTTAACAACTTTGAATCTAAATTTATAAATAGAAATTTGAGAATAGAAATGGATTTCTCTTGATTCAGTTATTTGATAGATATAATCTTTGCAATTCTAATGTTTTTTCATAAAACAGTTGTACCATGGGCATGGTGCCAAGCCCCCACGAGCGTGTAGCATATTCACTTATGCATCTGTGTGTATTGAAGTATCCGCCTAGTGCGCTTGACAGTTTCATCATTTGCAGCCATGGTTCCTTATTCTCTGCATGGTATGCAGGGACTATCTGGTTTTTAAGTACGTCTATAAATGATGTGTGATCCTGTCTTCTTATCTCGTCTGAGAAAGATTGTGGAGTCATTTCCTTGTTCTCACCGATATTCCAGCCTGCTGCAATGTTACCATAACCAAGTGTCTTTGCAAGGCAGTTGCTCATCAGATATCCTTCAACCCACCACCCATCAGGAACGCTAAAATTCATGACGCCATTAAGCGCTGCTTTCATGCCGCTTGTCCCTGAAGCCTCATAAGGCCTCTGCGGTGTATTAAGCCATATATCGACACCTGATGTTAATATTTTTGCCTTATCCATATCATAATCCTCTATGAATGCGAACTTGACATGATGGCCCAAAAGGCTTCTTCCTGACTGAATAACTCTTTGTAGAATCAGTTTTCCGGGATCATCATTCGGATGTGCCTTGCCTGCAATTACTACCTGAAGATCTTTATGATAATATTTATTGACATATTCACCTAGTTCAATGAGATTATCGATTGTACTTAAGAATTCTTCCTGTGGCAAGCTATCGAGTACTTCAATGTTTCTTGCATGATCAATACCCATGAATTGTAAGTCTCCTCTTTTATATGTGGCAAATCTTCTTGCAAACCCTATTGTCAAGGCATCATCGGAAAAATCTCCACCAACAACAAGATCAGGCCTTTTTTTAGAATATGTGTCATTGATATATGTTGTTAAGCTATTCTTTGCTGTCTGGTGCGCATCCCATATCTCATCATCTGCAATGAGGTTAGGCGCATCCCATAGTAACATAGGGTTATTCCTCCAGCCGCTGATTTTTTGGTCATATAAATCTATGAATGGCTGTGATGTCCATGTCATGTGATGGACGCCATTTGTGATATTATGAAGCTGCTCTGGTCCAAGCACTCCAGAAAACAGGTTTCTTGTTACATCTGTATGAAGTCTTGCGACGCCATTTACACCCTGGTGTTGTCCGCTCATCATCATCGAAAGCCATCCGAAATCAAGGTTATCTCTTTTGATTTTAAAATAATCTATTAGCTCTGGATCAACCTGTCTGCCCATTACGCTTTCAATCTGGCCGATGCTCATGCCGTATGAAGCAGCGCTGACTATTGTATGAGTAGTAAATCTTGTAAGCGCTCTTACTGCTTTTATTGTATCTTCAACACTATTATGCAAAGGTCTTAACTGATTATACAGTTCAATAGTTGCGAGTGCACCGTGGCTATCATTCAGGTGGATTTTTGGATTATCGACGCTAAATAACTTTTGAGCAATAGGCAGGCCTGCTGCAAGCATCCTAAACTGGACAGGCTTTAAGTCATCATCATAAAGCCTGCCAAGGCCATTAAGTCCGGATAGATTCATGTAAATTAAAGGAACAGGGTTTCCATTGGTTGTTCCAGGGGATGGCATAACATAATCAAGCCAGCTGCCAATAGTAACATCAAGGCCGTTTATTGTTGAAGCAATTGTATGGTCCCCAGAGATAAATGGCTGCATTTCTAAATTTGCAGGATTCCATTGCTGGGACAAAGGCGGGCAATCTCCGTATCTGAAACTTCCAATCTGCCATCCAGATTTATCTATCTCCTGCTCAAAGAATCCAAAAGGATAATAATTTGTAATGCCTGCAACAGGAATGCCCATATCAGCACAGCTTTTCAGCCAGTCTCCGACAAGAATTCCCAATCCACCGTTGATGCCTTTATGGAGCGTATCAAGCCCAATCTCAGCAGAAATTATTAAAGCTTCAAGCGGAATAATAATCCTGTTAGACAAGGTTAGGCACCAATACTATGAAATATTTCAATAAACTAACGCAGTTGTTGTATATTTTTAAAGTTATTGCAGGCACCTTATTAGTATAGCTGGCATTATTTTTCATATTAATTCATAATCAATAACTTCTAAGGAGAAAGCTATATTAACTTTAATCTTCTCTTTTTTTGCAAGGGGTTTTTAACATGGAAAAAATTGGAATTATCGGAACAGGCAAGATGGGCGAGGCGCTAATTAAAGCGATGTCATCTGGAAAATTTAAATTATTTTGCTTTGAAAAAAACACCGGGCGAATGGAACAGATTGCTAAATCGTATAACATAAATAAAACTAAAAGCGTAAAAGAGCTTGAGGAAAAAAGTAACATAATAATTATTGCAATAAAGCCTCAGGATGTATTTAATGCTGTATCTGAAATAAGTGCAACAGATAAGCTCATCATCTCAATTGCAGCCGGAATAAAAATTACGGCGCTGGAAATAAGTATGCCTCATGCAAGAATTGTAAGGGTTATGCCAAACACACCCTGCTTAATCAGTGAAATGGCAGCAGGATACTCGTTTAGCAGCAAATGCAGGCAGCATGATAAAAATATTGTCAGAGCAATTTTATCTTCAGCAGGTATTGCAGTTCCTGTTAAAGAAGAACTTATGGACGCAGTGACAGGCCTTTCCGGCTCAGGACCTGCATTTGTTGCGAGGTTGATTGAATATTTTATTGATGCCGGAGTATCACAGGGATTGACATATGATGAAGCAAAAGTGTTGACTCTTCAGACTTTTCTTGGAACAACTAAACTATTGCAGGAGACGATTCTTTCGCCAAAAGAGCTTGTTGACATGGTGAGTTCTCCAAACGGAACAACAGTTGCAGGAAGAAATATCCTTGAATCTTCTGATATCAAAGAAATTATTGAAAAAACAGTTGCAAAAGCAGTTGCAAGAAGCATAGAACTTGGAAAAACAAAATAATTTCTTCTATTTTTTTTATAGAGACAACAAATTTAATAAATAAACCTAAATTATAGGCTAGATTGTGAACAATAATGGAAAAAGAAAATATTCTATCTTACCTTAAAAAAAACAAGGTATTATACAGGGAAATAACTCATATTGATGTCAAGACAACAAAAGAGCAGTCACTTAAAGCAGGAGTAGCAGAAAGTCAGATTGCAAAATCGATGCTATATAAGACGCCAGCAGGAGAGTATATTCTTGTAGTGTTGCCCGGAAACAAGACTATAAATAATAAAAAACTAACAGAAGAGTTAAGTATGGAAGTTACTCTTGCAACACTAGGAGAAGTTAAAGAAAAACTAGGTATCGAAGCAGGAAGCGTACATCCTTTTGGAAAACAGGTTGGGATAAATACATTTGTTGATAAAAGCCTGCTATTATTTCCAAAAATATTTTTTTCGCCAGGTGTTTTGAATAAGACTGTAGAAATAGAAACAGAAGATTTTGTGAATCTCGAAAATCCAACTGTCATCTCTTTTGAGCCACATGATAAGAAAATGGATACCAAGCAAACCCTTGGGCTAAATGTTACAAGAGAGGAAAATTTTAGTGAATGGTATACTCAAGTGATTCAAAAAGCGCAGCTTGCTGATTACACCAAGGTTTCAGGCTGCATTGTTTTTAGGCCATATTCTTATGCAATATGGGAAAAAGTAGTCTCTTTTGTTGATCCGAGGCTTAAAAAACTTGGAGTACAAAATGCCTATTTTCCTTTGTTCATTCCTGAATCTCTATTAACCAAGGAAAAGGAGCACGTAAAAGGATTTACTCCTGAGGTTGCCTGGGTAACACATGCAGGAGAAACCAAATTAAATGAAAGGTTAGCAGTTAGGCCAACATCTGAAACAATTATGTATGATTCTTATAAGAATTGGATACGATCTCATAATGATCTTCCTCTTCGCTTAAACCAGTGGAACAATGTTGTCAGATGGGAATTTAAATATGCTGTCCCATTTTTACGCACAAGGGAATTCTTGTGGCATGAGGGGCATACAGCATTTGCCACAAAGGAAGAAGCAGTTCAAGAGACATTTGACGTACTGGATATTTATGTTGACTGTTTTAGGGACTTGTATGCTATTCCTACAATGCCTGGAAGAAAATCAGATACAGAAAAATTTGCAGGCGCAGATTTTACAAATTCAGTTGAAATTTTTCTGCCTAATGGTAAGGCTATTCAAGGCGCAACAACACACTGCCTGGGGCAGAATTTTTCAAAAGCATTCGACATTAATTTTCTTGATAAGGATGGCCAAAAAAAATATGTGTGGCAAAATTCATGGGCAATAACAACAAGAAGTATAGGAATAATGATTATGATGCATGGCGATAATAAGGGGCTTGTCATTCCTCCAAGGGCAGCACCTATTCAGGCAGTAATCGTTCCAATCATCTTTGAAAAAACTAAAGAGCAGGTTCTTGAAGCATCTAAAAAAATAAAAGAAATACTATCAGGATATTCTGTAAAACTTGATGATAGGGAAGGATATTCATCCGGCTGGAAATATAATGAATGGGAATTAAAAGGAGTCCCTGTCAGAATTGAAGTAGGTCCAAGAGACGTCCAAAATAATGTTGTTGTCTTAGTTAGAAGAGATACAGGTGAAAAAATCACAGTAAAAATCCCACAGCTAAAAGAAAAATTCGGAATGCTTCTTGGCGATATCCAGACTGGCTTATTTGAGAAAGCAAAAAAAAGAATGCATGAAAGTACAGTAGTTGCAAATAATTGGAGTGAATTTGTAAAGCATGCCGAAAATAAAAAGCTGATATATGCATTGCACTGCGGAGCTGCTGAATGCGAAGAAGAAATTAAGGCAAAAACTGGCGGAGTAAAAACCCTTAATACTCCTTTTGATGCCAAAAAATCAGACGGCAATTGCATCCATTGCGTCAAACCTGCGAAGTACTGGATTTACTTTGGGAAGAGCTATTGACGGGATGATATCATTTTTTCATAATTTTCTGCCATATTACTATAAACTCTTCTATGGTTATAATACTGTAAGCCAAGTATAATGGGAATACCTAGCAGCAGATAATTAATTGCATCAGGTACCTTGAATATTTCATTTAATGCAAAGGCCGCTGTGTATAATAGACCTCCTGATAATGCGCCAGTATAGGCATAGCTATTGAGCAATGCCCTAAATTCATTAAGACCAGCAAATGCAGCATTTGTTCCAATTTGAGCATCTCCGTCAAACAACTGGCTTAAAGGATCTCTCATTGCTGCATCATAAATCATTCTATCTTGAGTTCCGGTTGTATTCCACCAGAAGGATGTTGCCATTATAGGTACATACACCCACGGCGGGATGTTATAATGCAATGCTGCAAAGCCAGTAACAGTTAATGCGATGATATTTACTAAGTCTTCTTTAATTGTTTGTGTAATTCTTTCACAGCATATTCTTGCCTGATCAATATATGTAGAATGATGTACGACAGAGTCATGTTCAGATCTAACACGAATCGTTTCTGCTATCTGAAGCTCTATATCAGATTGAATGTGGCTCCAGGATTCATATTTTGTATGTTTGTGGAATATACTTTCAAGAAATAATGTACTAATGTTTCTAAAAACAGGATCCTCTAAAACGCCGCTCAGCTGTTTTAATCGACAAGCAATCCGTTGCCTGGCGCCGTTTAATATGCTTTCAAGATCTCCAGTATAGGGAAGAGATGCAAGATTAGCAACTGCTGCTTCAATTTCCGGATTAACAGAAATGTCCCGAATAGTCAGATACGCTCTGATTCTATTGAATTTTGTTTGTGCAGATTCTCCGGAAAAGGCATATCCTTCAATTTCTTTTCTCTCCTGAGTATGCAATGTCCTTTCCTGATATGAAATCAATTCTTCAAGATGAGTAAATGGTTTTAATACATCACAGATATGGGAAATATCTGCAGCAATACTGCTTCGTACCTTATGGACTGGATGTAAGGCATAAACATCACGCTGTAGTCTTTCATGAGCTGTCCTTTCTTTCCATATGCTACCCAAAGGTTGTATAAATGGTAGTAAAAGAGACCATACAGGAGCACTTGTTCCTTGACTACCATTGACTTCCCCCTGTGTAAAAATAAAGTATGTAGCCAATGGATAGACAAAATTGACTGCCATATGCTTAAAAAACATTGCATATAATTCATGAAAATATTCAGGTAGTGCTCGATGTAGCTTTCTTAAAAGTTCATAATCTACTTTTGTGAATAAAGAACCAATCTTGGCAGGAATAAAACCATTGGATGAGAATTCATTTGGCGCATAACTATTGAAATCAGTGCTTCTGTGACTAAATATGTATCCACCAGGTGAACTTGATTTTCGAAAATTATGAATGTGCTCCTTACTTATTTCAAATGCAAATGAGTAGCCAATTGAGATATTTGCATCGCATTCCGTACCTATTTTTTCAACTGTAACTTTTCGTCTAGTACCAAAACGGTTTGTTCTATATTTATATGTGTCTTCACCAACAGTAATGATTTTATTATCATAATCAACTACTGGCATCTCTCCGTTGACAAATCCTCTTGAGGCCAGCGTGCTATATACTTCTCCAGCAATAGATGCATCAGATTCCCTGACATGCATAATCCCTCTGCTTCCGTCATTCTGGTGCTCAATAACTAATTCCAGATTTTGTTGGGGAGCACTGTCATATATGGCTGCTTTCACTTCGTCATTTAATTCGAAAAAGCCACCTGAACTCTGAGATATTCTTCTTCGCAGATCATCATCTACTATTCTATCAAGTGATATTCCTACATTTACATGCCTTCCTCTCTTCTTTAATCTGATAATTCCATCGTTATAAAGAGCACTGATTCTATCGTGATTTGAAATATGCAAAAAATCACCAAGTAGTTCTAATTCTACATCAAAATCATTTTTCATTATTTTTATACTACTATTTAGTAAAAACCTTTTGTTTTTAAGAAGTTGGTTTAACTACAATCAACTAAAATGTTTAAATTGCACATAATAATCTTTATAAGTTTCATTTCTTTAAGACATTTTCAATGATAAAACTTGACGGTTCATACCTTGAAGGCGGTGGTCAGATTGTAAGGACAGCTCTTGCCTTGTCAGTTATAACCGGAAAATCCTTTTCAATTACGGATATACGCAAAGCAAGAAAAGAGCCTGGACTTAAGCCCCAGCATCTAATTGCCGCAAAATTTGCAAAAGAGCTTTGCGATGCAGATGTTGTCGGGCTAGAAATAGGAAGCCACGCTCTTGACTTTTACCCTAAAAAAACGCATATAAAAAACCTAAACATTGACATAGGGACAGCAGGATCAATTACACTTCTTATGCAAACTATTCTTTATCCTTGTTTATTTGGGAATAAAATTGTCTCAGTGAAGGCAAAGGGCGGAACAGATGTTTCGTGGAGTCCATCTATTGATTATTTTAGAGAGGTATTACTGCCACAGGTGAAAAGGTATGCAGAAATTACTTTTTTCCTTGAAAAAAGGGGCTTTTATCCACAGGGAGGAGGAAGCATAAAGCTGCGAATTCGCCCAAAATATCATATTTCCGATTATTCAACTTTTGATGATTTTTATACTGATCTGAATAGGCTTGGGCCAAAGATAGATTTGACAAGTAAAGGTAAATTAATCGAGATTAGAGGAATTTCGTATGCTTCAAAAAATCTGATGAACGCGTCTGTCGCAGAGCGCCAGGCAAAATCAGCAAAATATTTTTTAAATAAAGTTGATGCCCCAATTAAAATAAGAATTGAACACTGTGATACATTATCAACAGGAAGCGGAATAACTCTCTACGCTGTTTTTTCTACTAATGAAGATAAGGATTATTTAAACCCAGTGATAATCGGTGCTGATAACCTTGGCGAAAAAGGAAAAAAATCAGAGCTTGTCGGTGAGGAAGCAGCCAAAAAGCTATTGAATTCATTTGTTGGAAATTTTTGTGTTGATGAAAACATGGTTGATCAGATACTGCCTTTGATGGCGCTATTTTCTGATTCAAAAATAACTATTCCTTCTGTTTCACTTCACGCAAAGGCAAACATTTATGTTATTGAAGCGTTTCTTCCTGTTAAATTTATTATCCAGGATAATTTAATAGAATGCGTTAGAAAATGACAAAAATATTAAAAATAAATCCCCACAAACCACAGGCAGGTAAAATTAAAGAGGCAGCTATAGTAATAAAAAAAGGAGGAATTGTTGCTTTTCCGACTGAAACAGTATATGGTCTTGGTGCCAATGCACTTAATGCAGAAGCAGTAAAAAAAATTTTTGAGGCTAAAAAAAGGCCAATAGATAATCCTCTGATAGTTCATATTTTTGATATTTCAAAACTTGGCTCTATCGCAATTAATGTGCCAAAAGATGCGCTAAAAGCAGCAAAAGAGTTCTGGCCAGGTCCTCTTACAATGGTTTTGCATAAGAACAAAGAAATACCTCCTGAAGTAACAGCAGGCCTTGATACAGTAGCTGTAAGAATGCCAATGAATGAAATTGCAATTGCGCTGATAAAAGAGTCTGGTGTTCCGATTGCAGCGCCGTCAGCTAACCTTGCATCGCGTCCAAGCCCGACAAAAGCAGAGCATGTAATTGAAGATTTAATGGGTAGGGTTGATATAATAATTGATGGTGGCGAGACAGAAATAGGCCTTGAGTCAACTATTGTTGATATGACAGTAACACCACCAGTAATTCTTCGCCCAGGAAAAATCACACTGGAAGACTTAAAGAAAGTGCTGTCAAATGTTGTACTAAATGTACAAAGCGCAAAGGATACGCCAAAAGCACCAGGCATGAAATATAAGCATTATGCACCGTCTGCTGATTTGATAATCGTAAAAGGAGACGAGGCTGCAGTTAATGAAAAAATAAGATACTTAGCAACGCAGGCAAAAAAAGCAGGGCTAAAGGTTGGTATTATTTCCCATTCAAATAATAAATTTAAAGAAGCTGATTTATCATTGTGCCTTGGAAACGACTTATCAGGATTTGCCCATAGACTCTTTTCAGCGTTAAGGGATTTTGATAAAGCTAAAGTCAATGTTATCTTTGCAGAAGCTGTTTGTGAGAAAGGCATAGGAACAGCAATCATGAATAGGATGAACAAAGCAAGCTATGAGATAATTAAAGCGTGAAACGGAGTTTATCCTTTCTTTCCCTTATATTCCATCTTCACGTGCTTAATTCCAGCTTCAAAAAATGTCGTTCCGTAAGGCACAAATCCAAGCTCTTTATAGAAATTAAATAAAAAGTGCTGCGCATTCACATAGATTTTTTTTGGATTATTCTTAAGTGCATACTTAACAAGAAAATTAACAATCTCTTTTCCGTATCCTTTGCCTCTAAATTCATTTAATACAGATATTCTTTCAAGCTTGATGTTATCATCAATCTGCCGCAGCCTGGCGCAACCGACAACTGTTTCTCCTTCAAAAGCAATGAAATGCATTGACTCTTCTTCGTGCTCATCAAATTCAAGCTCTTTTGGTATAGACTGTTCTTTGACAAAAACAGAATTTCTTATCTCCAGGGTTTTCTTATATTCATCCTGGTTTTTAATAAGCCTAATTAATAGCATTTTTTTTCATTTGAAACAAAACAATCTTTAAAAGTGTTATGCTTTAAAATAAAAACTTTTGCATCAGGTTAAATCACTTAAGCTTGTCTGCATTGTTTTAGAATAAGTAATTTTTTCGTTTTTTTCTTTTTTTTCGATTTTTTTTTCAACAATAATTTTCTCGGAAATAGTATCCTCGCTTTCAAGCATAAATTGTATTTCTTTGGCGCGCGTAATTACGTTCTTTGGTATTCCGGATAATTTCGCGACATGGATGCCATAGCTCTTATCTGTCCCTCCCTCGACAATCTTTCGCAAAAAAATAACATCTCCTTCTTCTTCTCTTACAGCAATGTTATAGTTTTTTACGCCCTCAAGCTTACTAGATAGCTCATTTAATGAATGATAATGAGTTGCGAAAAGGGTTTTAGCCTTGATATTATTATTGATGTGCTCAGCAACTGCCCATGCTATTGCAATACCATCAAACGTGCTTGTTCCTCTTCCTATCTCATCAAGGACAATAAATGAATTTTCTGTTGCATTATTTAATATCTGGGCAGTCTCACTCATCTCAAGAGAAAACGTACTTTGTCCCCTGCTCATATCATCTGATGCGCCGACTCTTGTAAATATCCTGTCAACTAGACCAATCACGCATCTTTTAGCTGGAACAAACGAGCCTGCCTGTGCCATAATTATTATAAGCGCTGCCTGCCTCATAAAAACGCTTTTTCCTGCCATATTAGGTCCTGTTATTATCCAGGTTCTGTTGCTTTTATCCATTATAAGGTTATTTGGGACAAAATCAGTTAGATTTTCAAGGACAGGATGTCTTCCTTCTATTATCTCAAGAGAATATCCTTCTTTTACAATAGGTTTGGCATAATTATAATTTTGGGCGACTATCGCAAAACTGTTTAATACATCAATAACAGCGAGTTTTTTTGCATTATCCTGTATGGCACATGTATATTTAGCAATTTCTGTTACTACCTCTGAGAATATCTGCTGTTCAAGGGCAATTATTTTTTCTTCGCTGCCAAGTATAATTGATTCTTTTTCTTTTAGCTCTTCAGTGATATATCGCTCACAATTAACTAGAGTCTGTTTTTTTATATAGTTTTCAGGGATACTTGCCTTATTTGTGTTTGTTATCTCAATAAAATAGCCAAAAATCTTATTGAATTTAATTTTCAGGGATTTTATCTGTGTTTTTTCCTTTTCCTGGTTTTCAATATTCCTTATATAAGTTTTAGCGTTTCTGGAAATATCGAAAAGCTCATCCAGGTTTTCATTATATCCTTTTTTTATGAAGTTACCATCACTGGTAATTGCGGGCGGCTCATCCACTATTGACTTTTCAATCAATCCGGATATTTCTGATAATTCCTCCAGTTTGGAAAGCTGCATTAAAAGATCTGATTTAGTATTTTTTAAAAATTCTTTAATTTTCGGAATAACACAGATTGTGAGTTTAAGCCCGATAAGGTCTCTTGGTGTTGCATTCCCGTAGTTTATTCTTGAAATTATTCTTTCAATATCATTTACTTCTTTTAGGTTTTCAGTCAAGTCCTGCATAAGAATAGCATTTTTAGAGAGCTCTTCGACACTATCAAGCCTTTTTGTTATTTTTTTAATATCGAGAAGCGGAGCTAAGAGGTAGCTTCGAAGAAGTCTTGCACCCATTGTCGTAGCAGTCTTATTCAATGTGTCAAAAAGAGACTGTTTTCCAGTTGAATCATTGCTTTTAAAAATCTCAAGGTTTTTAATTGTTGAGTTATCCAAAAGCATATATTCTGACGATGAATAATATCTAAGTTTATTGATGTAAGAAAGGCTGTTTTTTTGAGTGTCTTTGACATAGGATAAAAGTGCGCCTGATGAGCTTATGCAGCTTTCCTTGTTAGCTATTCCTGATGCATTATACTCTTCTTGAAAATGTGCTGCCAGGATCTCCTGCGCAGGCTTGATGAAAAAATTAACTTCAGGATAAATATTTGCAAATGAGCAGGCAGTCTGAATTCTTTTATATTCATCAGTACTTTCAAAAGAGCTTGGAACTATAGTTTCAGAAGGAGCTTTTTTTTGAAGTTCATTAATTGCCTCGTCAAAAGAGTCAAGTTGAGTGCAAATGAACTCGCCTGTAGAAATATCAAGAAAAGAAATGCCATATTTGTTTTCGCTTACACTTATCGCGCAGATATAATTGTTTGAAGCTGATAGCATATTGTTTTCAATAATTGTACCTGGTGTGACTATTCGAACGAGGCCTCTTTTAACAACACCTTTTGCAAACTTCGGATTTTCAAGCTGCTCAACAATTGCTACTTTATATCCTTTCTTAACAAGCCTGCCAAGGTATGTATCTATTGCGTGGTATGGAACTCCTGCGAGCGGTATCGGAATATTGTTTTTCATCCCTCTTTTAGTCAGCGTTATCTCTAACTCCCTTGCAACTACCTTAGCATCATCAAAAAAAGTCTCATAGAAATCTCCCATGCGAAAAAGCACCAGGCAGTCTTTATTCTGTGATTTTACTTCCATGTATTGGCGCATTGCTGGAGTTAAGTTTTCCATTATACTATCTTATTCCCTAAAAAATAAGAATATATAATAAAGTTATCGAAAAAAATCCCAATACTCAAGGTTGTTTGATTCGCAATGCCATAATCATTATTGCAGGTATTATCCTATTAAGGATATAAGGCGAGATTATAACAATCACTATATCTCTTATTATGTTCATGGTGATGCTTAATATTGCGGAATCCTTAAGCGTGATTCTTTTTTTATTTAATGTATATATAAAAACACAATCTATCACTAAGTATATTGATGCGTTTAATACTATATGTAATAAATTAGGATTCGGTGGCAGTTTGTAAAGCAAGTGAATTGGCAGCGTGATAAAATTTGTTGCAAAAACTGAAATTAAAACTAAATATGAAATCTTTTTATATTTGATATACGCAAATGCAGGGATTATTTCCAATAAAAGATAAATTATAAGGAGTGATATAGCAAGTAAAATTGTCACAGTACCTGGCAAAATCTTTTTAATAGCATTTTCAGTTTTATATAAGGCAGAATTAATGTATTCATCCATGGTTTGTGGCCTGTGTACATTACTATAAGGATTATAATACGATACATTATTGGGAACCACATCGATTACACTGATACTGCCATTAGGATATAACGTTAAATTAAAACTGCCCAAAAAGTAGGATTTATTTATTACTAATTCTGAGAGATATACTTTCTTCTGGCTTGGAATATATACTGCGAATGAAAAATTTTCAGGTATAATTAGCTCTCTACTGCATGATGATAATAAGTTGCATACTTGACTGGCATATATTTGAGTATAACAGTTATTAGTTTGGTCATAAGTGCTATTGAACCATGAATTGAATTCGTTTTTGTATTTATCTTCCATTGGTTTATCTAAACAGCGTAAAATTACTAGATTGAATTGGTCATCTGGAATACTATTTTCATTCAATGTTACATGGAAATCTTGTTTGGGTCGAGGTCCATAGTATTCAGCTTCAACATAGGAGATTAAAAATAAAACAACAAGAATAAATGTTACAGAAAATTTAATTTTCATGGTTATATGATATTGTAAATTTAATTTATTCTTATCAATCATAATATTTTACAACGCATCCAAGTTTTTCCAGCACCTTGGAGGCTTTTGTTAAGTCTTTGTTTTTAACCAGGATATGGTCAGTGGAATAGCCTGATACTGCAAAAATGCTTACCTTTGCATCTGCTAAAACTGTTGAAACAGCAGCCATGAATCCAACAAGCTCAAAGGGCAGCACCATATCAAATGTAAGTAGCCTCCAGTCTTTTTCTATCTCAATGACCTCTTTTTCATCATATTTTTTCTGGTCAATAATTACAGTAAGCTCGTTTTTATCCCTGATGTTGGCATATGCGTCAGGATAGAATCTTTTTGATTTGATTACAGCAAAAACCTCTTTCCAGATAAAGACTTTTCCGTTATTAAGAAATTGTTCAGGCTTTAGAGTCATTTTTAAATCTTATTTCGCTTTCTCTTCAATAAATTTCTTTATGCCTTCAACAAACTCTTCTGCTTCCTTGTAATAATTCTCATATTCAACAGCGCCGATTGTTTTAATGTCTCGATGTTCTATCATCTTACTCAATCTGTAGAATCTTTTTGCAATTGTTGCATATTTTTGAGGCAATAGACCTGGTTTTACTAATTTTTCTTCAATCATATCTCCAACATATTCCGGGCTTGGAGGGATTTCATCCAAGCTCATGAGGGCAGCTTCTGCGCTGTCAATTACAGCCCAGTACAAATCTACTGTTGCACTAACAATATGCATTCTTGAATTTTGCAAAACATTTGGCGCCTTGTAAAAATATGACCAGATTGCTTCTCTTGTGGGTTTTATTCTTCCCTGCTTAAGCAAAAGCTGCAGCGGCCTAAAAAACTCAGTATCAATTATAGGGACACCATCTCTTAGGATATTTATTGCAATCGGGTCTCCTATTCTGACAAACTCCCAAAAAGATGTATACTGGAATGTAGTTATATGAAGTTTTTTTGATATGTCGCCAACAAGATTCTGCACAATTATCCTGTATGTCTGTATAAACTCTTTTGAAAGATATATGGAAACATCGTCAAGAATAACTAAAATATCAATATCATGCTTATCTTTGTCTTTTCTTGCGTTGCTTCCGAATAGAATTATTCCTTTAATATATTTTCCGACTTCTTTATGCAACTCAGCAGAAAATTTATATGCAATATCCATGTCATCATGATGGTACTTATTCTCATTTTCTGCTTTTCGCTCTTCAATATCTGACAGCATAATAATACCTCTTTTTTACAAATTAGTGAAAGCTATTGCATATTTAAATTAATCGTATAGTAAAAGTTTTACTTACTCACCGCCGCCAAAATACTGCAACCCTTCAAGGTCAAGGCCGGTATAAAATGGCTCTCCCCTAAAATCTTTACTTGGAGCATAGGAGCCCACAATGTATCTTGGATTTTCTGTTTTGCCGAAATATGAATGCCAAAAATCCGTCCATACATCCTGAGTAACTCCGGGAACATGAAGATGATAAACAGATGAATTTATGTGCTCCCAAGTATCAGGCAACGCTCGCATTGGATTAATTGACCCTGATTCAACTATAAAATCCTTAAGCCCTGCTTTTTTAGCCTGCGCCAAAAATTCTTTTATAGGAGCATTACCGTCACCGGCTGATAAGTGCTCATCATGAAACCCGAAGTTATCATTTATATGAATGTGCCCGACATAACCCTTTTCAACAAGGTCTTTTGTTTTTTCAAGAACCCATGTATTAAACCTTTTATCTCTGTCTTCTAAAGACTCTCCTTTTTTTGCGACAAAATATTTTCTCCATACATTTAAGTGGCCAATATCAATTGTTGCCTTGATTCCTTCTTTAGCCTGTTTATCAGCATCTTTTTCCGAAACACCATGATATGCAACAAGCCTTTTTGCCATTTCTTTCCGTCCGTCTTCAACAAGCTTTTTAAGTTCATCAGGATGTCCTCCATAGGTTTCAGGAAAAACATTTTCAGGAGCAAGATAAAGCTCGTTTTTAAGGTCTTTTTTATGCGCCTTATTCTGCATCCACACATATTCTCCTAATTCACCCATTGATTCAGATGCTTTTTTTTCTGCATAAGTCTGAATCAGTTCAGACCTATCTATCATTTTTAGCGTTTCCTGCGCCTGCCTTCTTCCTGAAAGGGCAAGCTCCCTGCCGTAAATTAACATTCTGTCAGTGTTGTTCAACGATTCTTCAAGATATTCAACTGGATCTTCTACATCTTCTGGTATATAAAGCCCTCCATGATGCCGACCGCCGAATCCTTGTTTTTTATACTGCCACCAGTCTTCAGGCGGAACTTTCTCCTTTAATTCTTTATAAAATTTTAATGCTTTGATTATTTTTTCCCTTTGCTTAAGGCTTTCCATGTATTCTCTTTCTGCATTTTTTCCAAAGCCATAACTATACTGCAATTGAAGTGTTTGCTGCCATTGAAAGAATTCCTTAATTATTTCCTCTTGTTCCTCTCTATTTGGATTTCTATGATAATTTTTCTCAATTTCTTTTTCCTTTTTTTCACGATAATCCTTGAAAGTAATAAGCTCAGTCTTAATGTCTCCTGTTTTTTCATCGTAATCATAAATAGGCACTTTACCGTGGTGAATTTTGTCATAGTCTTTGAATACATCATCAATTATTTCTTTGCCATTTTCATCCTTTAAATATATTATCTTGCCGGTTTCAGGATCTTTTTTTGGGACAGGAATTGCAACAGGGATGTTTTCCTTAACTCCCATTTTGATTTCTTTTGTGACAGGGTCAACTAGATAATGCACTTCCTCTTCTCCCTCATCAGGAAAAAGCTGGAACTTTGCATCTTTTTCATTCTTATATCTTGTATATTCAGAAAACATTGGTCTTGGAGCTTCGCCTGTATGAAAAACGACTGCTCCTCCGGTAGACGCTTCTGCTGCAAATTGAATTGCTCTTTTTACTTCATCAACTGAATCTTTTCTGTGCTGTTCATCAAATCTTCCCTGCTGCAAGCCAGACAGACCGCTAACTCCGACAGATGCGTGAGTTGTAGTTTCAACTTCGTTAAATTCGGCAAGCTCTCTCATATCTTGCCTGTCTCTTGCGCCAAACGATTCAGGTGTATAATTTTTTTCATGGCTTTTTCCCTGGCCAAAAAAAGAAAATTCAACTTTGTTTGCGCCGTGAAAAATTCTTGCCTTAAGAGCTTCAGTCTGATGCTGAAAAGGATTTGCAGAAGTACCGAAATCATCTATTGCAAAATCTCTTTCCATTCGGTCAATTTCTTTTAATTCCTTGCTTTTTGGCGCGTAATAATCATCCATTTTAAATATATTCACCAGTGGAGCAGTTCATGATGCTCTTTAAATCTCTGATAGCCATCCCAGGCGCACATTCTTGCATAGACGCTAGCTCTAGTTTGGTCGCGCTCGTTTTTATATTGGGCAGAAGGCTCTTTTTTTTTTGGCTCATCTTTTTTGCCAGGAACAGGCGCTCCTTTAACGGATTTCGCAATTTCTCCGAATCCACCGAAAATACCTAAGAAAGGCTCTAAGATGCCTGGCATTTTTTTTGCGGGCTTTGCATTTTTCTTGTCTTCAGAATCAGGAAATTCTTCTCCTGCACTTTTTAAGTATTTTTTCAGGTCATCACCAAGTGAATTCATAGCCTGCTCAATTGAAGAATTAATTTCTTTTAATAAGTCAAGCTCTTCCTCATTCCTGTATTTGATATAACTATCAATCTGCTTTTTAGTCCATGCATAAGCTCTTATGCTCATTATTAATTTTCCGACGTGAACGGGCCCTTTATGCTGATATTCGTAATGATGAAAGGCAAGTTCAGGCTTGACAAGATAATGGAAATTTAACAGAATGACTGCATTATAGTCAAAAGGCGCTTTTCCATAGCCGGTTCTCCAGTGTATTGTTTCAAGCTCTATAATTGTACTTTCAAATGCCTTAACTACATCTACTTCTTCAGATAAATGCTCGGAATGTTTCATTTTCCTTATATTTCGAAGATACGGAGATATCCATGATAAATACAATTTAATTGTAGCATAATGCTGTCTAAGATATTTTATTTCGAAATTTTTCCTGACCTCAAGTTCTCCTTTAGTTCTTTCTTTCCACTCATAATATTGTCTTAATTTTCTCATAAGGATTTCTTTTACTTTTTCATTGAATTTCATTGATTTTACAATTTTTTCAATTTCCTTTTTTTTCATTGGTTTTGTCCTGAAAAATAAGTCTGGAAGGATTGTAAAGCCAACTGTTGCAGCAAGGCCGTAAACAGAGCTTGGATTTTTGCTTCCGCCTTCAACCTGATCAACCCAAAGACCTTTTAAAACAATCTCAGAGCTTAGCGAAAGTTCAGAATTTTCTGATTCAGAATCCTTATAGAACTGAAGTCTCTCATCTAGGATTCTAACTTCTCTTACAATCTGAAACATGCCCTTTACCATGTCAGCAATCCCTTTTAGGTATTGTGAAGCCTGGTTTTGTTGCGCTGCCATTCTTGACTGCAAATTGCCAAACATAGACGAGCCGACTGAAAGTCCCATAGAATCAACTACTTTATAATTTTTATCAAGGCCAAGTCGCTCTCCAAAATCAATCATGAAGTGATGGTATGTGCTTTCAATATTATGATTAGGGTCAAGAAGATGAAATCTTAGCCTTTTAATTGGAGCAGGGTATCCTGTTTTAACTCTTTTATATGCAAAATCCTCTGCAAATTCCTCGCTGCCAAGGCCAAGTTCCTTAAGCTTTTCCTCTGTACTCATTTTCTGAAAAGCTTTTTTTTCAGGCTCTTTTTTCTTCATAAAAGGTAGAGATACCATTATGTATACTAATATACTCTATTGCATTAATATACTTTTCGGTCAAAATGGGCAGAAAACTATAAAAAGAGCGCTTTTTTCCAACAATTAACTACTAAGTTGCTGGGCTCGTGGTCTAGATGGTAGGGCTTTTACAAAAGCGCTATGCGCAAAAGACTACGAAGACTATTCAAAAGCAAAAAATTTGAATAGTCTGCATCAAAGATTGCAACTGCAAAATCAAATTGGGCTCGTGGTCTAGTGGCTATGACAGCGCCCTTACAAGTATCGCGAAAAAGCGATTTTTCAATTGTCTTTCCTTCGCGGCAAACTCAGGAAAGGCGCTAGTCCCCGGTTCGAGAGAGCGCTTTTAAGAAAAGCCCTCGGAGCAAAACAGATTAAGAACTGCATTTTTTCTTTAAACAAGAAAAAATCAGTTCGAATAACCGATGGTTTAAGTGAGAAGCATGATGCGAGAGCATCGCTCACGAAAGTCCGGGCGGGCCCACTTTTTTTTATATCAGTTCTTCAGACAACTAAATGAAATGAATGTTGTCTTTAATCTGTTTTTTTGAGCCATTGAAAACTATGTTAGAAAACTCAATAAATAATAATAACTTTGGATTGAAGACAACTACGGTCTAAAAATTTTTTCTATGGCATTTTTTCTGGAATTAAACTGAATTTCATAATTACCAAATTCGGGTTTGCTGGCAACTATATACACTTTTCTTCCCCAATTATATTCTCCTTCAAGCATCAGTTTACCGTTTCCGAGGTTGAAACTAACATCGCCGGTCAAAGTAACAGTAGTCTCTTCGCCAAGGCAATGTTCTGATTGTCTTTCAATGCATTGATAATCCGAATCAGTTATCACTCCAAGAGCAGCCGCCTCTTCTAATGATTTAACAGCATATATGTCTTGAGGAACCATATAGTCGTATCCTTGCATCGCTGAGACACTATACTCTTTTATTTTGTCAGATAGGCTAATATTTTTTCCTTCAATTCTTATTAAGCCTGCCTGATATAAATTAGATAAAGTGCGTGATAGAAGATTGTGGTTATCCCAAGTAACAAAATGTCCGTCAGATGAACATTTATGTACAACATCATCTGTTGTCATATATTTTGTACCTCCCAAAAGATGATTTTGCAATTGTGTATAGGTAACAGTTTGGCTACCTGCGTTTAAACTATTAATAATAGTTAGCAATTCCATCTCAGATGTTGCTAAGGTCATCTCATTAGACGTAAATAAATCCAAAATTGATGCTCTAGGGCTTTGTCAAAAAATAATTATAGCAAAATAGAAAAATATAAATAGTAGCATTTACTAAATAAAATGTAAATGCAAATTGAAAAAATCAAGCAAAAATATGAAGCTTTGTCTCCTTTTCTAAATGAGCGCTCTCGCCGTATATTTGCAGCAACTGAAGCAAAGAGTATAGGTCGTGGCGGAATAACAATAGTATCGAAAGCAACAGGTTTAAACAGGAATACGATTGCCCGAGGAATAAAAGAGATTAGTGTAGGCAAATCAACATTGGAAGAAAGAGTGCGAAAACACGGTGGCGGCAGAAAAACAATAGAAAAATTGGATAAATGCATCAAACCAGATTTGGAAAATTTGGTAGAACCAACAAGCCGAGGAGACCCTGAATCTCCTTTAAGATGGACAACAAAAAGTCTAAGAAACCTGGCAGGAGAACTAAGAAAAAAAGGTCATAAAATAAGCCATGAAACAGTATCTTCATTATTGCGTGAGCTAAATTATAGTTTGCAAGGAAATGTCAAGACAAAAGAAGGAACAGACCATCCTGATAGAAATGCTCAGTTTGAATATATAAATGAAAAAGTTAAACAGCAACAAAACCAAAATAACCCCGTTATTTCTGTAGATGCAAAGAAAAAAGAGATAGTTGGCAATTACAAAAATGCTGGAAGGGATTGGCAGCCAAAAGGAAATCCTATTGAAGTTAAAGTGCATGATTTTTTGGATAAGAAATTAGGTAAAATATGCCCTTATGGTGTTTATGATTTGTCACAAAATAATGGTTGGGTTAGTGTTGGGATTGACCATGACACAGCTGCTTTTGCAGTCGAAAGCATAAGGCAGTGGTGGAAAACAATGGGTAAAGAAATTTATCACAAATCTGATTCTATTTTGATAACTGCAGATGCTGGCGGCAGTAATGGGTACAAAAATAAGCTATGGAAAATAGAACTGCAAAAACTTGCAAACAAAATAAAAAAGCCGATATCTGTTTGCCATTTTCCGCCTGGAACAAGCAAATGGAATAAAATAGAGCACAGATTATTCTCGTTTATTAGCAGCAATTGGCGGGCTAATCCTCTTATTAGCCATGAAGTAATTGTAAATTTAATTTCTTCGACAACTACAAAAAACGGATTAAAAGTAAGATGCAGGATTGATGAACGAAAATATCCAACAGGAATTAAAATTTCAAAAAAACAATT
>JAZDLQ010000084.1:0-4843 GCA_043801855.1 archaeon | reverse complement strand
ACAGTTCTTATATGATGAGAAAAGGTCATTTTTCAATGTTTAACCAAAAATTGTGGGGTAAAAAATTTTGGTCAGAAGGACATTTTTATAGAAGTGTTGGGCAAGTAAACAAAGATACAATGCAGCATTATATTGAAGAATACCAAGAAAAACATTGGAAAAAAGAAATTTTCCAATCTGAATTAATAGCCTTTAACTAAACGCTGAGGGGCTTGAGCCCTCGGTAGTTTACAAGATAATTTTGGGTTGCGCCACAATGCACTGCTAGAAGCAGCCGTTAAGGCTTAACCTACTTTAATTACATGCACCCGACAAAACTCAATTTTATAGGTTAAATTTCTAAATGCCAGTACATTTATATATAAATAAGAAGTACAGCAAAAAATGACGATAAGGCAGGATATAAGAAATTCATTGAGTTTTACTATCCTCTTGCATCTTGTCATACAAATCCCAGATCATCCATTCCAATATTTTTTTTGAAATGTTGCATATCCGCTCATCAATTTCGTATATGCTTCCTTTTTCTTTATAAGCCAGATAGGGGCATCCTCCTCCACAATTGGCAAGACACTCACATTCGAGGCATGTTTCATTTAGTAAAGGGCTTCTTTTTTTCCATTCTCTCCATGTGATATCGTTTTCCGGATCTGGATTATTATTAAGATTTTGCGAAAAATATTTTTTGCTTGTTGCTAATGGGGGGGCAAGGTCCAATAATTCCTTGCGATGAAACTGTAATCTGCTTGCCGCAAGCAGCACATTTATAAACTCTTGGCTTGCAAGTAACAAATGCATTTACATAATTCATTATCGTATTTTCATGAATACCTTTTTGTCTCAAAAGCTTAAATGCATTAATTAATTTTTCAGCTTTTGTTATTTTAAAAAAGAACTATTTGTACAAAAGTCTTATCAAATCCGCTTTTGTAATTATTCCTTTTAACTTGCTCTTTTCCTTAATTAATACAAGAGGAAACTGTTTTAGAAGTGAGACTATTATTTCTTTTGTCGTGCTTTCGGGAACAACAGGCGGAGCGTATTCCATAACACTTTCTATAAATGCTTCCTGGGAATTTTGCTGGAGCAGATTATCCAACAGAATTGATTCAGAGACATAGCCTACTACTTCATTTGAATCAATTACAGGAATCTGTGAAATCTCATATTTTTTCATCTTATCAATTGCTGACTTGATAGTGTCTTTTGGCGAGAGAAAAATAATTCTTGAATTTAACATTTCCTTTGCTGTTATTTCATTTTTTGATTCAATTTGACGTAAGGTTTCAAATATGTTTTTTGCATTTGTATAGCTAGGATCAATATTACCAGATTCAATTTTTGCAATCAGCGACTGAGAAACACCTGATTTTATTGCAAGCTCGCCTTGGGTTATCCCAAGCTTTTTCCTGATTGCTTTTATTGATGAGATTTCATCCATTATTATTATAATTAAACAGGTAGTATTTATAATCCTTACTAAATATTCCAAAAAGAATATTATTATCAAGTATCTTTTTAAATGCCTTTTGAAATTATTTACATTAAAAAAAATAGGGAGGTTGTTAGAATGAGTGTTTATAGAAAAGGAAAAGTATTTTTTACAAGCGAAAGTGTTGGCCCAGGCCATCCAGATAAAGTATGCGATCAGGTAAGCGATGCTATTCTTGATGCAATATATAAAGAAGATCCAGGTGCTAGAGTTGCAATTGAATGCTTAACAAAAACTGGCTCTTTGATGGTAGCAGGAGAAGTCACAACATCAACTTATGTAGAGATACAAGATATTGTAAGGAAGACAATTAAAGAAATTGGCTATAATAACCCATCATTTGGATTTGACGGCGATTCTTGCGGAGTTTGGGTAAATATCTCAAGGCAAAGCTCAGACATTTCCCAAGGCGTCGATGAATTAAAAGACCACGAGCAGGGCGCAGGAGATCAAGGCATGATGTTTGGATTTGCTACAAATGAGACAAAAGAACTTATGCCACTGCCTATTCTTATGGCGCATAAACTTGTCAAAAAGCTTTCAGACTTAAGAGAAAATAAAGAACTGAAATACCTTAGGCCTGACTCAAAATCACAAGTAACTGTTGAATATTTTAACGGAAAACTTGTTAGGATAGATAAAGTTGTGATTGCAGCCCAGCATAACCCAGATGTTGAATTAAAAACATTAAGGGAAGAGATAATCAAATACTGCATAAAGCCAGTCTGCAAACAGTGGATTGATGAAAAAACTGAGTTTTTTGTAAACGGCACAGGAAGGTTTGTCTTAGGAGGCCCTGTTGCTGACGCTGGAGTTACCGGAAGAAAAATAATAGTTGATACATACGGCGGAATGGGAAGGCATGGAGGCGGCGCATTCTCAGGAAAAGATCCTACAAAAGTTGACAGAAGCGGCGCATATTTTAGCAGGTATGTTGCGAAAAATGTTGTTGCAGCAGGTCTAGCTGATGTATGCGAAGTTCAGGTATCATATTGCATTGGAGTTGCTAAGCCAATGTCTATATTAGTAGAAACTTTTGGCACAAACAAGATCCCTGAAGAGAAAATCGTTGCATTAGTTGAGAAGAACTTTGATTTCAGGCCATCAAGGATAATCGACCACCTGAAATTAAGACGGCCAATCTTCAAGAAGACAGCTGCGTACGGCCATTTCGGACGAGAAGACCCGGATTTCACATGGGAGTATACAGATAAAGCTGAGACGCTTAAGAAACAAGCTGGACTTTAAGAAAAAAAATTAAAAAAACTTTTTTTTATTTTTTTATTCTTGATTTATTTATTATCCATTCAAAATTTTTTAATTTTCCGCAAACTATATAAATAAAAGCCTACACGTAAATTGATTTAAATAGAGGGGTATTCAATATTATGCAAACTAAAAAAGCTCTTCCTAAGAAAAAAATTTCAGCCAAAAAACCTGTTGTCGTCTCTAAAAATCTAAAAAAAGCAGCGCCTACCAAGACTGTTAAAAAAATTGTAAAAAAAGCAGCGCCTAAAAAGAAAATAGAACGTGTGATAAAAAAAGTTGCAAAAATTAAGGTTTTGCCAAAGAAAAAAGAAAAGCCACTTGTTGCTGCAAAAAAGCAAAAAGAGGCAGAAGTTGAAGAAGACGAGCCAAAAAAAGTCGATAAAAGAGTAACAAATAAGATGATTGAAGAGGTTGTCATCGAGTTTGTCGGCGAAGAAGCTCTTCCTATAGTATTCTATCTAAAGGATAAGGAAAAGACATCAGAATTTGTAATAGCAAAATCTGTGAAAAAAGATATTCATGAGGCAAGAGCGCTTCTGTATAAATTGTTTGAAAATAATCTTGCAGCTTTTATCAGGAAAAAAGATAAGATAAAAGGCTGGTATATTTGCTACTGGGATTTTACGCAGGATAAGATATTTTATCTATACCAAAAATTAAAATATATAAAAGTAAGAGAGCTAAAGCAAAGGCTTGAGCGAGAGAAAGCAAACGAGTTTTACATGTGCAGGAATGCCTGCGCAAGAGTTGATTTTGATAAGGCTTTCGAGATAAATTTCAAGTGCCTTGAATGCGGAGAATTATTGAATCCTCTTGACAACAAAAGAACAATGGAGTTTTTGACGCAAAGAATCAGCGAGCTTGAAACTGAAATAAAGGCTAATAGAGAGAAAAAAGAATAATTACTAATTGCAAATTTAAAAAATTAAGGATTTTTCCTAAACCACTCAATTGTTTCGGATAATCCTTCTTTTAATGTATACTTTGGCTGCCAGGATAGAATTTTTTTAGCTTTGCTGCAGTCAAGGAAATTCCTGAATAATTCACCTGGCCTTTCCGGTTCATATTTTGCAGCCCCTGAATATTTAGTTATCTCTTTCATGTTTTTAAAAAGAGTGTTAACTGAAGTTGGTACTCCTGTTGCAATATTGAATGCTTCGCCGTCACCTTTTGTAAGCGCCATGATATTTGCGCCAACAATATCTTTTACGTACACATAATCTCTCTGCTGCTCTCCGCTGCCAAATATTCTTGGCTGTTTTCCTTCAATTAAAAGCCTAGAAAAAATTGCAATTACTCCTGCTTCTCCATGCGGATCCTGCCTTGGACCATATACATTACTATATCTAAATATAGTATAACGCAGGCCATGGATTTTATTATAAAACCTTATATAGAATTCCCCTGTCATTTTGCTTATGCCATAAGGTGATAGCGGATCAAAAGGATAATCTTCCTTTGCAGGAAGATCTTTTGGGTCACCGTAAACTACACCGCCGGAAGACACACTAATTATTTTCTTTACCTTATATTTTGCACAATTTTCAATTACATTAATAAGCCCAAGTATGTTAGATTTTGCGTCATTTAAAGGGTTTGCAACTGAGTTTGTCACACTAATCTGTGCTGCATGGTTAATTACATAATCAGGACTATGCTTCTTAAAAACTTCTTCAAGCTTCGGGTCAGTAATATCCAGCTCGTAAAAAATTGCTTTTGAGTTAACATTTGCTTTTTTTCCGGAAGATAAGTTATCAATAACAATAACCTCATGGCCTTTTTTGATTAATTCATCTGATAGATTGCTGCCGATAAAGCCGGCACCGCCGGTAACTAAAATTTTCATTGAAAATCACCTTTGTTTTTTAAATTCAACTTGTAAAAAGTATTAAGCATGCAAATATAAACCTGTTGTATTATACAGTTGTTTGAACTAATCTATTTTTTTGTTTTTTTGATATTTTCTAATTCATTGTATGTCTTAAGAATTTTTTCAGCAGTTCCGAGATATAAAACAGTTTTAGTTTTGAAATTAGCGCCTATTTTTTCTTGTTTTTCGAGATAATAATAAGTAGCAAGTTT
>JAZDLQ010000071.1:0-47144 GCA_043801855.1 archaeon | reverse complement strand
TGTTTCAGGCATACAATAATTTCATGGATATTTCTTATGATAAAAAAACGCCATGTATGATTGAAAAAATAACGGACAGAATTTGGGATTGGAATGATATTTTTTTCAATTTTTAAATGTCATCTCAGTAGTCATTCTGATATATAAATTTTATCTTTTATTACTTCTAATTAGTAGTCACAATACATTTTATCGAATTTTCATTTTTGTTAAATTTTTTAATCAATAACCTTTTTATACACTAATAAATTTACATACAAATAATGTCTGAATCAAATATATCTGATACATTAACTGCAATTGAGCGAAAAGTTCTTTTAAATATTTTAGTCAAAACTCCTTTTAAAGAAATAATGTCTAAGACTTCACTTCTCGATATTGAAGTGATGAGAGGATTACAATGGCTGACAAATAAGGGATTGGCAGCTCTTGATGAAGATTCATATGATGTAGTTGAACTTGACTCTAACGGTTTAGCTTATTCTAAAAATGGTCTTCCTGAAAAAAGGTTCATGCTTGCTCTTGCAGATGCCAAACCATTGACCTTGGAACAATTAAAAGAAAAGGCATCGCTTGACCAGAATGAAGTCACTGTCTGCCTTGGACTGTTAAGGCAAAAAGGGGCAATAGACATTAAAAAAGATGACAAAGGAATGCATATATCAATTACATTTTCAGGTAAAACAATTGCTGCAAAAGACTCACTTGAAGAAAAGTTCCTTAAAGGAAAATTCCCGAAAAAAGTTAATGATTTGCAGGCTGAAGAAGTATATGCTGTTAATGAATTTAAAAAAAGGAAAAATATAATCAAAGTATCAACAGAAAAATTAGTCTATGCAACTTTGACTGATGAAGGAAAAAAAATAAGAGATACTGCAAGCTTTAACAATGAAACAGTTGAAAAATTAACTCCTCTGATGCTTAAGACAGGCGATTGGAAAGGCAAGGATTTTAGAAAGTTTGATGTTGCAATAAATGTCCCTAAAATTCACGGTGGCAAAAGGCATTTTGTATCGCAGGCAGTAAACTATGCAAAAAAAATATGGACAGATATGGGTTTTAAGGAGATGGAAGGGCCTATTTTAAATACTTCATTTTGGAATTTTGATGCGCTCTACACTGCGCAGGACCATCCTGTCAGAGATATGCAGGATACTTTTTTTATTAAAAATCCGCTTAAAGGAAAATTGCCGTATGGCGAAGCATTAGATAGGGTAAAACTGGCACATGAAAAAGGAATTGCAGGAAGCAGCGGCTGGCAATATAGTTGGTCAGAAGAAGAGGCTAAAAAAAACGTTTTAAGAACTCATACAACTGTTCTTTCTGCAAAAACACTAGCTGCACTAAAAGAAACAGATTTGCCTGCAAAGTTTTTTTCAGTCGGAAAGTGCTTCAGGAATGAAACGATTGACTGGAAGCATCATTTTGAATTCAACCAGACAGACGGAATAGTAGTTGACCCTAATGCAAATTTTAGGCATCTGCTCGGGTATCTAAGGGTTTTTTTTAAAAAAATGGGTTATCCTGATGCAAAATTCCACCCAAGCCATTTTCCTTATACAGAGCCATCTGTTGAAATTGAAGTATTTCACCCAATCAGAAAAGAATGGTTTGAGATAGGTGGTGCAGGAGTTTTCAGGCCTGAGGTTGTTGTTCCTCTTTTAGGAAAAGACATTCCTGTCCTTGCATGGGGGCCAGGATTTGACAGGCTCTTAATGGAATATTATAAAATTGATGATTTAAGATTAATGTATGGAAATGATGCAGCGCATCTTCGCGAGATAAAAATGTGGATGAAGTAAAAACATAAAATAGTATAATCTAAATTAGACTAAACAAAAATATACAAAAATGATGACAGAACTAAACCTTAATAATATTAGTAAGATGGCAGAGAATATCGCCAAAATAAAATCAGTCTATGCAGTTTATTTATTTGGCTCTTATGCTACGGGAAAGCAAACCCCTTTGTCTGATATTGACATCTGCGTATTTGCTGATAAGAAAATATCTGAAAAAGAAAAAACAGATATATTTTGCTGCTGCTCAAATGAGGTTGATATAAGCTATTTTCATGAGCTGCCTATCTTAATTAGGTATAGGGTCTTTCGCGATGGAAAACCCCTTTTAATCAGGGATAAAAAAAAATTGCATAATGATAAGTATTATACGGTTAAGAGTTACCTTGATTTTAGGTGGATAATTGATAAAAATATTGCAAAGGTATTTGGCACATGTTAGATAAGCAAAGGATTGCTACTCTAGTATCGGATATCAATAAGTATGTTGGACAGTTAGCACAATTAAATATTAAAACAAAGGCAGATTTGGCTGATTTTAAAAATTATCACGCAGCTTCAATGATTTGCTTTACAATAATTAATAAATCAATAGATCTTGGAAATGAAATTGTTATAAGTCAGAATTTTGGCTTTACTCAAACATATTCCGACATTTTTATTAAGCTGCATGAGCATAAAATAATTGACTCTAATCTTAAGTCTAAATTAATTAGGTTAATATTAAATAGAAATAAAATTGCACATGAGTACGCGGATTTAGATGAAGGCGAAATTTTTGAAATAATAAGTGAGACTAAATCTGTAGAAAAAATGATTACTGCTTTACAAGAGTACGCTTCTCTAATTGAAAAAGAAAACAAAAACAAGGAGGAAAAATCTTAATCTTTTATGCATGGTTAAGATTTTTGATAAAAATGGATGAAATAATCAAAAAATTTAAAGTTGAAGCAAATGTAAAGCAAGGTCATGAATCTGAGCTAATGAAATCAAAAGAATCATCAGAAAACCCATTCACCAAGTTCGATGTTCAGCAGACAATTGACTCTTATTCAAAAGTCACGAAGAAAAAAATGGAAGACACAATGAATTTTTTGAGATATTAATCAATATATAATTTAAAAATAGAGTGGGGAGAACAAAAACATGCCAACAGTAAGCCTCAACAGGGAAGTATTAAATAAGATTCTTGGCCAAAGCTACGAAGATAAGTTTATTTTTGAGCGGATGCTTATGCTAGGAACACCAATCGAGAGAAGCGATGAGAATGAAATTGTTGTTGAAGTCTCTCCTAACAGGCCGGATATGCTGTCGACGCAAGGGTATGGCAGAGCATTATCTTCTTTTTTAGGTATTAAAACAGGATTTATTAATTATGCAATAAAAAAATCAGGAAATAAAGTTATTGTAGATAAATCTGTTGCAATGCGCCCTTATACTGCTTGTGCAATAATCAAAAACATAAAATTTACTGATGATAGAATTAGAGAAATTATGCAGATGCAGGAAAAATTGGCAATGACTCATGGAAGGAAACGTAATAAATCTGCATATGGTGTGTATCCTATTGATAATGTGGTTTTCCCAATTAATTATATTGCAAAAGACCCAACCAAAGTTATGTTTCAACCTCTAGGTTTTGAAAAAAAGATGGTTGCAATAGAAACTGAGAAAGTACATCCAACATCAAAAGAATACAAATACATTGCAGATAGCTGGAAAAAGCAAGGTTATGATAAATATCCTTTTTTTATTGACTCAAAAGATAACGTTATGTGTATGCTTCCTTACACTAACTCTCATGATACTGGTAAAGTTGAATTGACTACAAAACAGGTCTTTATTGAGTGTACTGGAACAGACTATCTTAATATTAAATATGCGCTTAACATATTTGTTACAATGTTTGCTGATATGGGAGCTGATATTTATTCAATTGATGTGGTTTATCCTGATAAGATAATAACAACGCCTGATTTTAGCACATTGGAATTAGCAATTGACTATAGCTATATAAATAAAAGACTTGGACTGGAACTATCAAAAGCTGAAATTAATGGACTACTTGAAAAAATGGGCTATAGCGTCAAAAAGAATAAAGTAATGATTCCTCCATATAGGGCAGATATAATGCATCAGGCTGATTTTTCAGAAGATGTAGCAATTGCATACGGCTATGAAAATTTTAAAGAAGAAATCCCTAAAATTTCAACTGTCGGCCAGGAGAGCCCTGAGTCAATATTCAATAACAGGATTGCAGATTGCCTTGTCGGCCTTGGCTATTTGGAAGCAAGCACACTTCACCTAATCAACAAGGAAAAACAGACATTAGTTATGAATTACGAAGCAGATGTTGTTGAGATTTTAAAATCCGTTTCAAAAGAGCATGATTCGCTAAGAAAATGGCTGCTTCCTGTGATGATGGAGGTCCTTGGCACAAATAAGCACAACGAATACCCGCAGAGGCTTTTTACAATCGGGAAAGTGTTTTCAATCGACACTAAAGAAGAGACAAATGTCCGTGAAGAAACAAAGCTTTGCATTATAATTGCAAATAAGGACGCAAATTACACTGATGCAAGGCAGGCGCTTGATTATTTAATGAGAATGCTTGACAAAGAATATAAAATTACAGAAGGATCACATAGAAGCTTAATTCCCGGAAGAGCCGGGGATATTTTTATTGGCGGTAAAAAGATTGGGTTTTTGGGTGAGGTTGCGCCAGTTGTACTAACTAATTTCGGAATGGAAGTTCCTGTTACGTGTGTTGAGATAAATCTAGGTCCAATTACTGAATCATTTTCAAAGCCAACTGAAATTTATACTGAACAATCAGGGTTTTTAATTCACAATAATATTATTAAGAAATATCAATGGCTTATCAT
The DNA here is from genome assembly GCA_043801855.1 of archaeon. GTDB lineage: Archaea > Nanobdellota > Nanobdellia > Woesearchaeales > GW2011-AR15 > CAYTWW01. The sequence goes on along the minus strand of JAZDLQ010000071.1, from coordinate 42,460 downwards.
TGACTCAATAAACATTGCCAATATAAGTGTTGCTGCAGATAGTAAAAACTTATTTGCCAAACAAAAACAAGCACTTATCGATAAATGGAAGGACAATGATTCATTTGAAAAAGAGCCTGAATTAATTAAGTATAAAGAATTCCATGAAAAACTTGGCTTAACAGATGTCACTTCAGCAGCAGAGGCAATTATCAAGCGCTATTTATCAAAAGGAGAATTCCCAAATATAAATTCAGCAGTTGATGCTGGAAACATTGTTTCATGTGAAGAATTAACATCAATTGGAATGTTTGATTTAGGCAAAATAAAAGGAAAAGTAAAGGTGAGATTTGCGCAAAGCAAAGATTCTTATTTACCATATGGCCACACTGAACTGCAGAAGATAAAAGAAGGAAGAATTATTCTTGAAGATGAAGAGAAGATATTTGCTGTTGTTGGCTACAAGGATTCAATAAGAACTTCTGTAGATGAAAGAACAAAAAATATATTGGTTGTTTCATGGGGTTCAAAAGATAAAGACGAAACCAAGATTAGGGCCGTTTTCGAGAAATTAAGTAGGCTTTTATCTATAGAGAAGGTATGAGAATTAAACACTTATTTTTTTCTCAATATCTTTTAAATCGAATAACAAAATCTCTTTACCCTCAATTCTTTTTTTAAATGATTTTGCAAAAACAGCATATTTTTCAGTTCGAGTTTCATTGTTCCATAGTATCTGCTTTGCTTTTTGCCGAAGCAGCGCCATGATTGCTTCAGGATTGACATTATCCTGCCATTTGCATTCGCCAAACAGAATTGCATTATGTTTCTCGTTTGTGCAAACTAAGTCTAATTCAACATCTTTTTGCCATTGCCGCCCTGCTTTGTCATACATGTCTGTAAAAAGACCATGTGCAATTTCAATAACTAAATTTTCAAACTGAACGCCAAAATAAGCGTTTAATTTTTCGCCAAGATCAATTGGTTTTCCGTTTTCAATTTCGCTGTAAAACGGCCATATAAATCTTGACCAGAAAGCAAAAAATTTATCAGCGAGATAAAATCTGGCATCTTTTTTTCCTCCGCCAAGAACTGGAAATCTTTTTTCTATATAGCCATAATCAATTAGAACAGATAAATATTTGCTTATCTGGCTGGATTTTATTTCTGCAAAATTAGCGATTTTTGTAGCTTCAGTGATTCCATTTGAGATAGCAGACAAAATTTTGGGAAATAAAATTGAGCTTGGAAAATTTTCCTTAATAAGTAATTTGCCTTCTCGAAGCAAGAGTCCATTTTTTCCAAATGCATTTTCAATATCTAATAAGTACGGCTTAGTTATTACTTCAAGATACCTGGGGATTCCGCCAACGCAGAAATAAGTTTGCATAATCTCCGCTATCTCTCTTTTTTCATACCATTCAACAACATATGGAAAAGATAGAGGCATTACCTTTACTATCTGCGTTGCCCTTCCATAAAGCGGGCTTTTTAATGAATAATTTAAATCTTCCATTACTCGAATCAGGCTTCCACAAAGGATTAGTTTATGCCATTTTTTCTTGCATATTTCTTCCCATATTGCTTGGAACTCTCCAAAGCCGGATAAATAAGAGAATTCATCTAATGATATTACCTGTTTTTCAGGGATATTTTTAAAAATCTCAGTAAAGCTTTGAGGATTAAAACTTGGATAATTATATTTAATTGAAACTGCTTCAGCCATTTTTTTTACATTAGAAGAATAATCTGTCTCTTCAAGCATTACTAAAATGTCAGTTTTTATCTGATTAAGAAGACGGGTTTTGCCAATTCTTCGCCTTCCATAGATAATTATTAATTCAGGGCCAGTTCTATTTAATGCATCATTTAATTGCTTTAGTTCTTCTTTTCTGTCAATAAATAATTTATCTTCCATAAATTTATATAAATTTGCGGAATATATAAATCTTTCTACTTTTTTTGTTTCAATAGTTTTAAATATTCTAATAAGATACCAAACAATATGAAAAAATTGCTGCTGAGTCTCTTACTGTAGATGCGCAGTTATATTCTCCTGTGTTTTTTTAAAGCGGTGGTATAATGGCAAACTGGAATGAAATTGAAGGTAAATGGCAGAAAAAGTGGGAAGAAAATAAATCTTTTAAAGTATCAGATGACCATAAAAAGAAAAAATACTATTGTCTTGAGATGTTTCCATATCCTTCAGGTTCGGGCCTTCACATGGGTCATGCGCTTAACTACACAATAGGCGATGTCCACGCAAGATTCATGAGAATGAATGGTAATAATGTTCTTTATCCGATGGGATATGATGCATTTGGCCTTCCTGCTGAAAATGCTGCAATAAAGGCAGGAGAGCATCCTAAAAGCTACACTGAGAACTCAATAAAAAATTTTATCATGCAGCAAAAAGCGCTTGGCATAAGCTATGATTGGGATAGGCTTGTAGTTACATGCAAACCTGATTATTACAAGTGGAACCAGTATTTTTTCTTAAAATTTGTTGAATTGGGCTTGGTCTACAGAAAAAAATCCGCTGTTAATTGGTGTCCGAAATGCAACACAGTACTTGCGAATGAACAAGTGCATTCAGGAAAGTGCTGGCGGCATGAAGATACAGATGTTATAATTAAGCAGCTTGAGCAGTGGTTTATTAAGACAACAGAATATGCTGATGAGCTGCTTGATTTTATTCCGCAGCTAAAATGGCCGCAAAGGATAAAAATAATGCAGGAAAACTGGATTGGAAAAAGCTATGGCACAGAGATTGCTTTTGAAATAAACGGTGAGAAATGGACAATTTTTACAACAAGGCCGGATACTATATTTGGAGTGACATTTATGGTTATTTCAGCCCAGCATCCAAGATTAATGGAGCTTGTGATAAAAGAGCAGAAAAAAGAAGTTGATATGTTCTTAAAAAAAATAAAATCAACTACTATGAAAAATGCAAGCAACGAAGAAATGAATCTTCTTGAAAAAGAAGGTGTGTTTACCGGAAGTTACGCTAAAAATCCTCTTTCAGGAGAAAAAATTCCTGTATATGCAGGCAATTTTGTTGTAGCAGAATACGGCGGCGGAATGGTAATGGGAGTCCCTGCACACGATGAGAGAGATTTTGCATTTGCAATAAAATATAATATCCCTTTAAAAAAAGTAATTGATATTGATTCTGAAATGCATCTGGTCGTATCTAAAAAAGAAGTAGATATTGGTTTTTTTGAAAAAATAAGAAAAATTGAAATATATATTGAAGAAAGAGAATCTGATTATGCGATTGTTGCCGATAGCAAAAATGCACATCAGGTAATTGAGATTCTGAAAGCACACTTAAAAAGTGATGTATCAAGAGCTTTTGCAGACGGAACAATAAGCGGAATTATAACTAAAAAAGGAATTACTTCTAAAATTGATGAATTAAATTATAAATTCTGCTATGCAAAAAAAGGAAAACTCGTTAATTCAGGCAAGTTTAACGGACTTTCCAGTGAAGATGCAATTGAAAAAATTTCAGAGCATATTGAAAAGCACAAGTATGGAAAAAAAGTTGTGCAATATAAATTAAGAGACTGGCTTATCTCAAGGCAGAGATACTGGGGAACACCTATTCCAATGGTTTATTGCGAAAAATGCGGAATAGTTCCTGTTCCGGAAAATGAGCTTCCAGTAATTCTGCCGGAAGATGTTAAATTTGGAGTTGGCAATCCTCTTGCAACAAATAAGAAATTTGTAGATTGTAAGTGCCCTAAGTGCAAGGGAAGCGCAAAAAGAGAAACAGACACCATGGATACTTTTTTTGATTCATCATGGTATTTTTTAAGATATGCTGATAGTAAAAATGAAATTGAACCATTTGATGTGAAAAAATGCAAGTATTGGATGCCTGTTGACCAGTATATTGGCGGAGCGGAACACGCATGCATGCATCTTATCTATGCAAGGTTTTTTGTGAAAGCACTAAGAGACATGGGAATGCTATCCTGTGACGAGCCTTTTACAAGGTTGTTTAACCAGGGAATGCTGCATGGCGCCGACGGAAACAAGATGTCAAAGTCACTAGGGAATGTGATAAATCCGATAGAAATTATTGAAAAATACAGTGCAGATTCACTTAGGTTTAACTTAATGTCACTTGCAAGCCCGGATAGCGACAGTGTGTGGTCTGACAGGGGAATGGAATCAAGCTTTAAATATATTTCAAAAATATTTTCATTTTTTGAGAAAATAAAAATTGGCAAATCCAGCGCAAAAATTGAAAGCAAGCTTAACAGAATAATAAAAGAATATACTGAGCTTATCGCTGCCTTCAAGTATAACCTTGGAATAATTAAGCTAAGAGAATTGTTTGATGAACTGGAAAAAGAAGAAGAAATATCTATTGATACAGCACAAAAGTTCATACAATTACTGCATCCGTTCTGCCCTCATATTACTGAAGAGCTTTGGGAAAAGCTTGGAGGAAAGGGCATGGTTTCTTTGTCTTCATGGCCAGTGTATGATGAAGCAAAAATCGATTTAAAGGCAGAAGCTGAAGATTTGCTTTTTGAAAATACCATGTCAGACATTAATGTAGTGCTTAAATTAAGCGGAATTGCGCAGCCAAAAAATATAACACTTATTGTATCGCCTGAATGGAAATATGATTTATTTGCGCAGCTTAAAATAATGTTGGATGAAACGAGGAATACCGGTGAAATAATTAAGAGGCTTATGTCAACTGATCTTAGAAAATACGGAGGAGATATAACTAAAATAGTTCCTAAGGTAATTCAGGATCCAAGCAAGATACCATCAGGGATAACTTCACAAGACGAGGAATATAACGTGCTTTTAGCTGCAAAAGAAAAGCTTGAATCAAGCCTAAAAACAAATATTATAATTGAGATTGCTGAGAAGAGTGCTGAGAAAAAGGCAGGACAGGCAATGCCGGGAAAGCCGGCGATTGTTGTTGGGTAGATACTATTAATAATTGTTTTTTTTATTTAAGCAGTTTCTTTTCAATGTCATTTAAGTCAAACTGCAAAACATCCTTGCTTTCGATTTTATTTTTAAATGACTTTGCAAAGATAATATATTTTTCGCTTCTCTTATCATTGTTCCACAAGACGTGATTTGCTTTTTTTCTTATGCTTCCAAGAATTGGCGTCGGGTCAACATTATCCTGCCATTTTACTTCACCAAAAAGGATTTCTTTTTTTTCTTCATTTATGCCTACAACATCTAGCTCATAAGTGTTTTTTCCTTTTTCTCCCTTGAATTTTCCCCATTGCCGTGCAATTTTGTATTCTGGAAAAAGCCATTTAGATAAGTCCAAGCAAAAACTTTCAAATCTTTTACTGTAAAAATTATTCAGGTTAAGCCAAAAATGATAAATAAACTCTTTTTTTCGGATCTTGTAGTCAGATATTTGCCTAAAGAAAAAATAAAACCAAAAATAAACGAGAGGATGCTTAAATTTCATAAGAGATTTATTTCCAATACATTGCTTTTCTATCTCAATTAGCTCAAAATAATCTATCAGCTCTCTTATCTGCCTTGTTAATGAAGTCTGCTTAGTGCTTAATGATGATGCCAGGTCACTAAGCTTTGAATTTCCCTGTGCAAGGCTGCCTAAGATATTATAATAAGTTCCTGAGCGCTTTCCAAATTCCATTGCTAAAATTCCCATAACTTCTTCCTCTAAAACAGCATTTGTGGATAAAAAAAATTTGTCAATTATTTCTTTTGTTGAATTTAGTTTTTCATCTTCAATAGATACATAATATTTTGGAAAGCCACCAAAGATAAAGTATAGCTTCAGTATTTCTGAAAAGGAACTAATTTCAAGCTTGTTGCACATTTCAATAACACCGTGAATATTTAGCTCTTTAAGCTGCATTTTGCGCTTAATTCTTCCATAAAGCGGCTCGCTTCTGTCAAAAAAAAGCTTTTTAATCAATCCAATAGAGCTGCCTGAAAAAAGCCATAATAACTCTTTTTTGTTTTCATTTAAGTCAAATTCTTTTTGAATGATTCCAAATATTGAAGGTTCAACATTTTCAAAATTCTGAAACTCATCAAATACAATAAACCCTGTATGCCGTGCAATCAATATTTGGATAAGCTGCTCCCATTCTGCTATTTTTTCATATTCAGTAATTATTTTTTTATTTCTAAGAATTAGCTCATATTCGCTAAGAAGGCTTAGGCTGCTTTTATCCTTGTTTACAAAAAAATACAAATCATTTTCATCAAGGTTTTCAAGTATTAACCTTGTCTTTCCAATTCTTCTGAGGCCGTATATACATAAAGAGTAGAGCTTGTTTTTTGAAAGCTCTTTGCATTCCTGAATTATTTTAATTTCCTGTTTTCTATTGATAAATTTCATAATATTCACCAACTGAATAATTCAGAAAGTGAATATATATTTAAAAGTTGTGTTGTGTGCGTGAACCTACTTATAGCGTGCGCATACTAATTTGTAATTATTTATGCGCACGATATATTGGAGCGCAGATAATATATTTTACGATTAATACGTGCGCTCCCTATATAATAATCATACTTATGAGTTGGTTTATAGGTAGAAAAGAGAATATGGAATTCCAAAATAAAGTATATATTGAGCAGGATAAGTCATTGAATGATTTTGCAAAGATTGCGTATTTTTCGCTACTAATTTCTTTGTTCCACAGAACGTGTTTTGCTTTTGATTTATTACAACATTAAATTTTCAAAAACATTGTTTGAGAAAGCAGTTATTAATAAGAAAAGCATCTTGGATAAGGAAATGAAGTATTTAGTCAAGTCTTATCCCAAATTTGAAGAAGCTAGAAAAAGAGTGATTGGCTATTTTTGAAACGCTAGAAATCCCTGTGTGCAATTCTAGTTAGTTTTAATCCGCAGTTGGCTCGGATTTCTTGGTGTGCTTAACAACATGCCTCTGGTCTTTAGCCAGAGGGTTCTTGACAATGCAAAAATTGACTCCATCTTAAGATATTACCAGAAGAGACTAGGAACGCAGGAGAAATAATCAGGAAACTGATGTCAACTGAATTAAGGATGCATGAAAAAGATATAACCAAAGTAGTGCCAAAAATTATCCAAGACCAAAGCAAGATCCTCAAGGGATAACCATGCCAGGATGATGAATATAGCGCGCTCCTTAAGGATAACGACAAGCTTGAGTAAAGCCTCAAGACAAAAGTAAGGATTGAATTAGCTGAAAAGAGCGCTGAGAAAAAAGCATCGCAGGCAATGCCAGGAAAGCCGGCGATTGTTGCTGGATAAAGCCTTTTTTCAATTTCCTTTAAGTCAAAGAGCATTACATCCTCGCTTCTTACTCTTTCTTTGAATTACTTTGGATATGTTGTGTATATTTTACCGTACCCAAATTTTACAGTGAGGTAACAAACTCACTACACAGAATATAAATTGTTCATTAACTAATTTTGGTTATTACGTGTTAGGAGCCTGAAAATTTCCACGTATTCTTCTTCCGGGATATCTTGGATAAGGCATAACACAGTTTATATGGGGCAAATCCATTAAGCCATAAGCAATTCTTTCAGGTGCAGCCCCCAAACCGCCATGAGGTGGCATTCCAAGATTTCTAAGATGAATATATTCTAAATAATCGTTTGGATCAAACCCTTTTGCCCTTATTCTATCAACCAATTCTTCAGCGTTATAAATCTTTTCAGCTATTCCAACCATTTCTCCTGCTTTATGTGGAGCTATTAAATCTCCTGTTAAAGTTAACGTAGGATCATCCGGATGTAATCTATATGGAAAACCTTCTGATTCAGCAGGCTTATGTATGATCCAAACATATTTATTTCCTCCTAAGTGATCTATCAATTTATGTTCATCCGAGATTGACAAATCTTTTCCAAAAGGAAGATCTGAACCCAATCCATTAACAACATCTCTAGCTTCTTTGTAAGTAAGTCTTTCGAAGTTTTGTGGGTTGAGGGAAACTAAATCTATTTTCGCATGAAGCAGATCCAATTCTTTTTGGCATAAACCAGCCATATCTGATACAGTGCAGTATATTGCATCTCCAGCAAGCGCCATTAAATCATCTAGTGTTGCAAGAAGAGATTCAGCTTTTAAATGATAATACTCATTTAAATGTCTTTTAGTTCCTGCGGATTCATTTCTAAAAGCTGGCGCAATAGTATATACATTCCCATGCGCCATTGCTAAAGGTTCTAATTCAAAAGTTGAGCACTGAGTTAAAAAAATATTTTCTCCATTAACTTCGGCTTTTACAGCAAGATCTCTTCCATATATTGTTGAAGCAGTCATAACTGGTGGAACAACCTCTAAATAACCATTAGTTTGAAAGTATCTATGAAAAGCCTGTCTTAATGTAGTATATACCCTTAATGCCGCCATTCGCTGCGGATTAGAGTGATAGAAACTTGGCGTGCCAATTACAGCCTCCTGATATCTTGTATCCATTCCATCGATTCGCCACGGGCTTGGTTCCAAAGTGACTAATGCTGGTGAAATTATCTCGGCATTATCCGCAAGAATTTCCAAAGCTTTTCTTCCACTCTGTAGTGTGCCATTAATTTGAACAAAAGAACCTCTATTTAATTTTATTAATTCTTCATAGCCAGGTAGACTGCTATCAACAACAATTTGAATGTGACCAGATGCATCAACCAAATCTAAAAAAGAACAGGTACCATGTTTTCTTTTTGCCATTATTTGTCCAGTAACGTAAACAGTGCTTCCAGGTTCTAAACCATTAATTTTTTCCTCAATTGTTTTGTAAATTGCCATATCCAATTTGCCCATCACTAAGGCTCTGTTTTAATGTAGTATATATTGCCATGGATCTCCAACCAAAAAAGTTGTTATTACTGAGTTACTAATAAGTATCTATATATATATATTATGTTTACGCCATTAAACCAATTAGTTTATTAGCTGATGATGGCATGATTTTAGTTAACTATTTCGGACATTATCCTTAAAATCAGTTGTATTATCATCTCCCTTTTATATTCTGATGTTCCCCTTAAATCAGATACTGGTTGGAGGGAGACAGAATCATAGGCTTCAGTCACATGCTCAATCAGTTTTTTAGGTGTTTTTTGAAGAGTTAAGTCAACTATGTCATCTAAATTGATTACAGTTGGTCCGACGCCTCCGGCAAATAGTCTTAAGCTAGTCAAAGTATGGCTATTAGGTTCGTAATGGGCTTTTGCGGAAACGCTTGCAATGGTCATTGACTGGGCATTTCTTGTTTTTAAAGCTTGAAAATAGAATTTATCGCCTTCTTTTGGCTTCTTGAACCTGACTTTCGTAACAAGCTCACCTTCCTTAATACTTGTTTCATTTGGACCTGTAATAAAATCAGAAATAGAAAGGTATCTTTTTTCTATTGAATAATCATTAGATAAGGAACAAATTTCAATTTCAGCTTCCAATGCGTATAGTAATGGTAGAGAATCACCAATAGGAGATGCATTGCAGATATTGCCAATTAATGTAGCAACAGATCTTACCTGTGGGGAACCAACTTTTCGTGACATTTCTGGCATCTGTGGAATAAGACAGTTTAAAAGGCTTGAACATATTATTTCTTCAAAAGTGGTTGAACTTGAAATATAAATATAATCCCCATCGATTGTTATTTTTTCCGCTAATAATTCAGAAATATTCCCGATATATAAAATATGTTTTGTCATTAAATCTCGACATTTAGGCATAATGTCAGTGCCTCCTGAATATATTACTGCGTCAGGCGTTCTTTTCAAATACGAAAGTGCGTCCCTAATAGTTATAGGTGCATACCAGTTTTTGTCACTATACAAACAGGCTGGAACTGAATCAGTTGGTATCGTTAAATTGGGGACAGTTCCTTGAAGAGACATCAAGGCTTTTACATAAGGGCCATATCCATTGCATCTGCACAGGTTTCCTGATAAAGCTTCTCTGGCGGCTTCATCATCAAAGTTTTCTCCATTCATCTTTAGCAAAAAATATGTTCCTGCAATGACAAAACCTGGTGTGCAAAAACCGCACTGAGGTGCTGCGAAATCTAAGTATGCCTGCTGCACGCTTCCAAGTTCACCGTCCTTGCTGATTCCGTCAATTGTTATTACCTGTTTTCCAATAACTGTTCCCAGGGGCAGTAAACATGAATTGGCAAGAGTATATTTTGAATTGTTGGGGTCATAAACAATAACACTGCAGGCTCCGCAATTCCCAACTCCACAAGATTCTTTTGTATTCAAAGAATAATATCTCCTAATATAATCAGACAAAGGTGTAGTTGGATCTAATTGGGTTGATTGCATTGTTTCATTTAAAATAAAGTCTATTGTCATTTTATTTAAGCATATTATATACAGTTTCTGGAGTTAGTGGAAAATCAAATTTTACCAAAGGAGGTTTACCTATCCTGTAAGCAACTTGCATTAAGGCGTTTGCTATCGTAGGTATCATGGTCATTGAGCCTAATTCACCTACTCCGAGAGGGAGATTTCTTGGTGAATCAATTAAGGTTACACCTATATAAGGGATATCCATAGCTGTTGGATATCCATGCCAATAATTAAAGTTCAATCCTATTTCATCAGGCATAGACGGGGAAAATCCAAATAACACATCACCTATGCTTTGGACAGCACCTCCCCGCAATTGTGCTATTACCGAATTTTCATCGTAAACTTTGCCTACATCAGCAATTATTTCAAGATCCTTAATTTGTATTCTTCCTGTATCTTTTTCTATCAATACATCTGCAACAGTCACAACATACGACATACCTTCAAAATTGAGCATTGCATCATCTTTATATGAAACATGAAAATCTAAATCGCGTACACCTTTACTTTTCAAATAATCAAAAATAGGAGATTCTTTTACAAAATCATGCTCTGACGCTATCTGATTGCATACAAATGACATCATTCTATAAAAAGCCATTATTGCGCTTGAAGCACCATGGTCCTTGATTGCTGTGCTTGGGTCATTTACAATTCTGATGCTTTCAACGCTGCAGTTAAGCATTTCTGCAGCAATCATTAGCATGCTGTTTTCCGGCACCGTCCCAAAATCAGAATAACAGGTCCTTATTTCTACTAAATTTTCTTTTACACATATCTTTACATTATCGTCATACCATGTAAATCCTGGCTGATACCAGCCTACACCAACAGCTGAAACCCTTTCAATATAAGCCGGCAACAAATGAGCTTCAGCAGCGATCCTGGCATCAACTAACTCAATCTTTTTTTTGGCAACACTAAACAGCTGCTTCAAAATGGCAGCTGCTTCTGGCCTTAATATTTCAAGCCTATAATCTAATGCATCCTTATTTTGCCTTAACGCTTGGATATCATTAAAAATTTCTATTGCTCCTACTGGCTGGCATACATTTAAACTTCTAATTGGACCGGTATGTATGGAAAAAGGCTCGTGTATGTGTTGATTGAAAATGGGATTACGATGAAGAGCAGATTTTGCAGGGTCATAAATACCGCCATTATTTATATGTGTGCCAAATACAATTCCGCTATACACAGATGGAACTGAAAAAAACGAATCAATTATCATGCGAGAACCTTCTGGTGTGCCACTAAGGCTATATATTGAGGGTGGTGACATATGTGTCATTTCGTTTGGAAGTAAGACAACAACTGTCTTTTTTCTTCGGATAGAAAGATTAATCGCAGATTCCTCTAAAGGAGTAAATGCTTTCCCACCAAAAGCTCCACCAACTGGAGGAAACAGGATTTGTTCAATTCCATATCTTTTTGCAAGCGTTTCTCTAACATATCCTTGAAGCTGTGAATTAGTAATGAAAGTAACAGGCTTATCATCTCTTTCAGAAAATATGGATATTGCACATTTCCTCTCAAGTGCACCTGGCATTCTTGGCCCAAAAGAAATAAAATAATTATCGGAATATGAAAAATCTGGAATTATTGGCTTTCTTAAAGGAATTGAATGAACTGCATGCAAAAGCATGTCAAGATTCTCAGAAACGGCATAATAGCCACCTTCTATTCTGTCAGGGTTGTCTGCATCTTGAAAAAATACCTCCTCTTCTGGTAAAAATTCAACTCCAGGAAAAAAAGGCAACCCTGCATTCCCTACAGGTGTAAAAGGAATCGCATATACGATTTCTCCATTTCCAAGCGTTTCCTGTAGCTCTACTAGCAAATCATTGGTAAACCGAACTGTCCCAGTAACTTTACTTTGAGCAGATGTCATAATCTAAGGGACCATATAACTTGCTTGCATGGACAACAAGTATGGCTGTCTCATTTCAATTCTAGGCATTGAACCAATACCACCGATAATTTCATGAATCAATGCCATTTCATCCAGTACTAATTTCTGGCCATCAGTCCTTCTGGTAGCACTAAGAGTATTACTCTGGATTTCCTTATCCCCAATGACAACAATATACGGTGTCCAATGTTGGCTTGCATGTGCAATTCTTTTACCAATGGTTAAATTTTCCCTGTCGTCAACTTCAGCTCTTATTCCATAGGTATGTAATTTTTTTGCCAGGTCAATTGATGCTTGCAGCCTTGCATCATTATCTTGTTTAGAACTTGAATATACAGGCAAAATCCTTACTTGTGATGGTGAAATCCATAAAGGAAGTGAAGGAACAGCCTGCTTTCCTTTTTGAAACTGTGATATTATATCGTATATAGTGCTTTCAAGCATAATACACATTGCCCTTTCTAAGCTACCAAAACTTGACGCATGTACTATTACAGGATAAGGTGTGAATGTTCCTTTTTTATTATTATAACCCATATTGAATCTTGCACCATCAATCTCATCCCATTGTACTGTTGAAACCTGCACATTATAACCAGATGGGCTTAATGCTTGGTATTCGCTTTTTACATTCCAATAATGCGTCCTTTCAGGAAGCACTTTAAAGAAAGCAGGCACATTTAAGTCTCTAGTCATTTTTAGCAGAAATTCAAGATTTTCTTTCATATAATCTCTTGTCAGTTCCCAACCTAATACCCATCTTCCTTTTGCAATAACCTGATCATTTAATTCCCCAAACCTCATTGTTAAATCATAATATTCTTGTTTGCCCTGTTCAACTGAGCTGCAGCCTGCATGTTGGTCAGTCATAAGAAAATGCCTTACTCTCCTTAATCCGCTAACCTCCCCTTCTTGCTCATTTCTAAAGCAGTTTGCAGCTTCAAAGACTCTAAAAGGTGTCTGCGACTCATTTACAACAACCATGCTCATAAAAGGAAATGCTACAGGATCAGATGCATACCTTAGTATACCTTCTCTTTTTCCAGGATCACCAATCACTCTATAATCCCGCTCATGAAATTCTCCAAGCAATTGGCCAATAGTATTATTATTTATATCTATGTACATTGGATTAACCATCTCATGCGCTCCCCACTCCATAGCAACATTTCTTGCAGCTGCTTCTATCGCTTCTCTTATGACCACACCATTTGGCCTCCATGAAATGTGTCCTTTATCAGAAACAGGCATAGCTGAACAAAGATTGAATTTATTGACAATATCAAGATAGCTTGATGGCAACGGTCTTGGAGAATTATTTCTAATTGCTTCGAGTACAGGGTCAAAGTGATCGCTCCAACTCTTATCATTAAGCCCAAGCTCGTTTGAAATTAATTGCCTAACCATCATTGGTTGCAACCCATCTGTGCATAGATATGCAATTTGATCCAAATCATGGCTAGTAATTTGAGTTATTCCGCCATCTGGAGTTGCTACATAAAATTCAACAAACTTTCCTGTTTTTAATTGTGTGCTGCTCATTTAATTACCCTCATGATTATATTTTTTTGCCAACTACAATTAAACCATCTGATTTATACATTTGATGACCTATAGCAGTCAATGCGCCACTATCTTCTGGACTATATGCAATGGTGGTTCTCTCTATTTTTGTATAGTCTAAGAAATGAAATTCAATTATTTTTAATCCTGCGTTAGTAATATATCCTGCTAATTCCCATGGCATATGAAGATGAATGAAACTTGGACTTCTCGTATGCGCATCATTGCCATAGCCATTGACTACTAAGTCTCCTATTTCATATCCTTCCTGTTGCTGAACAAGATGCGGAATTGTCCACTGTGGAAACTTTTCATGATATAGATTTCCTAAAAGGTTATGGCCATGAATTGCTATGCTGCCTCCGGGTTTTAATACTCTTGCCATCTCATCTACCGCATATTGCCTGTTTTCTCCACCAGGAATTGTCCCAAGTGAATGAAACATGCTAAAAACATAATCAAATTCACCATCTGGAAATTCTGTGCTTTCTATAACATCATAATTTGTTAATCTAGCAGTAAGTCCTTCATTTTCAAGAGATTGTCTAACAGTACTTACCATATGAGCGTTGTAGTCATTTCCAGTAACATCAAAACCTTTTCTAGCAAGTTGAATTACATGCCTACCAGGACCGCACATAGCGTCTAATACTTTTAACCCAGGTGATGCTTGCTCAGTGACAAATTGCGCATCAAGAGTAAAAAGATTGGCAGCTCCTTCCTCAATATCATAGAAATTTTGAGCATATTGTTTATCATGGCTTTCACATTGCCACAAGTTATCAAATATTGAAGGTACTCTCTTAGTCATATTAATTGACACCTCTTTTTTCATAATTGCTCTTTATAAAATTGATAGCTGAATTAAGATCTTGAGTCTTATAAACCTCATCGTTTCTTAATCCTCTTTGAACAACCGAATATTCCAAATTGCCTTGCGTTCCGCCTATCTGCAAGGCAAAAGGCATCCCAACAAATTCAGAATATAAGACCTTTGGGTATGCATTAATTCCGTGTCTGTCATCAACTATTGCTGTTATTCCCTGTTCGTTTAAACTCTGCCATACATTAAGAGCAGCAGGTGTAAACTCATCTTTTCTTGGTATTATTGTTATCATATAAGGCTCTGTTCCTTTTGGCCAGTCCATTCCAAACCGATCATGGTGCTGATCATAAATGGCCATCATAAGCCTGCCTATGCCAAGGCCATGTGTACCCATAACATAATTGTGAGAAACGCCATCATTTCCTGTATATTTTGCACCAAATGGAACAACACAATCATCTTCAACTCTCATGGTCATTGCAACAGTAAACATTCTTTTTAGTTCAAGTTCTTCTGCTGTAATGTATGATCTACCTGGTGTTTCAAATTTATGTGACTCATTTTGTGTACATGCAAAAAGATCTTTTCCTTGAGAGTGTCTATAAGTCAGTGGACTGTCACAACTTAAACAAAGTCCGGGTGTGTCAAATATTTTTCCATCTGAATCAACGTAAAACCTGTATTCTCCATTTGGATGAGGCAATAGATTATCAGTGTATACTTTAGTTTGCCTTAATTCACCTGGATGTGTTTTCCTATGGTCAAAATAGAATAAGTTTCGTAAACCTAATCTTGAAAATAATCCCTGATACATTCCTTCGTCAACTAACCTTATAATGCCTTCAAGCTGGGAATCATCTGCGCACAGGGTATATGATTCGAAAAGTTCAAACTCATTAACCTTAAGCAGGCCTTTTCCGCTTTTTCTCTCTCCGGAACCAAAAAGATCTCTCCACAGCTTAGACATTTGGTATCCCATGAAAGGCAAATTTTTTTCATTCATTCTGCCTACAATTGGAACATTTGTGAACAATTGTGAAAACCACTCTTCATGTGTTGGTGCAGAAATAAAATCTCCTTCTTCTCTTTTTGCGACAAACACTGTTCCTTCAAATAATGGTAACCTGCCACTTGTTTCAAATAAGCTGACAGGATATAAGGATGGAAAACCCATCTCTAAAAAACCTACGGCATCTGCTGCATCTCTTAAGCAGGCTCTAAGATTATTAACAACTCTTTGGCCGGCTGGAAGATAAACAGGAAATCCTGGAGTATTTGACTTCGCCATCATCCCTGAATTTATTAGCCAATCTTCAATTCCAAGTGTAGTGTGATCTGCATCATTACCTAAAACAATAGCTGGCCTATTCTGAAGATTCTTTGTGTATGTATTTGGTGCTGGTTGCATATTACAATCAATCCCTTAACCTTCTTTGAACTGCCTCCATTGTTGGCGCAAATCCTAGTTTTTCATATAACCCGCGGGCAGCGTCATTATCAACAGCATACTTAAGGGTAATTATATCTGCTTTATCCTTAAAATGTAAAATCATAGCATTGACTAAATCTTCTCCTATGCCTTGTCGTCTGTACTCAGGCCTTACTAATACATCAGATATATATGCTTCTTTTGACATTTGAAATACAGGTGGCCTGCCTTGAATATTACCCATGCAATATCCAACTAACCTGCCTTCAATATCTGCAACATATATTGCTGAATTCTCTTGTGATTTTTCGATAATGCTGGATGCATAATTTCTCCATGTCAACTGCCATCCTTCTGCCAAAGCATACTCGGGTCCAAATTGCTCATGATGCTTCCTTGTTATTGTACACAGCTCAACCAATTGATCTAAATCTTCTTTTGTTGCTAACCTTATTGTAGTTGTCATTTTTGGTCACCTATGGCTTTTGCCCTGCAATTAATAATGCGTTTCCTCTTGAAGCATGCTCTGTAACATAAGACCCAGGTATAACTCCCATGGATGCATAATGAGCTTCCAAGCGATAAACCCTCTGCCAAATATCTGAATCCGCTAACCCTTGTGCCCTGTCGCTTACTAACCTTGCATCTGTATCGATTGCACCGGGATAAGTTGTTATAGGGCTTCCTGTGCATATTATTGGGGTGATTCCTGCTGTTAGATATAATTCCACTAGGCCACTTGGTGTGAAGAAATGAATGTCTGGCATAACATCAGTAAATGTGCCTATGCCTTCATCTCTTATTCTCACTGCCACTTCATACCTATTGTTGCTTACATTAAAATACATTCCATGAAATGCGTTTGGGACTGCTGTCATGACAATTGGTGCTCCGCTTTTTGCGACCCTAGCCATCTCTCTCATTGCTGCTTTAGAATCATAGATGAAGCCCAGAACATTATTTGCTGACATTACAACATCGTATGTGCCATCTGCAATATCATGCATATTTGTAAGGTTTCCCTCTATAAGTGTAAGCCTTCCTTCCAAACCTAACTCCGCTCTCTTTATCTCTGCTTGCTCAAGCATACCAGGAGAAAGATCATAAATTGTTACTTTGGCGCTATGATCTTTTTTTAAGACATGGAAAGCCAGTAACCCTGTGCCTCCGCCTGCATCAAGATAGTTTGCTCCTTGTCCGATAAGGCGGTCTACAGCGTGCGTTCCAAGAAAATCAAAAATCAATGCTCTTGATAATCTCCAGAAAGGGTTTCCTCCTGCCTTGTCGTATATAGGTCCAGAATCTGCAAAATATCCCTGAACTGTTGCTTCGTAACCTGGTTGTTCTACTAATAAGTTACAAGCTCTACTTGTTTTATGAAAATCATGTGGATTCTTTCCATTATCATCTGTCATAAAAATTTCCTCCCCATTTATTTTGCAATAGCTGCATTTTTTGTTTTTCTTCAATCAATTTTACTGGAAGCCCAAGCATTGCATCTAGTTCATCATTAAAAGACCTGACTCCTGCAATTTCTGTTGGATAATGCCCTGCTCCTATCAGGTTGATACCTCGTTCCTTGCAGTATTCAACAAACTCCAAATTATGGACTGCTGAATAAGGAGTTCCCCTAAAATAAGCAATACCTGTAACATAGGTTACGTCTCCGCCACCAATTTTTTCAATAGCTGATAGTGCCCAATTCAGATTATCTCCTCCACCTGTAACTACAACTAATTTTCCAACATTATCATGCGATTTTATCCTTTGCACATCATCAAGTCCCATGCTCCTCGCAACATGTTTCACAAAGGATTCATATGAATTTAAACCAACTGGCGCGTTTGCAATATACCCAAATTGATGAACTGCATTTCCAACTGTGTAAGAAACCCCTTCAAGGTCAGTTGCTCCAATCTGAGCGCAGAAATGCATGCTTGGTGAATGGGCAGGATGGTTGTCAAGCGCCATGTGCGGGATATAGACGCTCATTCCAGCATCCAAAAACCTTTGGTAAGTTTCCTGCCTTAACGGAATAAATCCTGTGTCGAATTCCTCCCATTCCATGGGGTGCTTGCAAATTAAAAGACTAGGACCATTTGCAGCTTTTATTGCTTCCTCTGCAACAAATTCACTAAGGAAAGCAGCTACAAAAACTCCATTTATATCCTCCTTAGCTTTAATGAAAAGGCCTGTGCCGTTTTCCTTGAAGCCTTCATAGGTAAATGCGGGAAATTCATGATTCAATCCCTTTGCTATTGCACTCCAGACAGTCTCTTTATAATCCCGAATGCGAAAGTATTCGTCCAAAGTATTTTTAACTGATGCAGTTAACATTTTTCCAACCAAATTTTATCTCAACTTTTTATGTAGTCTTAAATCAAAACAGGAAACTACTTTTAAATATAAATGTTACTACTGTCAAAGAACTTTTTTACAAAAATTATTGAAAGTAGGGTTATAAAACGACTGATTTAATGTTTTCATCGTATGACTAAATACGTCATTAAATTACTATCTCGGGCATCTCAAAAGACATTAAAAATACGCTTACTTATCTTATCTATTTTGCTTATCTTGTTATTAAAACTGCATTTCCTAAGGATATTTTTAGAGTTTTACATTCAGAAAGTATCACAAATATGAAAGAAGGCAGACAATTATTAAAAAGCCCCCAACAACTAGTGTATAAGAATCTTAAATTCAACTTTGTCATCTACCTTTAACTTTGCAATTCCACCAATTGGAAAAGTTATCAATGGGTTAGTGTGTCCAAAATCTACATTTGCGATAATTGGAACATTTTTTAACTCTTCTTTTGTTTCAATAATATATTTTAGTTTTTCTAAAGTTAAATTTGATTTTTTTTGACATCTACCAATAATAATTCCTTTAACTTTGCCAAAATTTCTTTGATGAATTAAAGACTGCAAGTTTCTGTCAAATTCGACTCCAAAATAATCTCCTACAATATCATCATCTTCAAGAAAAATAATGGAGCCTGAAATATTTGGCATAAATTCACTCCCTTGCAATAAATTTAGGGTGCAAAGATTACCTCCAAATATTTTTCCTTTAGCATGTCCTTTATTTAAAATTATAAAACCTTCATTACTTTCGATTTTTCTATTTTCTTGATCATTATACCAAGCATCATCTGACCAGGTTTTTGAAGGTTTTACTTCAAATCCATCACATTCAACTAGGCATTTTCTGAAATATTCAAGATTGAAATCAAATTCTTTTTTCATTCCCCAGGTTGAAAAATGAAGCCCAGAATATGTTATTAGTCCTGTTTTTGCAGTAATTGCATTTGCTAAAGCAGTAATATCAGAATAACCACAAAGAATTTTAGGGTTGTTATGTATTAAGTCATAATCGAGATAATTTAATAGCTGGTTCGAGTTAAATCCTCCAATTACTGAAAAAATTGCAATAACGTTTTTATCTGAAAATGCTTCGTTAATATCCTCAATTCGAGATTTAATGGAAGATGATATGAAAATGTCTTTTTCTCTACAATTTTTGGAGAAGGTGACTTTAAAACCTTGTTTTTCAATATTCTCCTTTGCCTGTTTAATCAAATCATCAGACAACAAAGATAAACTCCTGGCAGGAGCAATGACTCTAATTTCATCGCCTTGTTTTAATTTTGGTGGAATTATCATGATTAATTGAGTTAAAAGTAAAATATATATAAACTTTTTTGAAGGATGTATTTTTGTTCCAAAAAGCAAAATTGATATAAAAGTGAATAACCTTGTGTTATCAATCTTTATATAGCCTATAGAACCAAATTTTAGTGTAACATTTAAAAAAATTAATGGAAAACAAATTAAAATTAATTCAATCTGAAGTTGGCTACTACGTTTGCAGCAATCTTCCCTCGTATTACTCTCCCCTCAAACACGCTCCAGCCACACTTGGTCATAAGAATTTTTTTAGTGACAATAAATTCTTTATCCATATCCGCAATAACAATATCTGCGTCATACCCCATTTCAATTTTTCCTTTTTTAGTAATACTTCAGTATCCTGAAGTGTTACAGGCTATTTTTTTCAAACCGCCAAGCAAATTGCAGTTATTTAGCCTTAATGTTTGAATAACTGAAAGAAGCATAGCCATTGTATGGGCTCCTGAAGTGCTTCTTGAGCCAAAACTTATTTTTCTGATAATGACAAGTGCCCTCAACTCTCTTTCGCTAATATTATTCGTTGAATCAATTTCAGAATCCGTTACAAATCTAAACAAGCAATCAACATCCCTTTTGTAGAGATTATTTACAAAACGATATATTGTTTTGTGCCTATAATGCCTTTGTGTAAGCTGAAATATTTCCTTTTTTAATAAATCCAAATCGTTTAGCTGGATTCTCTGCACTCAATTTAACCCGTTTTTCAATTGAGAAATCATCTCAACATTCTCTCAATCTCCTCAAGATCAATCACTCTCAAGTGCTTCTGCATGGTTTTATTAGCAAAGCTCTTTCCAAAAATAACATATTTCTCTTTCCTATTTTCATTGTTCCAATTTACAATTTTTGCTTTTTCTTTAAGCCTATCATAAACTTTGCCTGCATCAACATTATCTGACCATTTGCACTCAGCAAACACTATCTCCTTTGTTTCATTGTTAATTGCAGCAATATCAATTTCATTTTCCTTATCCCACCACTTTCCAATACTAAAGTTTTTATTGCTTAATTCGCTAACTAATATTTCTTTACATATATCTTCAAAAACAACGCCAACATAAGAATTAAATTCTTTATTTAATTTAAGACGTACTAAATTCATGTTTTTTATCTCAAGATCGCTTTTAAACGCTTCTGCAAACCTAAACCAAAAGTGAAAAAAATTATCATCAATTTTATAGAGTGCTTTTTTGCTTTTCTTATGCTCAGTAATAGGTATTTCACGCTTAATTAGGCCGAGCCTGATCAGTGTTTTTAAGTATTTGTCAATGTCGTTTATTTTGATATTAGATAAGTTTGCTATTTCTCCAGATTTGGTTTTTCCAGAAGATATTGCAAGCAAAACAGATTTATAAACATCAGGCTCTCTTAATTCTTCTTTAAGCAAGAAATCTATTTCTTCATAAAGTCTCCCCTCTTTATTTAATATTTCAGAAAGTGCATTATCTACAGCAGATTTATTAAATGAGAATTTTTCCATATAATAAGGGATTCCCCCAACAATCGATAAAAACTCAATATTTTTTTCAATCGTATTTTCAGGAAAAAATTCACTATATTCTTTTAATGAAATCGCAAGCAGCTTAATATGGCCTGTTTTTCTTGCATATAACGGGTTTTTATATCCCAAAAGCGATTCCATCATCGTGATTGAAGAGCCGCATATTATTATTTTTAAATTTGCGCTTTTGGCTTCATCAACTGCTCTTTGAAAAACAGATAGAAAAGAACTGTCTCTTTCAACAAGATATGGAAACTCATCAAAAATAACAGCCAATTTCTGTTTTGAAATATGCTTAAAAATCTCTTCTAAGTCATTAGTTGCAATAACAGGCTCTTTTAGTTTTTCTGAAATCTTACCTTTCAATCTTCCGATATTTAGTTCAGTTCCGCTTTTATCGCATAATAGATAAATTCCCTCTTTTCTACTTAGGAAATGCTTTATTAATTCTGTTTTTCCAACTCTTCTTCTTCCATATACAACAATAAACTCAAAACTGCTGCTGGAATATCTTTCATCAAGAAAACTAATTTCATTTTTTCTATTGATAAAGTTTAGGAACATAATGATTAGTAATACGTTCCTAATATTTAAATTTTATTATTGATACTAAACATCAAAAAATAAATTAACTATCATTTATAAATACTTATTAAATAGAAAAGAAAACTTTATAAAGAAAAGCAAGTTAGCAACATCTTATGGAAAAAAACCAGTTACGCCAGATAATTGTTGATCAGCAAAGCTCATTTTCACAAGAAGAATTAATAGATAGAGAAATTGATTTACGCCCTTATCTAATAGGAAATGAAATTGTTATTATTTCAGGCATAAGAAGATGCGGCAAAAGCTCTCTACTTAAAATTCTGGCAAAAAAATATGAAAAAAAACTGTATATCAATTTTGATGATATCAGGTTTGTGGGTTTTAGCCAAGATAATTTCCATCATATTTATGAAATTGCAATTGAGTTATTCAATGAAAATCCTACCTATTTTCTGGATGAAATCCAAAACATCCCAAATTGGGAAAGGTGGGCCAATAACTTGAATGATAAAGAAATAAAAGTATATATAACTGGATCAAATTCAAGCCTTCTTAGTTCAGAGATATCAACATATCTTACAGGTAGAAATAAAGTTATTCGCTTATTTCCTTTTTCATTTAAAGAGTATCTTAAGTTAAAAAATATACCCCTATCAAAAACTTCTGAGGGAAAAAGCCTCACTTTTAGAGGTTTTCAAAATTATTTAGAAACAGGCGGCTTTCCTTTGGTAATTAAAAATAATGATATGGGTTTATCAAAAAATTACTTTGAAGACATATTAAATAAAGACATATTAGCAAGATATAACATCAGGCAGGCAGATGAAATTAAGACTCTTGCGTTATATTTATTCACAAATAGCGGTTCAATTTATTCATACTCAAAGTTAAAGGAAATAACAAAAATCAAAAGCTTAAGCACAATTAAGAATTATATTGATTATTTTAGAAATACATATCTTCTCTATACGATTGACAGATTTGATTATTCAGTTGCAAAGCAAAAAATATCAAGTTCCAAAGTATACGCAGGTGACATCAGTTTTTTAAAGACGGTTTCATTTAGTTTTTCGCAAAATCTCGGGAAAAGGCTTGAAAACCTAGTGTTTTTAGATCTTATCAGAAAAGGTAATGTTGTTTATTATTATTTAGATAAAAAGGAGTGTGATTTTGTTATAAAAGATGGGCTAAAAATCTCGCAGGCAATACAAGTCTGTAAAAATTCAGATTCAATAAGGGAAATAGAAGGACTTAAACAAGCAATGTCTAAATATAAACTTAAAGAAGGGCTGATCTTAACTTTTGATGAGGAAAAGCAAATTGGGAATATAAAAATTATGCCAATCTGGAAGTGGCTCTTAGGCATTTAACAACTGTACCTTTCATTTTTCTTTTTTCAAAAACACTCCACCCACACTTCGTCTTTAAGCGTTCCTTTGTTACAATAAATGTCTTATTCATATTCGCAATCACAATATCAGCGTCATATCCAACTTCAATTTTTCCTTTTTTAGGAAAACCAAATCTCTTAGCCGGATTTTCAGCAGTAAGTTTAATCAATTTCTCCAAAGTTATGATTCCCTTATTAACAGCATCAAGTAGCATTGGGTAATACAAGTCAAGATGAGGCAAGCCGTTTGGAGCATTGAAAAAATCAACATATTTATCAGCGATAGTATGCGGTGCGTGGTCTGTTGCAATCATGTCTATTGTTCCATCATTTAATCCTTTCCACAAAGCAGCAACATCCTCATGCGAGCGTAGCGGAGGGTTCATTTTTGCAAACGCACCTTTTTCAAGCAGGTCATCTCTTGTTAAAAACAGATAGCTGTGCGTTGTGTCGCATGTTATATCGACGCCTTCTTTTTTAGCATTTTTTATCAGTTCAAGCCCTTCTTTTGTAGATAGATGCGTTATATGCGTTTTAGTGCCATATTTTTTAGCCATATCGATGCAAAATCTAATTGCAGATTCTTCCGATTCATTTGGCCTTGAATCCGCATGCACAAGATGGTCAGTTCTTCCCTTGCAGCGCTCTTTAGCTTTTTCATTAATTATTGGGTCTTCTGCGTGCACAATTATAATTTTTCCAATGTTTGCAATTTCTGCAAATGCCTGCTCCTGAAGTTTTCTATCCCTAAGACAAAGATCGCCTGTTGTTTGCTCCATGATTAATTTATATCCGTAAACTAAATCAGCAACTTCGTGCAACTTTCCCAAGTTTTTTTCAGATAATCCATAATACAATCCAAAATTGACTTTAGATTTCTTTTTTGCAATCTCAATTTTTTTCAAAAGCAGTTCTTTTGTGATGATTGGCTCTTTATTATTTGGCATATCAAGAACTGTTGTAACTCCGCCATTTAGAGCAGCCAAACTTCCTGACGTCCAATCTTCTTTGTAATCATATCCGGGTTCACGCATATGCACATGAACATCAATAGCTCCAGGAAGAGCACAATTTCCGTTTGCTTCAATTATTTTATCGCAATTGATATCAATTTTTTCACTGATTTTTTTAATTGTGCCTTTTTCTATTAAAATGTCAAAGAAGCCTTTTTTACCGATTAAGTAAGTGTTTTTAATAATTGTAAGCATAGTTTATTATAAAAAAGCCTTTACCTTATATTTTTAGCTAAAAAAAGAAAAAAAATCAATTTTATATATAAGATAACTTCTCGTGTCAATCATACATTATATGATGAATTAAAAATGACAACAGTACAAACATATACTACATTGCAACAGCATATTTATGCCAATCAGCCTTCTGGAGTAAGAGGGCAGCTTTCAGCATTGTTAAATCAGCTAGGAATTGCATCTGTTTATATTAGTTCTCTTGCAGGAAGAGGGGTTCTTGCAGACGCGCATGGCTTAGCAGGAAACATTAATGTTCAGGGAGAAGAAGTAAAAAGGCTTGATGAGCTTGCCGATGCTGCAATTACAAAATACCTTTTAAACCAGAACCTTGCAGTTGCGTTAGCAAGTGAAGAAAGAGAAGATATCTTAGTTACGGGAGCTGTACCAAAAAATGGTTCAGGCTATGCAGTTTTATTTGATCCCCTTGATGGTTCAGGAAATATTGAGAATAATGGGGTTGTTGGAGGTATTTTTAGTGTTCAAAGAGTTGTAAATAATAGTAATTTAACCTCTGCAGATTTGTTTCAGCCGGGAAAAAAACAAGCTGCTTCTGCTTTTACTGTTTTTGGCCAGAGAACAATGTTTGTTTACACAACAGGAAGTAGTGTCCATGAATTTACTTATACACCGGATATAGGACAGTTCGTGCTTACTCATGAAAATATCCGAATGCCAAACTATAATCCTTTAATTTGTGTAAATACGCGTGATTATCCGCAGTGGCTAGTGCAAATCCAGGATTATTATAAACGAGTTTTAGGAATGGAACAAGGAAAGAGAGGATTTAATTCAAGAAACTGGGGTTCTATGGTTGGAGATGTATACAGAACACTCCTTCAGGGAGGTATTTTCATGTATCCTGGAACAATTAATAAGCCAAATGGAAAACTAAGACTATTATATGAATGCGGACCACTTGCACTTATTGTTAACGCAGCAGGTGGAAGCGCGGAATCATGGAGCCCTGAAAATGGATTTCAAAGTATCCTTGACATAACCCCAACAGCGCTGCATCAGAGAACACCAATATTTATTGGAAGCAAAGGCAATATTGAAGAATTAAAAACATATCTTAATAAATGAAAATTTATGTTGTATTAATCAATAATTATTTTTAATACATTAGCTTTTTTCCAATTGAATCTCTATGATAAATCCCAAATTCTTTTATCTTTTTTGCTATTGACTTATCAACAACTGGCCCTTCTTTGCACATTCTTATGCCTAATTCATCGACGCAACATTGGCCACAGATTCCAATTCCACATTTCATGTAGCGTTCAAGAGATAACTGGCAGTCTATATGATATTTGTCGGAAAGTTCAACAACTCTTTTCATCATTTTTTCAGGGCCAACAGTATATATACAATCTATTTTTTCTTTTTTTAATAAAGCTTCAAGAACATCAGTCGTAAACCCTTTAGTTCCTACGCTTCCGTCATTTGTTGAATATGATACAGTGCACACATTAGAGTTTTTATCGCAATTCACAAGCAGTTCCTTAGTTCTGGCTCCTGTGATAAAATTAGTTTTAATGCCTTTTTTTATTGCTTCATCTGCTAAAAAAGAGAGCGGCCCAATTCCATACCCGCCAGCAACAAGCGCAATATTTTTTCCTTTTAATTCAAAATTAGTCCCATAAGGCCCTTTTACTCCAATTTTGCTTCCTTTTTTTAGCTTAAAAAGCTCTTCAGTAAAGTGACCTACTTTGCAAACAGTTACGCCTGTTTTTTCAGAATCAAGATAGCTCACTCCAAATGGCTTTTCATCAACTCCTGGAAGCCAAAGAAGAATAAACTGCCCAGGCAGAGCATGCATTTTATGCTTAAAAAAAAAAGTCTTGATATCTTTAGCTTCATCTCTGATTGAGATAATTTCTGCCATTTTTGGCTGCTCGTTGTATTCTTTAGAGCAATAATTATCTGTGTGCAAGCCCAACCATCTCTTTAATTGTTTTATAATTATTTGCTTTCATAAATTCAAGTATCTCACTATTTATCTTTGAAAAAACATCAATTCCTCTGTAATAAACAGCTGAGCCAACGCCGACAGCACTTGCGCCAGCCATTATCATTTCAACAGCATCTCTTCCTGTTGTTACTCCTCCTGTCCCGATTATAGGTATTTTGACTGAATTATAAACATCCCATACATTTTTTACGGCAATTGGTTTTATTGCAGGGCCGCTTACGCCACCTACCTTATTTGAAAGAATTGGCTTAGCAGCTTCAATATTAATTACCATTCCTGGACCCAGGGTATTTCCCATGTTTATTGCATCTGCTCCAGCGCGCTCGCACTCTGCAGCAATCTTTCCAATATTATTTGCACTAGGAGATAGTTTCACAATTATAGGTATCTTTGTTTTTTCCTTAACGATTTTAGTCACTTCTGCAGCTGAAGCTGCGTCGCATGCAAAAGGAATTCCAGCTTCGCTTTCAACATTAGGGCAACTGATATTTATTTCAATAAAGTCAGGGTTAGCTAATGATATTTTTTGAGCAACAAGTCCAAAAAGCTCTTTTTTAAATGCAAATATGCTTGCAATAACTGGAACAGGATGGGTTTTATTAAATTCCTTAATTTCTTCTGCGCCTAATTCATAACCAGGATTACTTAATCCGACAGCATTAATTATTCCTCCATTAAATGTTGATATGACCGGGCAGGGATGCCCTTTTCTCTCTTCTGGGCCTAGAGATTTAAAAGTAACAGCGCCAGCTGTGTTTTTTGCTACATTAATTAAAGAAGATGCACTTACTCCAAGAAAGCCTGAGGCAAGAATAGTTGGATTTTTTAATTTTATATTGCATAACACTATATCAAGTTTAGGCATAAAACTAATAAAAATAATTTACTTTTAAAATTTGCTATGCTTTTATACATTATATCTGATAAGGAAAACTATTATAAGAAAGGATGTTTTTGTTTTTAAATTAGGTGAGATTAAATTGGAAATAAAAAAAATTAATGATAATTTGTTTGTTGTGCCAAAGCATGGCAATATGAATGTTCCGCTAAAAATCTATGCAACAGAAAAGCTTCTTGAAAAATTAAAAAATGACAGAAGTATACAACAAGGAATTAATGTAGCCTCGCTTCCCGGAATTGTTAATGATTCAATCATGCTTCCGGATGCCCATGAAGGTTATGGGTTTTCAATAGGAGGAGTTGCAGCATTTGATTTAGAATCCGGAATTATTACTCCCGGAGGCATTGGATTTGACATTAATTGCTTAACTGAAGATTCATATATTTTAGTTGAGCACGGATACTATAAAAAAATCTCTGAATTTGAATCTGATTTTATTGAGATTGATTCTAATTCTCTAACTCAAAAAATTAAACAAAGGATAATATTGAATAAATTTATTTCTTTTGACATGCAAAAAAATGAATTTACTAGAAAAGATGCATTGTTTTTTCTTAAAAAAAAAGTAAATGAGCAAATTTATGAAATCATTACTGAAAAAGGATACTCTATTAAAGCGACAACTGAGCATCCAATATTAACTAAGAATGGAATGGTTGAATGCCAGAAATTAAGCAATGAGAGTGAAATTGCAATTTTTCCTTTTAAGGGTGTTGAATACAAAACTAATAGTGATAAAATGATTGCAGATGACAGTTGTTTTACCATTCAGGAAAAGCATGAATTAGAAAAAAGAAGCCTTATTCCTCTGACATTGAATAATCCAAGCACACCTATTATTTCAAAGCTATTTGGATATCTGCTTGGAGATGGAAGCATATATTTATCAGGTGAAAAAGGTTTTGTAAATGCATATGGAAAAAAGGAAGATTTGGAGTTAATTAAAGAGGATTTTGCAAGACTGGGATTTAGCGCATCAATTTATTCTAGAAAAAGGAAACATGCAATTCCTACTAGGTATGGCATTGTTAAATTTGAAAAAGAAAATTATGAGCTGCATGTTTCTTCAAAATCACTTGCCAAATTATTTTTTGCAATGGGCTATCCAAATGGAGTTAAAACAATAACAGACTTTAGCGTTCCTGACTGGATAATGAATAGCGAGTTATATATTAAGAGGCTGTTTTTATCAGGTTTTTTCGGTGCTGAGTTATCAAGCCCTAAAACACATACAAAAACAGGGTTTGACTGCCCTGCTCTTTCAATAAATAAAAACACAGCAAAACTTGAAAATGCAAGGAATTTTGCAGTCCAGCTAATTAAGCTTCTTTCTGAATTTGATGTAAAAACAGACAAGCTTCTTGTAAGAGAGGATTATTTTAACAAGCATGGAAAAACAAGCAGAATCAGGCTTCAATTGTCTTCAAATGAAGATAATCTAATAAATTTGTGGGAGAAAATTGGATTTAGCTACAATATAAAAAGGGATTTTTTATCAAAGGCAGCCTTGCTGTATATAAAAGAGAAAAAAGAGCAGAATAAATATAGAATAGAGACAGCAAAGAAAATCAAAGAATTAAAGAAAACAGGGCTTGCACTTAAAGAAGTGATAAAATTATTGGAATCGACTTTTGCAAATCAAAGATTCATTGAAAGGCATTACTATGAAAATGCTAAACAGAGAATTTCGCTTGATTTTATCTCTTTTAATGATTATCTGGAAAATAAAAAAAATGAAGTCTTAGAATACGGAAATCTTTTTGATAGGATTAAAAGCATAAGCAAAATAAATTATATTGGCAATGTATATGATTTTGCTATTTCAGATACTCATAATTTCATTGCAAATAATATAATTGTTTCAAACTGCGGAGTACGGCTTATAAAAACAGACTTGACAAAAGAAGAGGTTATGCCAAAAATAAAAGCGCTTCTTGATGTTATCTATAAGGCAGTTCCGTCAGGAGTAGGTGAGGGAAGCGGCCTGCGGCTAGATGATAGGGAACTTGACTTGGTTCTTGAAAATGGAGGCCAGTGGGCGCTCTCAAAGGGATATGGTACAAAAGAAGACGTTGACAACTGCGAATCGCACGGCAGGATTGCTGCAGCAGATGCTAGAAAAGTAACGCCTAAAGCAAAAAAAAGAGGAAGAGACCAGCTTGGAACTCTCGGTTCAGGAAACCATTTTCTTGAAATACAGTATGTTGATGAAATATACAATCCTGTCGCAGCAAAGGTTTTTGGAATAACAAAGGTTGGGCAGGTGACAATAATGATTCACTGTGGTAGCAGGGGTCTTGGCCATCAGGTCTGTTCTGATTACCTTAGGCTAATGGAAGATTCTTATCCTGATATAATGGCAAAGCTGCCTGAAAAAGACTTGATTTATGCACCATTTAACTCTGAACTTGGGCAGAATTATTTTAAGGCAATGTGCGCTGCTGCTAATTTTGCATGGGCAAACAGGCATATTATTGCTCATTATGTCAGAAAGTCGTTTTTAGAAGTCTTTCCAAAGGCAGATATCTCAACAATTTATGATGTCGCACATAATATTGCAAAAATTGAAGAGCATGAAATTAATGGCATCATGAAAAAATTAATTGTGCATAGAAAAGGTGCGACCAGAGCATTTCCACCGAATCATCCTGAAATTCCAGAGAAATACCGAAAGATTGGACAGCCAGTAATAATTCCAGGTAGTATGGGAACTACATCTTATATTCTTGTAGGAACAAAAGAAGGAATGAAAGAGACATTCGGAAGCACAGCCCATGGCGCAGGAAGAGTAATGTCAAGGCATGAAGCGCTTAGGCAATTTAACGGTGAACGGGTAAAGCAGGATCTTGAAAAAAGAAATATAGTAATAAAAACAGGCTCTATTAGAGGAATAGCTGAAGAATCACCTGATGTCTATAAAGACATTGATGAAGTAATTAAGGTCTCAGACAGTGCTGGAATCGGAAAAGCAGTTGCAAGAGTTCGGCCGCTTGGTGTGATTAAAGGATAATTTTTAATTTTACTATATTTTTTCAAAAATATTATAAACAGGTAAAATAATTTGCTTTAATATTTGTTTTCAAATTAATAATGGTGGTATGATGAAATATAAAATAGGAGTTATGGGTTCTCATGAGCAGGCAAAAGATAAGAGTGTTATTATGGCGGCAAGAGAACTGGGACGTGCAATTTCAAAAAGTGGTTCTATCCTGGTAAACGGCGCAACAACAGGCCTTCCTGATGAAGCTGCAAGAGGAGCAAAAGGAGCAGGAGGCTTTGTCCTTGGAATAAGCCCTGCACGTGATTTTGAAGAGCACGCCTGCAATTATAAATTGCCAACAAAATATTATGATACTATAATCTATACAGGATTTGGCTTCAATCTAAGAAATATTGTTAATATCAGGACTAGTGACGCCCTTGTTTTTCTTCGAGGCTCAATGGGAACGCTTAATGAGTTTACTATAGCCTATGAAGATAAAAAAATAATTGGAGTTCTTGAAAACATGGGTGGTGTTTCTGAATTTTTCAGTGAAATAGTTGAGATTTGTAAAAAGGATACAGGAGCTGTTCTTATATATGATAAGGATCCGGATAGGTTAATTAAAAAATTGCTTGCAGAAATAAAAAGGCAGTATAAAAAGGTTGATAAAAATAAATATATGGAGTAGATAAAAATGAACTTCATTGAAAGCTTAAAAAACAAGTCACAGGAAAACGATTCGATTGTTTGCATGGGCCTTGACCCTGTGCTTGATAAGATACCTATTAAAGACAATCCCGAAAATTCAATTAAGAAATTCTATCTTGATATACTGGATGCGCATGTTGCAGAGAATACTCTGCCAGCAATAGCAAAGCCAAATATTGCATTTTACGAGCAATATGGTTTTGAAGGCCTTCGCGCTCTAAAAGAAGTTATTAAAAGATTTCAGGAAGAAAAAATTCCAGTTATTCTTGATGCAAAAAGAGGAGATATTGGTAAAACTTCTTCAGCATATGCAAAAGCTGCATTTGAATTCTGGGGAGCTGATGCAATTACAGTTGCACCATACATGGGAAGTGATTCAATCAGTCCATTTTCTGAATGGTGCAAAAAAGGAAAAGGCGTTTATGTGCTTACAAGAACTTCAAATAAAGGAGCAGTTGACTTGCAAAACTTAGTGTCAGAAGGCAAGCCAATATACATGAAAACAGCAGAAAAAGTTGCTGGAGGCTGGTATAAAGAAGGCATTGGCGCTGTTGTAGGCGCAACATATCCAAAGGAACTTTTTGAAATATCTACATTTTTTGTTAACTCAAATAAAAAAATTCCAATGCTTATACCTGGAGTTGGCTCTCAGGGAGGAAGTGCAAGTGATGTTGTAGCAAATCTCAAAACTACAAATAATCCAATCTGGCTGCATAGGATAAATAGCTCTTCTGAACTTAATTATGCATACATTAAGCAAAACACAGATGATTTTGCCGGCGCATCAGTAAAAGCGCTAAGGCAGCTGAATAAGGAAATCGGAAAAATTGACTTTTAAGCTTAGTTTGAATTATTATTCGCCATTTTTTCAATATTATTATTTCCTAAAAATTCTATAAGTAACTCGTTTTTAGATATTTTTTCAATTTTTTCTCTAGATTTTGAGCTATCAAATTCTACTTTGTTAATATTAAACGCTTCAGATAATTTCATATTTAAAAACTGTTCATGCGGTTCCAGTTTATTGACAAGGTCTAAAACCAAAATATCTGAAGTTATGCCTTGCTGAATCTTTTCTAGTTTTTCCAGCATTCTTTTAATTTTATAAATGAATCCAAGAATGGCACTTTCATATTCATTATTATTTTTTATATTAATGAAAATCCTAAAAGAACCTATCTCTTCAGTATGAAACTTAAACTGCAAATGAGGTGTTTTATGTTTCTCTTGCCCTAAATGATGCTCTATTGCATAATTTCGGTGCATTTCACCTGCTTCAACATGCCTTGTTTCAATCCTTAAGGAATACTCTTCTTCATCTATATCAATACTAGGTATTTCTTTAATAGTAATTCTAATCCCTGTATCTGTGTATTCAAAACAAGAATTGTTAAAATAAGTTTTGCTAAAATGAAATTGTTTCACTTTAATAGCCGCAAATTAATGTGCTGTATGATTGTGATTCTTCAATTTTGGTAACAAATTCATTAGTAGGTTTATCTTCTTGACTCAATCTAAATGGCTCTACGATATCTGATGTAAAAGACTCCTCACTTAAGTTATGTTCATAATATAATTTTCTCCAGTAAATCGTATTTTCATAATCTTTATCAAGATACATAAACCTGAATATTCTGAACTCTTTGGTTAAGACAGCATGAATGCATTTTAGGTATAAGTTAAAATATGCGTAATTATGGTGTAAATGGGAAGAATCTACACCAAAAAAAATCGAAGGGTTATATATTTGTTTTCCTATGAATATTTTTTTAAATTTTATATCTAATGTAAACTCGGATTGCAAATTTTTAATATCATTATATTCAAACTCAATTCCTATATCTTTAGCATTAAAACTAGTTTCCAAAAAAAAAGTTTTTCTGCTATATTTAATTAATTCGACGTTTTTGTTGTCACTATAAACTTTAGTTCTTTCATTAAGCAAATTCTTAATAACATCATCAAAAGTTTCATTTTCTTTTTTTATATTTTTTAATGCTGCCCATGTTCTAATATCTATTTTGATAGTTCTTACAAATCCTGGGACTTCACCGAGTGTTTTATTAATTTTAATTCTACTCATTATACTTGGTAGAAAGGTATACTAATATATAAATATTTGCTTTATTATTTAAATATTCAATACTTTCCTTATCTCTTCTTCATTTGCTTTTATAACCCCTAATGGAGTTATTATTCCGGTTATGTATTTTGCAGGAGTAATATCAAAAGCAGGATTTCTTGCTGTTGATTGATTTCCAGCAATCCTTATTCTTTCAAGCCTTCCATCGTCAGTTTTTCCATTAACATATAAGACTTCATCAGGGCTTCTCTCTTCAATTGGAATAGATTCTCCTGTTTTGCAATTTGCATCAAAAGTTGATAATGGCGCTGCGACGTAAAATGGGATATTATTTTCATGTGCAAGGACTGCTTTTTCATATGTTCCAATCTTATTTGCAATATCTCCGTTCATTGCAATCCTGTCAGCGCCTACAATGCAGAGATTAATCTCGCCTTTTCTCATAAAGTATCCTGCTGCATTATCTGCAATTATTGCGTGAGGTATTTTTTC
The DNA here is from genome assembly GCA_043801855.1 of archaeon. Taxonomy (GTDB): domain Archaea; phylum Nanobdellota; class Nanobdellia; order Woesearchaeales; family GW2011-AR15; genus CAYTWW01. Next base: position 8,902 of record JAZDLQ010000071.1, on the reverse strand, counting down.
TTGCGCTAGTTCAAAAGCAGTTAAATTGGCGCCCTGAAGCCGCGGCCTTGTCTCATCAGCAAAAACAAAAATCTTTTTGCCTGAATAATTTGCATATCTAATTGGTGCAAGCGCAGTTCCATAATCAACTGTTGCAAGTGCTCCTGCGTTGCAGTGTGTGAGTATTTTATCATTATCTTTTATCAGTGAATTGCCGTATTCACCAATTTTTTTGCATTCAAGAACACTATTTTCGCAGTATTCAATTGCAGCTTTTCTTGCATTTAGTTTTGCCTGTGTTAAATTCATAGCCACCATTGTTTCTATTTCAACATAATCTGTTGCGTTGATAATATCATAGGCAGTTGGCCTTGCAGAAGTAATTTCTTTTTTTAATTCTATTATAAACTCGCCTAAATAAGAAAATTCTTTGTGAAGACTATTGATTCCAAGAAACATTGCATAAGCTGCAATTGCTCCTATTGCTGGAGCGCCTCTTATTTTCATATCTTTGATAGCAACTACAGTTTCTTTTACTGTTTTTACATTGATTATTTTAAATTCATGCGGAAGCTTTTGTTGGTCGATTAATTTTATTGTGTCACCGTGCAGCCACACTGTCCTGTAATTAACTCCGTTGATAATCATATTGATAACAAAATTTAAATAACTTAAATAATTAGTGTATTCTATGGATGGGAAAAAAGTTAGTAAAATAATCTATTTTTTTGCAGTAATTACTCTTATTTTTGTTGTTTCGTGCAGTAAAGAGATTCCAAAAAAAACAGAAACTGACAATGTATCAAATTATCCTTGTCCTGAATGCGAAAAGTGCCCTCTTATTTCTGATGTATCACCTAATGATAAGCTTTCCCTTTCTATTAATGATATCACTGCATATGGCACAAATATTGCAGGCAAAGAAGAAAGGACAGTATTACAAATACTTCCTGAAGACCTTGATATTGTAAGTAATCTAAAGCTTTCTTTTAGGCCGGAATGCCAAAAGCTTACCTATCCTATATTGATTAAGATTGATGACAAGACATTATATCAGGGAACGCCTGACTGCAATACAGATGAAAAATTCTCACTTGATATAAAAGACCTAAAGTCAGGATACAATTTTTTTAGCTTCTATACAGTTCCAAGCCAGATTCTTGATATAACTCATATAAAACTTTATTATGGTGTTAATGGAGAAGAAAAAACAAAGGAAATAGGTGATATACTATTTAAAAAATCTAGTGCTTTAGATGAAAAAGAAATTGAAACTTTAGGCGACCTTAAGCTTTCAAATTATGCAAAGTATACAATTGACCTTTCCTCTACAGAAACTTTAACAGATCTAACTTTAAAGACAGGTACAATTAGCCTTGGTGTCACTCTTTCAATATTTGTAAATGATAACCTTGTTTACAAAGGAGAGCCAAAAAAAGAATATATAGTCGATAAAAAGTACCTTGTAAAAGGAGATAATGAAGTTATTTTCTTGATTTCTTAATTTTATACAGTTCTTTATGTTATCTCTTTTAAAAAGCTTTTTCCTTCTTTTAACTTAACAGAATAATTCTCAGCTATTGTTTTGCCTATATCAGAGAAGCTTTTTCTTATTCCAAGATTAACTGCCTGCTTTGTATTTTTTCCGTAAATCATAAGAGGAATATATTCCCTAGTGTGGTCTGTTCCCTTAAATGTTGGATCATTGCCATGGTCAGCTGTCACAATAAGAAGGTCATCACTTTTTAGTTTGGTGATTATGTCTCCTATTTCAAGATCAAGACTTTCCAGCGCATCCTTAAATCCGAAAGGATTTCTCCTATGGCCATAAAGCATATCTGTATCAGTGAGGTTTCCAAAAACAATTCCAGCAAAATTCGTTTTTAATAATTTTTTTATTAGAGTTATTCCTTCCTTATTGTTGGTTGTATGATAATATTTGCTTATTCCTTTCATTGCGAATAATTCGCCAACCTCTCCGTATGCAATCGTAGCAAATTCTTTTTTCTTGAGTGAATCAAGCAAAGTTTCTTTACTGAATCTATATGCATAATCCTTTCTTTTATCATTTACTCTAAAAAAATAACCATTTTTTCCGCAAAAAGGGCGTGCAATTATTCTTCCTACTTCATATTTATTGACGCAAACATTTCTGGCAATTTCGCATATTGCATATAGCTTTTTTAATGGAATTACTTCTATGTGCGCAGCAAGCTGCAAAACACTATCAGCTGAGGTGTATATAATCGGGTAGCCTGTTTTCATGTGCTCATTTCCAAGTTTTTTTATTATTTCTGTGCCGGATGCCTGATAGTTTCCTATTAGTTTTGTGCCAAACAATTTTTCAAGTTTTAATATTAATTCTTCGGGAAATCCTTTTGGATATTTTTTAAAAGGAGGATTCTTAATGTAACCCATCATCTCCCAATGGCCTGCATCAGTGTTTTTAGCCTTATTTTTTTCAGCGCATTTGCCGTAGCAGCCTATTGAATAAGTTTTTTTTACGCCTTTTATACTTGTTATATTGCCAAGGCCAAGAGATTCAAGGTTAGGAAGTGCCAGACCATTACAGTATTTAGCAGCGTTTACCAGCGTGTTTGCGCCTCTGTCTCCAAATTCCATTGCATCAGGAAGAAATCCTATTCCGCAGCCGTCAACTATAAGAATAATAACTCTTTTGAAAATCATTTTTATCTTAAATCGAGTAAGTTGTCTTTTTATGTTTAATATCTATATCTAATGGTTTTTTAATATCCGATTTAAAGCCTAGCTTTTTATTTAATACAACAAGTGAAAAAATAGTTGTAAATATCCCTACAAAAATAATTGATGAGTAAAGTGAATTATCAAAAATTCCTTTGTTGAGCGCAATAATTGAAGTTATCGCTGCAATTTCACCTATAGGCATCATTGTTGTGCCAAGAAGTGATGCAGTCTCTTTAGAATAGCCGCAAAGCCTTGAGCCAATTATTCCGCCAATATATTTTCCAATAAGAACAAGGACGGTTAATGCAATTATAAAATTTAGGTTTTTTAGCGCATCAATAATATTAATTAGTATTCCAAGCGATACAAAAAACAACGAGCCGAATATCTGCTCAAAATACTGTGCTCCTATAACAAAGCTTTTGTTTTCTACATGAGCTAGTGAAAGCCCTGCAACAAATGCGCCTACTATGCTTGATAGCCCTACAAGTTCAGCTGCTGCGCTGTAAACAAAAGCAAGCATTAGCGTAAACATAAACCCAATCTGTGGGTGTCCATTAGTTTTTCCCCAGAATTCAAGTTTTGAAAGCTGCTTTGAAATTTTTACGCCTATAAAAAAGAAGATAAATAGGAATGCCAAAGCTACAAATATCTTAAACCCAATCATCTGGATTGTGACAGCGCCTTCGCTCATTTTTACTGTAACAGACAAAGCGATAAGCCCAATTATGTCATCAACTATACTTGCGCCTATTACTATTTTTCCAGTTTCCTGTTTAATTAGATTAAACTTAGTTAGAAAGCTTCCAACAACTGCTGAGCTTGTTGATGCAACACTGGTTGCAATAAAAAAAGATTGGATTGAATTATAGCCAAAAAACTTTGATATAAACAATCCCATTATCCACGGAAGAATGCATGCAATTGATGCGATAACTATGTTTTTTGCATTATATACTTCCTTGAACTTGCTATCAAGCCCTATAAGGAATAAAAGGATTATGATACCAAATTCAGCAATGCTTTTTACAAACTCATTATATGAGACTAATCCTAAAACACCCTGGCCGATTACTATTCCTATTAGTATCTGACCGACAAGCGCTGTCTGTTTCATCTTTTGAGCAAGAATTGAGCCTGCAATAGCCGCAGCTAGAAAGATTGCCATTTCGATTCCAGGGCTGTTTGCAGGCGCTGTCAGCATTTTAATTACCTCTTTTGGCAAAATACAGCTAATAAAATAAGTAAATTGCACCTTTTCTTTGGTGCAACTCACTCTATCTGTAAATCACCCCGATGAACTAATCAAATTAATATACAGTTTTGTATACTATTATATGAATAGCTAAATAGAAATACTAATTTAGTTTATAAATGTTGTGATTAAATACCTTATTTATTTACTACTATTTAGTAATATATTTTAGAAACATTTATATACGATAGTTATTTAATTAATTCAAAATGGGAGATATTGCAAGAATTTCAGATTTTTATTTTGGAGATGATGTTAATTATTATTTGGTCTGTCAATCTTTACCAGATGGAAAGCTCTTATTTCATGTTGGAATGCTAGGTAAAAATCATCCTTTTAATAAAAGCCTTGAAAGTGTTATTACATTTGATCCTGTGGATAAACCTTTTGATCCTGCATATTATGCAAGTACTTATGTTGGCAGGTGTTTTGGGTTGACTGCTATGCCAAATGGAGTTCAATTAATTTCTGGCACTAGAAATACTATTAGTAAAGCAAAGTTTACTGGAAACATTTTGTACGTGGCAGATATTACTAATTTTATAAGATTAGCGTATAATGCGGCTGAAGCGCAAGCAAATGAAATGAATAGCTTATTATGGTAAGGTAAGTGAGAAGTATATGTAGAATAATTATCTACTTAATAAATAAAATTTTTTTAGCTTTTATCCAAAATGCCTACTCTAATATTTTCTATATCATCGCTCTGACAATCCCTTCTAGCCCAGTTGCAAGCATTTCAACAGCAACAGCCATCAGGAACAGTCCAAGGATCCTTGATAATATATTGACAATCTTTGGGTTTACTTTTGAAACTAAAAGCGAGAACACGAAAAACACAACGCCGACCAGTACAAATGCGCCAAGGAGATTAGTTAATACTGCTGTTTTTCCAATCTCATATGATTTAATTGTGATAAATGAAATTGTTCCTGGGCCAGTTAGCATTGGTGTTGCAATAATTGTTGTTAAACTGTCAATATTTGTAACTTCTTTTATTTCCTCTTCTTTTGGGCGAACCATTCTGTATCCAAGAAGCATAAGCACAATGCCGCCAGCAATCCTGAATGAATCCAAAGTGACTCCAAAAACATTGAATAATAATGGGCCTGTCAAAGCCATGACAACTGCTATAGCAAAAGCAGTAATCGTTGCTTTTATTGCAATTAATTTTACATTCAGTTTCTTTTCATAAGCTGTAATTAAAAATGGAAAAGAAGCAAGAGGATTTAGCAGGACAAAAACCTGAACTATCAAAGCATAATCAAGCATCATAAAAAAAATAAAGTAAACTCTCCTATTAAAACTTATCTAAAGTAAATTTTCAGTTGGAAAGACCTTTCCAGTTATTTATTGCACGTTCGTACCTTTCAGGAGTGCCAGTATCATACCATTGACCTGAAAAATTATATCCGTAAAGCCTTCCTTCCTGCGCAATTTTCGGGAAAACATCTTTTTCATACATTGAAAAAGTGTCAGGTATTAGCTTTAGCGCTTCAGGCTCCCAGATTGAAAGCCCAGCATGAATCATTTTTGACGGTGCTTTATCTTTTGGCGGCTTTTCAACAAACTCAAGAATCTTATTTCCCTGTAGCTTAGCAACACCATATGCACTAGGATCTTCAACTGTTGTTAGTGCTACTGTAATTAGTGCATTATGTTCCTTGTGAAAATGAAACATATCTTCAAGGTCAATATCTTTTAATTCATCTCCATTAGTAACAATAAATGTTTCATTAAGAAATGGCATTGCCATTTTTAGTGCACCTGCACTTCCCATGGGATTAGTTTCTTCAACATAGGTAATTTTCACGCCAAATTTTGAGCCGTCGCTAAAATACTCTTTAATTTTGTCAGACTTATACCCTACGCTAAATATTAGGTCTGTAATATTATATTTTTTAAATAACTCAAATAAGTGTTCTGGAACAGTTTTTCCCTGCACAGGAAGCAATGCTTTTGGTAGCTCATAAGTTATCGGCCTAAACCTTGTCCCTTTGCCGCCAAGGAGAAGAATTGCCTTTTTTGGCCTGTTTTCGCCAAGGCCTCGCGATAAATAAAGCTCAATAGCATGAGACCTGTTCTTAATTTTCCTGCCGTCAATGTGCCTGTCAAGCAGAGATATAATCCCAGAATCAAGTGTAATAGTTAATCTTTCTTTCATAACTGTTTTTAAGTTTCACTTAATTTATAAATTTTATCCTGAAGGTTTGCGGTACATATTCAGAATATGATAAAATTCAGACTGATCTAGCGGTTTTTCTAAATAATGAATTCTATCTAATCCAACTAAATGAGGTGTTATATCCGCTCTTTCGCCAGCGCTACATATTATTATCGGAACAAGTGAACCTAATCCTTTTGGCGCAGCAGTTCTTATCAATTTTGCTAAATAAATTCCATTTGGTGAATCTTGGCTAGATGCATCTTCCCTACTGATGTCTAAAGGGAAATCCCTATCTAATAAAATCAGAGTATATTCATCAGCTGTATGACTTCCAGTAAGATATGACAAAGCAGTGTTATGGTCTTTGACATGAATAAACTCTAACTCAGGGTGATCAATTCCTAAGCTAAGAATTGTTGGCTCAGCAACCTTCCAGCTATCCTCAACGTAAAGTATTTTTGCATCCAGACTCATACTAATCGCCTATTTAATATAGTTTTCAATTAAGTTATATAATAAACTTTCTTAAAAGAAGTCGAAATAAAAAAAAGTGATTTTACTTTTCAACAAAAAGATTATACTTTTCGTCGCCAAGCACTTCAGAGATTATCCTTTTTATGATTATCTTTTTTGGGTCAGGAAGCAATTTTACTCTATGTTTTACTTCTTCAAATGTTTCAAAAGGCTTTTCTTCTCTTTGCTCAATTATCTCCCACATGTGCTTTTTTCCAAGTCCTGGAAGCAATTCAAGCCTGTGCATCCTTGTTGTAAGAGGCTGCGCTTTATTATAAAAGTCAACAAATCTCTTAGGGTCTGCATCAATTACTTTAGTTACAACAAACTCAATTTCTGCCCTGGCTGTTGAAGTAAGCTTGTTTGGGTCAAGCTTTCCATTTACATGGTGTATCTTATCCCTTTTTCCATCTCCAATGTAAACCTCTTCCTGAGGTTTTAGGAAAATATCCTTTTTAGGGACGGCTTCAAGAAGCGCCAGGTGGTTTTTTCCAATGCACTGTGCAATAGACATTTTTTTATAGCCCGGAGTCTTGTCAAAAGGATCTCCATAAGGCAGAAAATCCAATACTATTGCATAATCTTCTTTCTTTATCTGTTGTTGCATTTTCAAATTCACCCGAACTTCATTTCACGAGTACTTCATTTATGTAAGAATCAAAGATATTTAAACTTTGCTAAAGCCTACTTTTCCTTTGGGGCGTATTTAGCAACAGCTTCTGCAATTTTTATTAAGTTCTCTTTACTTATTGTAACAGGATACGCAGATAAAACCTGTTTTACCTCATCATGTGAAGTTGGGCAAACATCCAGAATTTTTTTAATGTGCAAATCCCTTAGCCTTGGAATCTGCATGTCAACAATTTCCTTTTCTAAGTCTTCTGCGTCTTTATGCTTAAGAACTGCAAAATTATTAAGGTATTCCTCAAGCTTAGTTGTTCTGATATTAAGATCAGTGTCCTGCTTTTTGATTTTTTTGAGTTCTTTTGCAAGGTCATAGATGCTTACCGGCTCTTCTTGGATAATTGTTGGGTTCATTTGCATTAATCCTTTCTTAAGTGAACAGGATGTACTATTAATTCTTTAACTTTATGCTTATCTTTCATAGATACTGTATAGCAATTTCCCTGCTTACCAGTAATTATGCCTGAATTTCCATGAAATCTGGGATAGTACATTCCTTTCTGAATGGCGGGCTCTGCTTTAAGCACTACTTTATCGCCTACTTCAAATGTTTGAAAAAATTTTGTAATTGAGATTTTTCCTTTAGTTTTATAGTTCTTTGATAATTTTTGCCTGGTTTTGCTCCTAAAGCCGCCGTGTCTTTGGGTCATTTTCGTTCTTAAAGGAAAAAACAGGAGTTTATAAAGATTGCTGCTTGATGCCCATTAACAACGGTTTTGAGTAGTGCAAAAATACTCCAAAAAGCCCATAAGTAAGCAATGTTGTAATATTTGGAAAAAACAAAAAATATGCAATAAGCACAGGCGTCCATGACAAAAGAGTTAAAATTGCTCCAAGCCCTAAAAAAAAGAAAATTTCAGGCATTTTAAATTTTATGAAACGTTTTAACTCTTCAAATAACCCTAGCATGAAAAGTGCATTCAGAGAATAAATCGCAAAAGAGAGAAATTCACCAGAAATATTTTCGGCATTAAGTGGACCAAATCCTGTTATTGTAACTGCAAATCCTCTTATTAAAAAAAGAGCGCCAATTGACGACAAAACAAGCTTTGTATCTATTTTATTCTTAAAAAAGAAAAATAATCCAAGCGCATAAATATAATTGATAAACAGATTATATGGAATAAATAAAAACCTGCTTAATATCACCTGAAATGATACAGGAGAAAATGAAAAAACAAATCCAGCAAAAAAAACATAGATTGTTTCAAAAACAGCTAAGGCTACTGCAAGCCTTGCGCCGCTATGTTCTTTTTTATCAGAAATTCCATAATATAGATACACCATAATCAAGAAAAAGCAGATAACTGAACTATCTATCGCAAACTCTTTGAATACAGGTATAAGCGGGTTTTGTGTTTTTTGTCCGGGCATAATAATAGATGGTGCGTTTTGCGAGGCATATAGTTCCATATATGCAAAATCACTTACGAACATAATTAATATGTATAATAACGGTATGTATTAGGCTTTAGAGAATAGCCTTTAATTCAGCGTATGGGTTACGCCCTTGTAATCTCCAGGTTTGGAATGCACTAAGCATCACTTGCATATTTGTTTTTCCTTGCTCACTTCTAAGACATCCAATTATTTTTCTT
>JAZDLQ010000070.1:0-65187 GCA_043801855.1 archaeon | reverse complement strand
TGTTTCAGGCATACAATAATTTCATGGATATTTCTTATGATAAAAAAACGCCATGTATGATTGAAAAAATAACGGACAGAATTTGGGATTGGAATGATATTTTTTTCAATTTTTAAATGTCATCTCAGTAGTCATTCTGATTTTTTTATTTAAAAATGTTTGTTCTTATAAAGTAGTAAACATTATCGAATAAGACTTAAAAACATCTTTTTATTTCACAACTATATGGATCGCCTTCACGCTCTCAATTCAAAGGAAGCTAGAGAAATCTCTTCAATTACAAAAAAACAGTGGAACGCTGACTTTGATTTTTCACTCTATGCTATTTATATAAATAATGATAACAAAATTTTTATTGTCAGTAAAGACGTGCAAAATATTGACTTCAGGAAATTACGTGTTAATTCTCTTGGATTGTATTTTGGAGAAATGAGCAATTCAACTCTTAGATTGTCAATTGAGGGCTCACAAATTATCGGAAAACATGCTAAAAACAATATTCTGGATCTAACTGATGAGCAAGAGACTTTGTGGTTATCCGGGAAAGACCTTGACATGCATTCAGATTCAGTAAGGTATGTTATTATCAGGCATGGCGATGATTTTCTTGGCTGCGGAAAATTAACAGGAAATAAATTGCTCAACCATGTGCCAAAGACAAGACGGATAAAGTGAATTATCTTCTCTTATAATGTCTACCTTTTGGTACATAATCCAATCCTTCAATATGAAATAAAGGATTAGTAAAAAATTGTGTTGCTAGTGCCTCCATCATCAAATTATCACGATAACATTGATTAATTCTTCTGTTATCTTTTAAATTCTCATATCTATCTTCTCTTTCATGGTCAACTAATCTTCTAATAGATTCTAAAGTTCCTCCAAAATAAATGCCATGGTGCTGCTCTTTAAATTTTCTCTCATAACTGCATTTTGGATTTGTTAATCTATTAATATACCCTCTACTTACATAATCGTCTCTTGCTCTTTTAGCTCTATCAAAGTATCTTTTTCTATGATTGTTATATCTGATTTCTAACGCTTCTGTCACTTTTCTTGCTTCTCTTGCAGTGTCATTAGCAAGTCTCATATGCAAACAGTATATTCCATAGTATTTATCATCAAGGCGGCCATTGTGAGTTTTATCTAATAAGAATTTTCTTGTTTTATTGATAACATAAATTTTCTTAAGAAGGCTTTTAATTCTGATATCAAAATCAAGTCCATCCTCTTCTCCATTAAATACTACCCGTCCCATATCATTAACATTATGCAATCCGTCAAGTAATTTAGTTTCAATATTACTAATCTGAATTTGTTCATCGACAAATACGCTAAACACTCTGGCAATTTCTGCTCCATACCTTTCGCCAGGTGTTCTAGTAAGCGCCTGCAAAGAATATTGAGGGTTTGAGAAAGATTCATTTTTATCAAATTGAGTAATATGGTGGCCTAATAATCCAGCTACTTTAGTTTTAAAACTATTATATCCTTTTAAATCAGTTCGCGCTTCTTTAGCTCTTCTTGTTTTTAATTTCTTCAATTTTCGTCTTTGCTCATCAGGCATTCCAGAAACTTCTGGTGTAACGCTGATAACAGAGTCAATTTCTGCTAGTAATTCATTGCTGTGTAATCTTTGTGAATCTGAAATAATACTTCTGCCATATTTATCAAGTAGCCAATCACATACTTCTTCAGCAGCATCGTGTACATAACATTGGTATACTGTTCTTGCAGATAATCCCATAGACATTGCCATTCCAGCCATATAATTTGGGTGAGAAAATGAATTTTTTTTCTTAGTGTCACGCATTAAATTTGTGTATATTTTTGCTACGTAAGGTATTAAATATGATAAAAAATATCGATCTAATGCTACGCTCCGATTGTAGCCCACAAGCGTTTCAATAACAGGATCATTCTCCTCAATAGCAATAGTATCTTCTAAACGTAAGTCTTGAACTCTACCCTCTTCTTTTGCTGGAAACAGAGGTTCTATAACTGAAGAATCTGCTATAATAATTTCATCCAGCCTGCTGGTGGCTTCTTTCCAACTTTCGCTAGTAGCTAAAAAACTCATTTTAATTTACAGATATATTTATTATAGGCATAATTCAGAAGTTAACTATATGTTATTTAAAAGTTTAATTACTTTTTAGTAAAAACTTATTCTTCACACTTCCAGATATCATCGCCGACATAATGGATGTTCCTGATAACTTTTCCGCTTGTTAGCAGCCGCAGTTCTTCAGTTGAATGTAGTGCAATTCCAATAGCAAGAGGCTTTTTATTTTTAATATCTATTATTGATACTGCATTATCTCTGGCAATGCCGTCTTCTATTTCAACTATTCCAGGCCTCATTATGTCTGCGCCGCCTGCAACAAAACGCACTGCGCCCATATCAACTGTTATTTTTTTAAGAAAATTATTTTTGAGAAGCAGGCGAAGTGTTGGCACTGCTTTTTTTTCATGAAAAAAAAACATAAGTTTATCATTTACAAAAAAAAGCTTTTCATCTACAAGAAGGACTTTATCTTTTTTATCGACTAGATCTAAATTATAGCTCTTTTCAACTTCTTCTGATAATTCCCTTATTTCTTTATTTTTTAGGTAGCGTTTCATGCAAGCTCCTCGATTAATACAGTTCCTTTTATATTAGGATTCTTAAGCTTTTCAATTAGCTTTCTGTTTATGTCAATAGCTACCTTATCTGCAAATGTCGCAAAAGTTCTTGAGCTTTTGAAATTGCTTCTTCTGATAACAAGCTCATGTAAGTCGCTAAAATCAGGATTATAATCTGCTGTTATTTTTTCAATTTCATCGTCTACAGTTATTCTAATTAATACTTTTTTTGACGAGAATGTTTTCAATACTGAAGTATCAAAACCACATGAAACGCCGACAATGCAGTCGCCTCTTTTAGTTAAATTTTTCTCTTTTGTGAATTCAACAGTATTCTTGTGCGTTCCAACTATATTCTCATGGCCAAAAAAAGAAAAAGAATACGAATGCATAATTAGTCTTTTTTATGTGATTTTTTAACAATATCCTCAATAGGCTTCTTGTCAATAGCAGCCTGCTCATTTGCAATCTTTTGCAAATCAATTCCAAGGTCTGAGAGTGATTTTACATGCATCTGCATTAGCTGCTCAACAATATTTACCATTTTAAGAAGTTCCTGCCTCTCTTTTGCAAGGGTTGAAAGTGACCCTTTATGAAAACCAACCTGTTCATCTTTTGAAGCCTGCTCTTGAGTCATAATATCACCTTTTATTAAAGTAATAAATGCCTGGCACTTTAAAATAGTTTCTTTTTTAAAAACCATATCCAGATTTTCATCTGTCTGGAATAAATACAGAAGTAAGCGTTAGCGAGAGGAAGGAGCACGGCTAATTCATTCTATCGCAGAAAAAGCGCTTCAAATCTCTTTAATTAGATAAAATTTAGCGTCAATAGACAGCTGAGAGCAAAGAACCTCAACCGCAGCCAATTTATCTTTATCAAAAATAACAACAGAGCGTAACGGTTTTTCATATTTTGATAGAATGCCTTGAGATTTTTTTTTGTATTTTCCTTCATGCGATTGTAGATTATAGTTGAAAAGCTTTCTGTTGAATGTTATTCTGATAGCATCCTTTCCATCTGGAATAGAATAAATCATCATTATTTTGGCCATATAAAATAGAAAAACCGGCTATGTGTAAGCTAATAATCTTTCAATGTGCAAATTCTTAGAAATATACATTACATCTGCAGCATTATCATAGTATGCTCTGCATATCGCTGTTAAGTTATAAACACACCATTTTCCCATTGCTTCAGTTTCCTTAGTAATATCAAGTTTAGATTTAATGCAAGAGCCAAATTTTTTCTTTTTAGCAGAGTTGGTTGACTCTGCATTCTGCCGAACATTGTAATTATTAATTTCATCAATGTTCTCCTCTTTTTGCGCAGTTACCATTCTTTTCCATTCTTGGCTACTTTTTGCATTTGAAACAGTATTATATTTAATTTTAAAATTAGCTTGTCCTCCTGCTTCTTTTACTGCATTACATCCGTCTCTTGATAAATACCCTTTGTCACCTGCCACATGTTTAATTGAAAAACCTTGGTCAATAATTTTTTTGACATGCGGTCTGATAAATTTTGCATCTCCTGCAGGTGAAATGCCAACAGCAACTGCAACATTATATTTTGCAGTAGATGTTACATGTTCTTTGAGATGATCTTTTTTCTTTATGCTTCTTCTAATTCTCCAATTGAACCATGTTGATGCTGTAATTAATGACTCTTCTGTTGAGTCTATATTGAAATGTGTTTCAATATGTTTTAAAGGGCTTGCAGAATATTCAAGCATTACTCTTTGGATATGCGATGTTTCTTGTTTCATCGCGTAATTATTTAGCGTCTTAAAACAAGGCACCTTGTATTTCCATTTCATTGCCCAGAATATGAATTTGATAAGACTAATTGAGCGGCGGAGACTCATCCCAAAATAATCTTTTATTGAGAGACACATATAATATACAAAGCATTTGTTAAATTCAGATGTTTTTAATTTGATACCTGCTTTTGTTACGGAATAAAATACTACAAATGGCAATGCGGATAAAAAGAATAAAAACTCATTTTCTTGAGAAGCATTATATGCAGACTCATCCCGTGGATATCTGATTTTTTTCTTATGTCTTTTTTCTTTTGGTTCTATTTTCTTTTTGTTTGGAGAGGTCTCATCAAATATCTTTTGTTCTTCATATAATATCAGAACTTCTAAAGGGAAATATTTTATCATTGTGTCTTTTAAAAGACAGAAAAGTATTTAAACTTTTCTATTTTACTAAAAAGATATGAAAGAGCAAATACTGATTTGCTATTCTTTTGATAGGTTAAGTCCTGTTAAAAGAAAGCAGTTTGATAGAAAATTATTTGGAACTACAGAAAAGACCCATAATGGAAAATATACGTCGATAACTAAAGGTGTTTTGTCCAATACCAATTATGAAAAACCCATCAGGTCAGCAATTATAATTCAAAAAAAGCATCTTGATGTTGTTCTTAATGTTCTTAAATCTTATAATGCCAAAATCTCGGCGTATATTGTAAAAAATTATAATATAACGAGAGATTAAAATATTTATAAGAATCGTGTTTTACACATAGCCTTTCATTTCAAAACCTTTATTAACCTGTTTACCTCTCACTTTATTATGGGGGTTTTAGAGAGACTTTTTAATTCTAGCAAAGAAACCAAGGTAAAGACATCTGTTTTTAACAACACTTTCACTGAATTCAATAAGCACATGGATTACCATCGCATGTGGATAAACTACCTGCATGAGAACATAAAACAGCTTCACCATTCCTCAAATTCCTTGAATCAGACCCATTTCCATCACAGAGAAGAGCTAAAGACTACTCTTAAAAGCATGTCTGAGTGGGTAAATTACTTATATAAAAGCCAAAAGCAGCTTGAAAAAGATGTAAAATCCTTAGAGAGCAACCTAAAAACAGATCTTCGCACTTCTATGAAAGAAGAGATGAAAAAATATCACAATGATCTTCTTCTTCACATTAGTGGAATTATTGAAAGCCAGGCGAAGTATGGAAAAATAAAAGAAGAAGTGCTATTTGAAGTTGAAAACAAGATAAGATCTATAGAAAAATCCCAAAAATTGCCTGCTGAACCAATAAAAGCAGAAGACAATGAACTCACTTTCCCTGAAAAAGAGCTTCTTAACTTCCTTTTTAATCAAAGTACCCCCCTTACATATACAGAAATTGCAAGAAGGACTAAAAAATCAGTAAATTCAATAAGGGTTTACATGAATAATCTGAAGGTCAAAAAAGATCTAATTGAAGAATTCAGGCAGCCAAACGGCATTAAAATTTTTGCTGTAAAAAACAAGGAAAAAATAAAGACATTGTACAACTTAGCTTAGCTTTTTCTTAATCATTCTTTAAGCAAATTTGAACAAAAAACAGTTTGTTTCTATTTGAATGTAAGACTTGCGCATTATTAACATTAATAATGTTATAAGATAATGCATTATGTTCATTATAACACATTATAATGCACATTATAAAATAATAATGCGATTAAAATTAAAAATAAGAATAAAATAACTTTATTTTTGTAAAATAATGGATAAAATGCCTAAATAATGCGTATAAAGTATATTTTTTACTCAATACAACACAAAAATAAATACACATTATAATGCATTATAACACATTATATAATGCATTATTAACATTAATAACAAATTATAATGACAAAATAATCAATATAAAAAAAAGCAGAAAAATTATTCCTTTGATTTTTCCTGTAGTGTTGAATGGAAGTCCTTAACAGCTTTTTCTTCAATTTCATCAATAGAAAGATATTTTATAGCACCTGTTGGGCAATAATCAACGCACGCAGGAATTCCTACGTTTTTTTCAGTACAAGAATCACAAACTGATGCAATTTTCTTATCTATCCCTAAAGTGAGAACACCATATGGACAATCTTTGATGCAATAGCCGCAACCATCGCATTTTTCCTTTGAAATAACTATCTGCCTTGTTGTTTCATCTTGTGAAATAGCATTTCTTGCACAAGAATTGATACATTTTGGCTTTTCGCACTTCCTACAAGACAATGCTAGATCAAAAACAGGGTCTATCCTAATAGTCTTTATTCTTGAAGTTCGTGGATTTATCACTCCTTCATTAACAGAAGAACAAATATACTCACAAATCCTACAACCAGTGCATTTTTCAGTGTTGCAGACGATTATCTTATGAGACATCTTACACACCAACCTCATCTGCTGCATCATCCAGACCAAGCTTTTTTAGGGTTTCTTTTTTTGGAATGCTTGTTTTTGTGTCCCATTCCCTATATTCATAGTAGCTGTCAAGGGCATCTTCCCACTCATTTAATTTAACTCTCGCATCTTTGTTAATTTCATCATTAATTACTTCATCATAAGCCCTTTTTGGAAGATAATCGTCGCTTCTTGCAAAACCATGTCTTATATTAAAGCACTTCCCTAGCGTATAAATTCTCTTTCCGGCGAAAAGAAGGTCATCATAAGTGAGTTTTACACCTGTCACTATACCCAAGATCTGCGCCAGTTTTTCTTTGTTTGTATATATCCTCCTTGAAAACTTGCAGATTATTAAAGAATCTATTACAGTATAATCGTCTTCTCCATCAGCTACAAGCTTTCCCCTTGATTTGTCAAGTGAAAACCTGTCAACTGCATCTTTTTCATCATATTGGTAGCTTCCTGAACGCTGGTAGAAGGCGCCTGTTATGCATGTTGCGTGGCCTAAAGCACCTGTCTGCATCGGTCTAAAAGGATAAGCACTAGTTTCTAAGCCTTTAATCTGCATTGCAAATTTAATTGTATTATTTCCTGTTTTTTCTGCTGCATATTTACTTCCTTCACCAAGCATTTTGGCAAAATTACCTTCACGGTTGCCAAGCCTTCTTACAAGCTCAACCATTGCAGCATGATTGCCGAAATTCAATTCAAGTCCATCTGT
Organism: archaeon; assembly: GCA_043801855.1. Taxonomy (GTDB): domain Archaea; phylum Nanobdellota; class Nanobdellia; order Woesearchaeales; family GW2011-AR15; genus CAYTWW01. The sequence continues at coordinate 57,651 of JAZDLQ010000070.1, read as the reverse complement.
GTCTTTTTTAGTAAATATTCCTTTTTCATAGCATTCCATTGCCCATGCAATTGTAACTCCGGTTGATATTGTATCCATGCCAAGAGAATCACAGTATTGCGTAGCTTTAGTTATCGCATCAAGATTGTCAACTCCGCAAAATGGGCCAAGTGCCCAAAGTGTCTCAAAGTCAATACTTCCGACTGCTCCTTTATACTCACCTTCTTTTATCACATTAACATGATCGCAGGCAACAGCGCACATCTCGCATGCAATTATCTTTCTAACTTTTTCTTTAAGCATGCGCTCTCCTGAAACTTTATCTGCTCCATCAAAAGTCATTTTCTGAGAATTATTTGTGGCAAGAACTGCCCGCTTATTATGGACAAGTATCTTAATTGGTGTTCCTTCCCTGCCATAATACATTTTTTCGCCTCTGCAATCTTTGTATAGCTGCTTGACTTCTGCAAGCAAAGTTTTTAAATCATTTACTTTAACATCCTTTGTTCCTCTAAGCGCAATTGCTTTTAGATTTTTACTGCCCATAACTGCGCCTAATCCATTTCTTCCAATATGTCTATTTTTGTCATTTGTAATGCAGGCATAGCGTACAAGTTTTTCACCTGCAGAACCGATTGCCGCAACTCTTATAGATAAATCGCCAAGGCATTCCTTTATCATGTCCTCTGATTTCCATGTGGTCTTTCCTTGCAAAAACGAGGCATCCTTAATTATGATTGCGTCATCATCGATAAATAAATATGAAAGGGAATCTGCTTTGCCGCGAATCACAATGCCGTCATACCCGGCGCGTTTTAGCTCAGCACCAAATCCGCCAGAACTTATACCAAAACCGATAGTTCCTGTCAGAGGAGACTTTGCAACAGCAGTATATTTTGAAGAAACCGGAACTAATGTCCCTGCAAATGGGCCCGTCCAAAAAGAAATTACATTTTCAGGAGAAAAAGCATCGACTCCTTTTGGAATATTATCCCAGGCAACCTTTATGCCAAATCCGATGCCGCCAATGTATTTCTGCGGCCAATCCTCTGGCAAATCAAGTACAACGCACTTTTTTGTTGAAAGATTTACATCAATGTATTTACCAGTATACCCTAACATTTTTATCCCCCTGCAATAACAGCACAAAAGACATATTCGCCTTCACTTAATTTATCACTTAACTTAACTGTCTTTCCTTTATGCAAAATCATCACATTATCTTTGATGTGTATCTCATTATTAACACCACTAATGAGCATTTTTTCAAATTCATTTCCGTGTTTTTTAGAGATTAAAATGACCAAATCAATAAATTTTGTGTCATTCATAATTTCAAAACTATCTCCTATTCCAAATTTAGCGAATGGCACCAAAAAAACAGTGTTTATTTTCATTTTAATTTTAACTTAATATCTTCATTCAATGACCTGTTTTCTTTTAGGAAAACTTCTTCTTCATTCATCCCTATCGACAGGCCTATCAATTGCAGGATGTGAATTACAGGAACCTTATAGTCAAGTTTGTATTTTGCTTTTGCAAGCACCTGGTTTTTATCGTATTGGGTCAAACAGCTTGGGCAGCAAACGCATAGCATATCTGCTTTATCGTGGACTTCAACAAGCTTTTCCTTCATTATATCTGTCGCCATCTCTTTTTGGTTTGTAACCTGAGTATAGCCACAGCATAATGTTTTTGATCTATAAAATATTGGAGTTGCTCCAAGAAGCTCAACCAATTCATCAAATTTTGTCGGATTTTCAGGAATATCATATTCCATAACTTTTGAAGGCCGTAGTATATGGCAGCCAGTATGGGTCGCAACTTTTAATCCGGTAAATTTTTTAATCACTTTTTCTGAGACAATACTTTTTTCATTATCGAACAATTGCATGAAATGATATATGTTAACTGAACTATCATATGATTTGCCAATTTTTTTAAGCTTCTCATTGACCATAACTAATTTTGATTTATCGCTTTTAAGTATGTGGTTTGCTTCACTGAGTGTCTGGGCGCATCCGCTGCATATTGTCAATATGTCAAGTTTATTTTCCTGCGCAATTGCAAGGTTTCTTGCAGCAAGAGTTAACCATTCTGTTTCACTTTTGTCTCTAACTGCAGAATATGGGCAGCAAGAAAAATCAAGGTCAGATAATTCAATCCCTAGTTTTGCAAAAACATCCCTTGATAATTTCTCTAAATATGGCATCTGGCTTGGAACAACACATCCTGGGAAAAAAGCATATCTCATTTTAAATCATTTAAACCTTCAATTTTTTTAAGTTCTAGAAGGCCAAGTGCTTTCCTTTGCTCTTTTGCCCTTTCTGAAAATTGCATACTGCTTCCTGTTGAATATATCTGCTCAATTGATTCGCTCTCCTTTGCAAACCCTTTTTTTATCGTAAAATTTTTCAGTTTTACCAGTACATCATAAGGATTGACTTCCTGAGGGCATCTCTCGTTGCATGAATGGCATGTCAAGCACCTGAATAATTCTTCACTTAAAAGAGCTTTATCGCCATAAGTTGCTGATAGGATTTTTCTTCTTGGAGTGTAGTTCTTGCCGTATTTCTCGCTTGGGCAGCTGCTAACGCATGTTCCGCACTGAAAACAGCGTAAAATATCCGGAATCTCTTTAATTAATTCATTTCTTAATTCAAAGTCAATTGGCATCTCTAAACGCCTCCAGAGACTGAACCAGGTCTTTTTCATTGAACATCTCAAATATAATGTAATTATCATAGTTTATTTCTTTTAATAAGCGTATCACCTGCCTGTAATCCAAATCTCCTGAGCCAAGCGGCAAATGCCTGTCAAAATCACCAAGCCTGTTTGATTGCATATGGATGTGGCTTATCTTAATTTTTTTAATAAATTCGCAAGGGTCAATATTATTTGTAATTGCATGACCTGTATCAAAACAAATATTGGCTCCAAGGTCAGCAAGAATTTTCATATCTTCAATCTTTGTAAAAAAATTATTGCCTTTAGGTAGGTTTTCAAAACAAAGTTTTATTTTATGCTTCTTTGAAAAAGATACCAAATCCAGCGCTGTTTCTTTAAAATATTTAAAAAAATAATCCTTAAGTAAAACATGCACATCATTAAACTGCCCAGGATGAAGAACAACTGTATTAATATTTACACTTTCACAAAAAACAATCAGGTCTTTTAGCTCCTGAATAGAATATGCCCTGATGCTTTTATCCATTGCAGACATATTAACTTCAGACATTGGTAAGTGACAGGTAATTACATTATCCTCTAAAATTTTTTTAATTGTATCTTTATTATCACTAAGAAATTTTGAGTTAATCGGCGGCTCAATTAGTATTTCTGCGCAATCCAGTTCATATTTTTTTTTAATAATCATTAATTTTTCAAGACCAGATAAATAGTACATGCCTAGCTCTTTATCCATTAAAAAATCGCTTTTTTTAATTGCAATAACATATGATATTCCAAGCTTCATTTTATCTCCTTTAGCTCTTCAACAAGCTTTTTTACGTAACCTGCAAATAAGCTTCCTTCTGCAGCGCTAATCCAGTTTAATTTTAACCTATCTGAAGGAATGTTATACTTTTTTGGGAGTATTTTTTGCAATCGCTCAATTCTTGCCTTTGCAAAATGATTTCCGGATATATAATGGCAATCTGTCGGCAAATGACATCCTGTAACCCAAACCATCTGCGCTCCTTTTTCAAAGGCTCTTAGTATCATTTTTTCTGATACTCTGCCTGAGCACATTGTCCTAATTATCCTTATTTCCGGAGGATACTGAAATCTTGAAACACCTGCTAGATCGCTTCCTGCATAACTGCACCAATTACATGCAAAACAAAGAATCTTCTCTTTTGGGTTGTCTTTTAACGCTACATCAATTTGCGCTAAAAGCTGCTCATCAGTAAAGTGCTTTTGCTGCAAAGCATTGAAATTACATTCTGCAACGCATGTGCCGCAGCCATGACACTGCGCTTCATTGTGAATAACTTTTTTTATGGATTTGTCAATTTTCATTGCGCCATAAGGACATGCACGTTCACATGCGCCGCAGCCGATGCATTTTTTTTCATCGACAAGAATTGTTATCCCTTCAATCTCAACAGCTCCTTTTGACATCGGTATTGCTGCCCTTGATGCAGCAGCAGATGCACTTGTAACGCTATTTTTAATGTCTTTAGGTGATTCGCAAGAACCGCAAAGAAATATTCCATCTCCTGGGGAATCAATCGGTTTTAGTTTTGGATGGGATTCCATAAAAAAGCCATCGTTGTTTCTTGGTATGTGCAACTTTTCTGCGATATCTTTAGCAGTTCTGTCAGGAACCATGCCTGACGCAAGAATTGCCATGTCAAGTTCTATTTCCATGACTTCTGACGTAAGAACATTTTCTACTACTACAACCGGGTTCTTGTCATTGCCTTCATAAATATGGGAAGGTCTTCCTTTAATGAAAATTACTCTGTTTTCCCTTGCGCGATTATATAATTCTTCAAAACCTTTCTCAAAGGCCCTAATATCCATATTAAATATGTAAATAGTAGCGTCTGGCTTATGCTCTTTAATTAGCATTGAGTTTTTTATTGAGTTCATACAGCACACATTTGAACAGTATTCCTTGCCTATTGATTTATCCCTTGAACCGACACACTGGATAAAGCCAAATGATTTTGCGTCCTTTCCATCTTTTCTAACTAAATTTCCACCAGTCGGACCGCCAGCACAAATGATCCTTTCAAACTCAATTCCATCAATTACGTTTTCAAATCTACCATAACCATACTCTGGTTTGATTTTTGGATTTATTGATTCAGCACCTATTGCAACAATTATTGTTCCGACATCAAATTTTCTTGTTACTTTTGTTTGGGTAAAATCAACTGCTTTTCTGTCTTTACATGCTTCTGCACATTTGTAACAGTTAATACATGCATCAGTATCTATCCTGTATTTTAAAGGAACTGCCTGAGGAAAAGGTGCATGTATTGCTTTTAGAGGCTTTAAGTTAACTTCAAATTTGCTTGGAATAATAACAGGACATGCCTCAGCACATTCTCCGCAGCCAGTGCATCTATCTTCGATTACGTACCTTGGTAGTGTAATAGTCTCTACATTAAAATTTCCAATGTAACCATCGACTTTTTCAACAGTTGTATTTGTCAATAAAGTTATGTTTTTGTTTCTCCCGACTTCTACAAGTTTTGGACCTAAAATACAGATTGAACAATCCATTGTTGGAAATGTCTTATCAAGTTGTGCCATTCTGCCGCCAATTGATGGCTCTTTTTCAACCAAATACACTTTATAACCTTGGTTTGCAAGATCAAGGGCTGCCTGGCAACCAGCAACACCGCCCCCAATTACCATACATGATTTTTTTACAGGGACAACAAATTTTTCAAGAGGCTTTAAGTATCTTGCTTTTGCAACAGCTATTGCAACAATTTCTTTTGCCTTTTCTGTTGCTTTTTCTTTTTCCCAAATATGGACCCATGAGCAGTGCTCTCTTATGTTTGCCATTTCAAGCAAATATGGATTGAGTCCTGCTTCAGTAATACAATTCCGAAAAGTCGGCTCATGCATTCTCGGAGAGCACGCAGCTACAACAACCCTGTTTAAATTATGTTCTTTTATTGCGCTTTTAATTTCGTTTTGGCCTGGGTCAGCACAAGTATATATATTAAGCATGGAAACAAATACATTAGGAAGAGTTTTAGCATATTCTGTAACTTTAGCTACATCAACTACTCCGCCAATGTTCTTGCCGCAGCTGCAGACAAATACACCGATTCTTGGCTCATCACTATTCTGCATATTTTTTCAGCTCACTGTCTTTAATTAATGTAGTAATCTTGTATAATGATTCTGCATTATGCATTATATTTGGCTTGTTTTTTCCCAAGAGTTTTTCAACAATAACATTAAAAGAGGCTGAATAGCTAATGCTATCTTTAACTAAAAGCCTGTTTCTGTTTATTATTATCGCATTTTTTGGGCAAGCAACTTTACATGCGCCACACAAAACACAATCATTACTATTTACAACTATTTTATTATTATCAAGCTTTATTGCGGCAGTCGAACAGGCAACTACGCACTCCTCGCATTTTTCAGGGCATTTATCTGCGTCAACACTAATTGTACCGTCAAAAATGCGCTTAATTGCAATATGATTAATAGATTCGCTATCAAATGGAAGAGGCAGGCTTTTGTTTTCAATTACAGCAGGTGTGTTTTTATCATCTCTAGCAATACTTAATGCACCTGTTGGGCAAAACGGAACGCAAAGACCGCAAAAAATGCATTTATTATTTATAATTATGTCCTCTTTTACAGAAATTGCCTCTTTAGGACAAATTGTGTGTGAGACATCACAAAGAATGCATTTTTCTTTGTCAAGTGTTAGTCTCACATGCGAGGCATATAAGTTTAAGCCAACAGTAACAATATTTTTATTTTCACCTTGGACGTTTTTATTTATTTCACACAATTCTTTTTTTCTTAAAAGCTTAAGAAAATTTTCTTTATACTTAATATTTGAAAGCCTTATTGCAAGATTTGGCTCACCTGAATTAAATTTAATATAATTAATAATATTCTCTTTGCCATTTAGAAATTCAGACTCATTTAGTTCCAAAAGCAGTGAAATTAGCTCAGTATAGCTATAATTCTTCTCCTCTTCAATTATATTATGCATTTTAATAGTAAAATTATATAAATTAAGATAAAAAGATTTGGCATAATCTTAAAAAGTTTGCCCTCAAACTATGCTTAACACGACAAAAAGCTTTATTAATGGTTGAATACTTCTGAAAATTAATAGTTAACATGAGGGTTAGAATGGACGACAAGCTTGAAAAAATTGTAAAAAAGCATATTAGCACAAAAAATTCTGTTGAAATACTACAAGACATCCAAAAGGAATTCGGATATCTTTCTGAAGAGAACTTAAAGGATGCTGCAAAGGCTCTTGATATACCCCTTGCTAAACTTTATGGTGTTGCAACATTCTATGCCCTTTTCAAGCTATCCCCAGAAGGAAAATATAGGATTTCTGTATGCAGAGGAACCGCATGCCATGTAAAAGGCTCTAAAAATCTGATGGAATATATTGAGAAAAAAATTAATATTAAGGCAGGAGAAACTACCAACGATACAATGTTTTCACTTCAAAGAGTCAATTGTCTTGGTGCATGTGCAAAAGCTCCTGCAATGATGATTAATGATGTTGTATATGGCGACCTTACTGAACAAAAAATTGATAAAATCTTGGCAGGGCTGAACTAAAATGCTTGAACTTGAACAAAAATTTGATATTAATAAAGCGCGTAAAGAGCTTGAAGGAGATAGAATCACTGTTGGTATAGCAACGTGCGGAGTCGCTGCAGGAGCAGTGCCTGTCCTTGAACAATTACAAAAAGCAGGTTTAGGAATGCTTGTTGAAGGAGTAGGATGCGCCGGCATGTGCTATGCTGAACCAATTGTAACTGTTAAGCAAAAAGGCATCTTCTCAATTTACGGATATGTCTCAACCGATAAAGTTGGAATTCTAATTGACTCAATTAAAAAAGGCGAGGAATGTAAAGAACTTTTTATGGGACACACTCTTGAAGAAATTGATTTTTTTAAAAAGCAAAAAAGGATGCTTATGGAAAACTGTGGTACAATATCACCACTAAAGCTGGAGCAGTATATGGCAAGAGGTGGATATTGCGGATTAAAAAATGCTTTGGCAAAAAAACCGCTTGATGTTGTTGAAGATGTGAAAAAAGCGGGCCTGAGAGGAAGAGGCGGCGCTGGTTTTTCAACAGGTATGAAATGGAGTTTTATTGCAAGCAAGCCCGGAAAAAAATATGTCATATGCAATGCAGACGAGGGAGACCCCGGCGCTTTCATGAACAGGACAGTAATGGAATCAGATCCATTTAGATTGATTGAAGGGTTAACCATTGCAGGATACGCAACAGGAGCTCAAAACGGGTTAATATATATTAGAGCAGAAAAACCGCTTGCAAAAAAGACTATAACTGAAGCAAGAAACATTGCAAGAAAAGTCGGTCTTCTCGGAGAAAATATTCTCGGTGTTGACGGATTTAATTTTGATATCAAGGTTTTCTCAGGCGCAGGTGCATTTGTTTGTGGCGAGGAGACTGCATTAATGAGATCAGCAGAAGGCGACAGAGGAAACCCAATGCCAAGGCCCCCGTATCCTGCTGACAAGGGATTGTATGGATATCCTTCTGCAATAAATAATGTAGGAACACTCTGCCATGTCTCAACTATAATGAAAATTGGCGCTGAAAATTATGCAAAAGTCGGAACAGAGAGAACTAAGGGAACACACACAATATGCCTTACTGGAAATATTAAGAGAACAGGCATAATGGAAGTTCCTCTTGGAATTACATTAAGAGAGATAATTTATGATATTGGCGGCGGATGCCCTGACGGAAGCGAATTTAAAGCAGTGCAGTCAGGAGGACCATCAGGAGGCTGCATTCCAAAAGAAAAAATAGACACACCTGTTGATTATGAAACACTAAATGCACTTGGCGCAATCATGGGCTCAGGCGGAATGGTTGTAATGAGTAACAAGGACTGCATGGTTGATGTAGCAAAGTACTTCATGCAATTTGTTCAGGAAGAATCTTGCGGCAAATGTACTCCTTGCAGGGAAGGTACAAGAAGGATGCTTGAGCTCCTGACAAAGGTCACAGATGGCCTTGCAGATGAGACAACAATTCCTACTTTAAAAAAACTTGCATCATTTGTGAAAGACAATTCACTTTGCGCACTTGGACAGACTGCAGCTAATCCTGTTTTATCAACACTACTGTACTTTGAAGAGGAATATAAAGCACATATTATTGGAAAAGAGTGCCCTTCAAAATCATGCAAAAACTTAACAAAATATTTTATATCTGATAAATGCAAAGGGTGCGGCAACTGTGCAAGAAACTGCCCTGTAAATGCCATAACAGGAAAACTAAAAGAGAGATATGTTATTGATCATAAAAAATGCGTAAAATGCGGGAAATGCTATGAAGTATGCGCTTTTGATGCTATAGTGAGGAATTAAAATGGCTGAACAACCAATAATAAAAATCATTGTCAACAATCAAGTAATAGATGCAATAGCAGGAGAGAGCCTACTTGAAGCATGTAAAAGAAACAAAATAAAAATACCACATTTATGCTATCACGAAAGACTACCTGCAATCGGTGCATGCAGGCTTTGCATTGTTGAACTTGAGGGAGCCAAAGGCGGCGGATTAGTCGCATCATGCGTAACTCCTGTAAGGGATGGTATGAAAGTATTGACACATACTCCAAAAGTCTTAGATGCAAGAAGGACAAACCTAAAGCTTCTTTTAGCAAATCACGACCTTAACTGCACTACATGCAAGAGAAACCTAAACTGCAAGCTGCAGACTTATGCAGCTGAATTTCAGATACAGGAAAATGAATACTCCGGCGAGAGAAGAATTGAAGAACCTGACAATTCAAATATATCAATCAGAAGAGACAATAATAAATGCGTACTATGCCAAAGATGCATTCAGATGTGCGGAGAAGTACAGACAGTCCATGCAATCGGTCTGCATAAAAGAGGATTTAACACAAGGATTGCACCTCCACTTCACGCAAACATGAAAGAGTCAAGTTGCATCAACTGCGGTCAGTGTGTTGTAGTGTGCCCTACCGGCGCTTTAACAGAGCATACGGATATCCAGCCAGCAGTAGACGTTTTGAATGATACTAAAAAAATCAAGATTGCACAGGTTGCTCCATCAATAAGAGCAACTCTTGGCGAATGCTTTGGCTTACCAGCTGGAACACCAGTCACAGGAAAGATTGTCAAGGCACTTCGGATGATGGGTTTCAATTATGTTTTTGACGCAGATTTTTCAGCAGATGTCACAATTGTTGAAGAAGCAAATGAATTCATTCACAGACTAAAAGAGAATAGGTCAATGCCAATGATCACAACCTGCTGCCCTGGGTGGATTAAATTCATGGAACAATATTATTATGATCAAATTGCACACTTGTCAAGCTGCAAGAGTCCGATGTCAATGCTTTCTTCACTTGTAAAGCATGTATGGGCGCCAAAGCAGAATATTGATCCAAACGATATTACAATGGTTGCAGTCATGCCATGCACTGCAAAAAAATATGAATGCCAGAGATCTGAGATGACGGGAGATACTGATGTTGTCCTTACAACTGTAGAACTTGCAAAATTAATAAAGGAAATGAATATTGATTTTGCACGGATTGAAGATGATATGTTTGATAATCCTTTAGGTGAATCAACTGGTGCCGCTGCAATTTTTGCAAGAAGCGGCGGCGTCATGGAAGCAGCACTGCGAACTGCGGCTGACTGGGTTGAAGGCAAAGATCTAAAAAATATAGAATATACACAGGTTAGGGGATTAGAGACTAAAAAAGAAGCAACTGTAACTGTTGCAGGAATTGATCTCAAGATATGTGTAGTTCACACTCTCTCTGAGGCAAGGAAGATAATGGATGACATCAAAGCAGGTAAATCACCTTATCACTTTATTTAGGTAATGGCCTGCTATGGCGGTTGTATAGGGGGAGGAGGACAACCGGCTTTTCCTACAAAAGAGATACTTATGAAGAGAATGGAAGCTGTTGTAAAAGTCGACACAACACTTCCTATTAGAAAGTCACACTTAAACCAATCTGTAATTAATTTCTATAAGGAGAACGTCGGCGAATATGGTAGCCAAAAGGCGCACGAACTTCTGCATACAAAGTATGTTGACAGAAGTAATGAGTATATTTAGGCGAAAAAAATGGAAAACAATTTTATTAATATCCAGGTAGAAAAATTAAAAAACCTTGAATATAGGGTTCATTTGTTTTTTTATAGTTTATTAGCATTTTTGCTTCCGCTGCTAATTGGACATCCACAGATTTTGGTTGGTGTCGGAATCAATACAGTGCTTATCCTATGTGCAATCTATATGGATGCCAAAGGAACATTACCAGTAATACTTCTTCCAAGCGTGGGTGTTCTTACAAGAGGATTAATTTTTGGTCCTTTTACAGTGTACCTAATTTATATGATTCCGTTTATCTGGATTGGAAACGCAATAATTGTCTATGCTATGAAATATTTCAAAGGCAAACTAAAAAGCAATTATTTTGTCAGCCTCGGAATAAGCAGTGGATTAAAGACAGCATTTCTTTTTGGATGTGCATATATTTTAGTCACCTTAAAAATTATTCCAGTTGCCTTTTTGACAACAATGGGACTAATGCAATTAACAACAGCAGTGTTAGGCGGTATCGTTGCTTATGGAATTATTAAAGCAAGAAAATTTTGTTAATTTTTTTAGTTACATTTATTTATTAACTAATTCTACTTAGAATAATGAAACTTGGTATCTTATTTTCAGGAGGTAAAGATTCATGCTACGCATTAAAGCTAGCAATGGATAAAGAAGAAGTAGTTTGCTTAATTTCAATTATTTCTACTAATAAGGAAAGTTATATGTTCCATACCCCAAATGTACATTTAGTAAAATTACAGGCAGAGGCAATCGGGCTTCCTCTTATTGAAGTAAAAACTGCTGGCGAAAAAGAAGAAGAACTAAAAGACTTAAGAAAAGCAATTATGTTTGCGAAGAAAAAGTACAAAATAGAAGGAATTGTAACTGGCGCAATAGAATCAGTATATCAGGCATCAAGGATTCAAAAAATATGCAATGATCTTTCTCTTCAATGTATTAACCCCTTATGGAAAAAAAATCAAGAACAGCTCCTTTACGAGTTACTTGAGAATAAATTTGAGATAATAATATCCGGTGTTTTTGCATATCCTTTTGATGAAAGTTGGCTTGGAAAAATCATTGATAAAAAAACCATTTCTGAGTTAGTCGCTTTTAGCAATAAATACAAGATAAATCCTGCAGGCGAGGGTGGCGAGATTGAAACAACCGTTCTCCATGCGCCTTTTTTTAAGAAAAAAATCAAAGTAATTGATTCTTTCAAAGAATATAATAACTACGCCGGTATTTATGTAATTAAAAAGGCAATTATAGAATGAAAATGACAAAAGAACGCTATTCAAGGCAAACCATTCTTGATAAGATAGGTATCGCAGGACAGAAAAAATTGTCAAAAAGCTCTGTTGCTGTAGTTGGAGTTGGCGCACTTGGAAGCAGCGCATCACAACTTCTTGCAAGAGCTGGTATCGGAAAGATATTATTGATAGACAAAGACAAACTTGAACTTCACAACTTACAGCGGCAGATTTTGTTTAAGGAAAGTGATTGTGGAAAAAATAAAGCAAAGATTGCAGCTTCCAAATTAAGAAAGATTAATCCTGAAATAGAGGTAAAATATCATCATATTAGCTTAAATAAAGACAACATCAACTTTCTTTTGGGTTATGACATTATTTTAGGATGCACCGACAATCTTGAAAGCAGATTTTTAATTAATGAATTTTGTGTTAAAAATAAAATACCTTGGGTTCATGGCGGAGCTATAAAAACAGTTGGTAACCTTCTTAACGTGATTCCAAGTGGGCCTTGCTTTAGATGCATATTCACTCCAAGTGATTTTACAGAAACAGCAAATAATGTTGGAATAGTTAATAGTATTCCTGTAATTATTGGTGCAATGCAAGCTATCGAAGCAATAAAAATCATTTTAGGTAAAGAATATGAGAAAAAAATGCTGTATTATGATGTGTGGACCCAAACATTTTTCAAAATCACTATAGCAAAAAATAATAAATGCCCAGTATGTAATAATAACTTTGAATTTATAAAATGAAAAAGACAAAAACTACTGGTGGAGTAGTTATTAATAATGAGGGATTAATTCTTGTTGTGAATCAGAACAATAATTCATGGTCACTCCCAAAAGGCCATATCAATACTGGTGAAGACGAAATCAACGCGGCTAAAAGGGAAATTTATGAGGAATCCGGAATAAAAATAGAAAATCTATCTCTTATAAAAAAGCTTGGCAGCTATAAAAGATATAAAATAGGTCTTGATGGCTCTGATGACAAATCTGAGTTAAAAGAAATAGCTTTGTTTCTTTTTAAAACACAGCAACATAAATTGTCGCCAATAGACCCAGATAACCCTGAAGCAATGTGGATTAAAAAAGAAGAAGTGGCTAAATTGCTCACCCACAGAAAAGACAAAGAATTCTTTATAAAAATAAAAGATGAAATTTGAATGCCAATAAACTTTCTAGTTTTACCATAGTCCTATTTTTGGTATCCAGCGAGGCACTTGTTCTAAATATTCATCGTATTTTTTACCAAATCTTTTTTTAAGCAGGGGTTCCTCGTGAAAAACAACATATAAATGAATTGCTATAATTGAAATGAATGCATAAACTAATAGGAGAAGTCGCCCAAAAATAAGAAAATATGAAAAAAATATCAAAAAATAACAGTGGTAAATAGGGTTTCTAACGTATTTATACAATCCTTTTGTTACAAACTCTTTTGGCGGTTCGATTGGAACTGGAGTTCCTTTGCCAATCATAATAAATATACTGGAGCAATAGATAAAAATTGCTGTGCCAAGCAAAAATAAAAATCCACCAAAAACTAAGGATAATTGTGAATAAAATTTTGGTAGATCTAATATACTGTTTGCGTTAAAAAACAATAATGGAAAAACAATAAAAAAAATTACAACAACAAAAAGACCAAAGAACAGTGAATTACTTTTCATGTAATTTACAAAATAAATAGAATATAAAAAAGAATCGATTGGTTACTTTACTTACTTTGCTGCCTCATTCATCTCTTTTACCATCTTATCAACATCAGAAGGGCTTAATCCATGCGCAAGGCTACCCTGCTCTATTGTCTCCCATGCTGAAATGTGGCAACCAATACAGTGAAGCCCAAATTTAAATAAAACAGGAGCTGTTTTTGGGAATTTTGATACAGCTTCATCAAGAGTCATATCTTTTGTTATAAGGTCTTTTTTTGACGCTTGTTTCTTAACTACTTTTTTCACGTTATTAGGTTCTTTTTTAGTCTCTTTTTTTTCTTGTCTTTTATCCATAATAATCAATCCTCAATACTCGTCTCCTTCTCCTTCATCAATATCAACACCTGTGTCATCCAGGTCTTCTTCCATCAAATCAATTTCAGTATTGCACACAATATCATCTTCTTTGCAGATGCTCCTCATTTTTTTCTTTAGTGAAGAAACATCTTTGCATTTTCCGTTTTTACACTTTATTTTTTGCATTTTTTATTCCTCCGCTGCAGCAAGCATTATAACACTTTTCATGCTTCATATTTTTAGTATCTACTGATACCTTATTTTTATAATTAATTATTGCATCATGAAGCCCATCTGCCGCAAGGTTTGAGCAATGCTCTTTAATTGGCGGTAGGCTTCCAAGAGCTTCGCTTACATCTCCTTTAGTAATTTTTATTGCCTCATCTAATGTTTTTCCAATCGCTAGTTGAGTTATCATTGAGCTTGTCGCAATTGCTGCAACGCAGCCAAATGTTTTAAATTTTACATCTTTAAGAATTTCTTCCCTTTTTTTATTTTTTGCAACTTTTATGTATATCCACATCAAATCTCCGCATACTGGGTTTCCCACTTTTCCTATAGCTGACGCATCAGCCATCTCACCCATATTATGTGGTTTTTGAAAATTTTCTATTACTTTATTTGAATATTGCATTTTATTTCACCTTAGTTTAAATTGTTACAATTTAAAATAATTTTATTCCTCTTGGTTATTATCGTGCCCATGGTCATGATCTTCTTTGTAATCTGTTGTGTAATCAACGCCTTTTCTTAATGGACTCATCTCACGAAGAACTTTTACTGCTTCTTTGACACTTTTGATTGTATAATCTATTTCTTCTTGTGTTGTGTATTTGCTTAAAGTAAAGCGTATTGTGCCGTGTGCAACCTCATGTTTTAGCCCGATTGATAAAAGAACATGGCTTGGCTCAAGAGAGTGTGATGAGCAGGCAGAACCAGTTGAGACTGCAATTCCTTTCATATCAAGATGCATCAAAAGAGACTCGCCTTCAATAAAATGAAATGAAATGCTTACATTATTGCAAATCCTTTTTGATTGGTGTCCATTTAGGTGTGTATCAGGTATTTTCAGCAGCTCAGATATAAGATAATCACGCTGTTTTTTCATTTTTTCAATCTCTTCTTTTTTAAGAAGAGTAGCTGATTTTGCAAACCCTACAATTCCTGAAATATTTTCTGTTCCGCTTCTTTTATTGAACTCATGCCCTCCTCCGTGAGACAATGGTGTTAGCTTAATCCCTTTTCGAACGTATAGAGCGCCAACGCCTTTTGGCCCATGAATTTTATGAGCATTAAGTGTCATCATGTCAATATTCATTGATTTAACATCTATTGGAACTTTTGAAAAGCTTTGGCAAGCATCTGTATGAAATAATACTCCTTTTTTCCTGCAAATTTTTCCGTATTCTTCAATAGGGAGAATTGTCCCTATTTCATTATTCGCATGCATTATTGATACAAGCAAAGTATTTGGCTTAATTGCCTTCAGTAGTGTTTTTGGTTCAACAATTCCATATTTATCAACATCAAGCATCGTAATTTCAAAGCCATTTTTAGATAGCCATTTAGTTGCATTTAAAACACAGTCATGCTCAATTCTAGAGATAATAATATGGTTTTTTTCCTTGTTTGATAGAGCTGCGCCTTTTATTGCAAGATTATTTGATTCTGTGCCTCCGCTTGTAAATACAATTTCTGAAGGATTCGCATTAATTGACCTTGCAATCGCAAGCCTTGCTTCTTCTATTGCGTCTCTTGCATCTCTTCCAAATTTATGCAATGAAGATGCGTTTCCGTATTTTTCACTAAAATAAGGAATCATTTCTTCTAATACTTCTTTTGCAAGCTTAGTTGTTGCTCCGTTATCAAGATAGACATTCATATTTTTCACCTTTCATACACACATTACAGCATTTTGGAACATCATCATATTTCCTATGAATTTCGCATAAAAACCCTGATTTTTTAATCGTTTCAAGCAAACTTTCAACAGCAAACCGGTGACAGCTTTTTTTTGATGCTATACTATTCGCTGCTGCAATAATTTCTTTTTTAATACTTTTTGAAAACACAATTTCTTTTGCACGCTTGTTTTTTATGTATTGAGATACAGCTGGCCCAGTAATCCCTAAAATCTGCGCAATTTCTTTTTGCGGAATGTTTTTCTTTTTGAGGACTAATGCAAGCTCCCTTCTTAAAGAAGGAAGAACATACCAGACACTTATCTCTTGTGTTGTTTTCAAATTAACAATCGTTAATTAACAATAGTTAATTATATATAAATATTGCGGTAAAACTGGCCCAAACAACAATTAGGGGGTAAATTTTTTATATATATATCACCTAATTATTAGTGGTTGTGCTAATGGCAAAAAATAACGCAGTAAACAGGAGACTGGAATTTTGCCGAGTTCTTCTTAATGCCCATAAAAGATTTCTCTTCCTTATTGTAGGATTACTAATTTGCTATCTATTCAAAAGAGAACTTGTGCTAGTAATTATTTTTGCGTTTCTTGATTTTTCTAAAAATATCCTAAAAGTAAAATTTGGGATTTTCCCTGTTGATATTGCGTTTGTGTTTGGGGTAACAGCCGCTTATTTTTATAATCCAATATATGGCTTGATCATTCTTGCAATAGCAACTTTTAATAGGGCTGCTTTTGGATTCATCGAAAGCAGGCATTTTTTTTCAAGCGCAAGAGAGATGATGCTTTTTATGTTAATTTTGCTTTTAAAAAATATAAATTTCACAACAGTTTGCATGATTATGCTAACACTAAAATATGTTGCCCATTATACATCAGACCTGCTTTTCTTGCAAAGAATTACATTTGAAAGAACGCATTTTTTTATCGCTAATATAATTGGATCTATGTTTTTGTTTTATATAATTAATGAGCTTTCTTTTTTGCTTTGATGCCTATTTTCCTTAGCGCCAAAACAACTAAATCCATCGGAAGCCCAACAACATTTGTCTTTGAGCCTTTTATAAAATCTATAAATATTTTTGAAGACTTATCTTCTGCGTTGTAGCCGCCTGCTTTGTCAAGCGCATTTTCATTTTTTAGGTAATTATCAATTGCTGGCCCATCTAATTTTTTGAACTTTACGCAACTTTTGGAATAGCCAACTATTTTTTTATTGAGATTGCCGTCTAAAATGCAAAAGCCAGTATATACATAGTGTTTTTTTCCTGAAAGCTTGTGTAATATTTTTTTTGCATCGGAATTATTTTTTGGCTTTCCGATTAATTTGCCTTCTAAAACAACAATAGTATCTGCACCAAAAACTACTGAATTAGTATTTTTTTGAAAAACAGCAAGTGCTTTAGCATATGCAAGCTTTTTTACATATAAAGATGGTTTTTTATAAGGCACTTTTTTTTCATTTATTTCACTTGGGATAACCTTAAACTTAAAACCATAATCAAGAAGAAGCTTTTTTCTCCTTGGAGACTCCGATGCTAGAATGAAATCCATTTTTTATTTTTTATCTGCAATATGTCCCCTAAAGTATGTAACTTTTCCTTTGAAGAGCATGTCTGTTGCACTATTCAATATTTCAGATAATACTTTATCTGTTATTTTTTCAGAAATTATCTTTTTTCTTGCAAATTTCCAGTCTTCAAGTTTTGCACCAGGTGTATTTAATCCCTGGACCATTGCATCAAGAGCATCAGCAAGCTTAACTAGCTGCGCTTCTTTTGTCTTTAATTCATTATATTCAGTGAATAATCCTGTAAGCTCATTATTATTTGATAGGTTTCTAGTAAGTAGGCTAAATGCCTTATCTTCAACTTCCTGGAATTTTCCTTCAGCAAGAACTTTTACCCATGTTCCAATGTCGCCTGTTATAGATTCTCCCATATCATGAAGCAACGCCATCTTAAGAACTTTTACTTCATCAATATCGTAACCTGTAAGCTTCAATTCTCTTGCAAGAAGATACGCAAAAGCCGCTACATTAAAAGAGTGTGCTGCTACTGAATCAGCATCGTTTAACTTAAATCCTGAATAGATAAAGCCCTGCCTTGGAAGCTCTTTTGTTGTCTGAAGCGTTAAAAAAACCTCTAAAACATCTTTTAATTTTTCTTTTTTCATAATTAAAGTTAAAGTTATCGGTTATTTAAATATTATGAATAAGAATTTCCTTGAAATAAGGTTCAACTGCGCTTTTGATTTCCATTAGTTCTTCTTTTGTATAAATCTGTGAATCTTTAAGTGAATTATCTAACATATTTTCTGTTGATCTAAATTGCTGCAAAACATATCTTTTTGCCCCACTTATCGCTTTGGCAATTGCTATTATATCTTCTTTTTTATGGAACTTTGGAATTATTGTTGTCCTGAATTCATAATCAATATTAGATTCCATAATCAATTTAATTGATTCTTTAATTGCTGCAATATCTGTTTTTACTCTTGTTATAAAATCATATTTTTCAAAAGGAGATTTTATATCCATCGCTATATAATCAACTAGGTTTTGTTCTAATAAAACAGCTATCATTTTTGGGTTTGTGCCGTTTGTATCAAGCTTCACCTTAAATCCTTCTTTTTTTAATCTCGATATGAATTTTGGAAGATCTTTATGAAGAGTTGGCTCTCCGCCAGTTATACATACGCCATCGTACCACTGCTTCCTACTTATAAGAAACGATATCACCTCGTCTTCAGGCATGCTTTTAATTTTTTCGTATCCACTAACAAGTTCAGGATTATGGCAAAATGGGCATGAAAAATTGCATCTTGAAAGAAAAACTGTAGCAGAAGGATAAGACCCAAAATTCATTAGGTCCATTTTTTGCAAGCCTTTTATATCGATTGGCATCTTAAAAAAATAAAAAAAAATTCTTATTGAAGAAGGCTTTTTATCTGTTCAACATTATGGGCTGTCCCAATAATATTTTCACCTGCATCAAAAAACAAAACAGTTGGAACAGGAAGGCTTCCGTCCTCATTTCTTGTGAGTTGGTCTTTTACCTGCTTGTAATACTGCCTAAATTCTGCAACACCCAAATCATCTCCTAAGTTAGTATCAGCACCAGCTATCGCTGTTGTTGATAAGTATTCTTTTACTGTTGTGCATTTATCGCAGTTTGGAAACGAGAATACTTTGTATTTTGTAGGAGACATTTTATTTTGCATTGTTCCATCTCCGCAACTACAATCAACAAATTCCTGTGCAGATGAATTCTTAAAATTGCTTGATAATGCTTTTGTTTCTGTAAATTCAAGCCTGTCTTTGAATTCTTCCTGCTTTCCTAAATTCCACTGGTCAACTGGCCTATAGTAGCCAACTATCCTTGAATAAACTTCGCATTTTTTATCGCATGCCATTTTTTTTTTCCACCACACACATTTTTTTTAATTACATGAATCATATGGGCACTTGAAGTGCTCGCCTGCTATATAGCCATGCTCCGGACATATGCTAAAAGTTGGAGTTATTGAAAAATACGGAAGCTTTGTATTGTAAGCTATTTTTTTAACTAGTTTTTTACAGGCTTCTGGGCTTGACACTTTCTGGCCTAAGAAGACATGAAACATTGTTCCTCCAGTATATAATGGCTGGATATCGTTTTGGTGTTCCAAAGCTTCAATAACATCCTCAGTATTTCCTACTGGAAACTGTGTTGAATTTGTAAGGTAAGGCACATCTTTTCCAGCAGTTATAATCTGCGGATAAAGTATCTTATCAAGCCTTGCAAACCTGTATGCTGTGCTTTCAGCTGGAGTTGCCTCAAGATTATATAAATTACCTGTCTCAACCTGGAATTCTTTTAATACTTCTTTCATATATTTTAATGTTTCAATAGCAAAATTTTTTCCTTCATCAGTTGTTATGTCTTTGTCTTTACCAAGAAAATTTAAGCACGCTTCATTCATGCCGCAAAGGCCAATTGTTGAAAAATGGTTCCTTAGTGTTCCAAGATAGATTTTTGTGTAAGGCATAAGTCCGTTATCCATATTTTTTTGGACTAGTTTTCTTTTTATTTCAAGAGAAGTTTTGCCAAGAGTCATATAATTTCTTAATTTTTCAAAAAATTCCTCTTTTGTTTTTGATTCATATGCAAGCCGATTTACATTAATTGTAACTACGCCCATCGAGCCTGTTGAGTCTCCCATTGCAAATGTTCCGCCTGGGCGCTGGATTAATTCATTTAAGTCAAGATTTAACCTGCAGCACATTGCCCTAATTGATCTTGGGTCAAGCCCTGAACCGACATAATTCTGAAAATAAGGGCTTCCGTATTTTGCAGTTAGTTCAAATAAGAGTGTTGCATTTTCACTATCCCAATTAAAATCTTTTGTAACATTGTATGTTGGAATCGGAAATGTAAAAAGCCTGCCATTTGCGTCTCCCTCAAGCATTATTTCAATAAATGCTTTATTTATCATATTCATCTCATTCTGGCAGTTGGCATATGTAAAATCCTGCTTTTTGCCGCCAACTATCGCTTTTTCACTTTTTAAGTCATCTGGAACAACCCAGTCAAATGTAAGGTTTGAAAAAGGATACTGCGAACCCCATCTAGATGGAATGTTTAATGAAAAAACAAGCTTTTGCATATCTTGTTTTACCTGCTTATAGCTTAAGTTATCTGCTTTGATAAATGGGGCAAGTAGAGTATCAACACTTGAAAATGCCTGAGCTCCAGCCCACTCCATCTGCATGCAGCCTATATAATTTACCATCTGATGCACTACAACATCCATATGTTTTGCAGGCTTTGCATCAGTCTTATTCCTAACGCCGCCAAACCCCCTTTCAAGAAGCTTTTTAAGTGACCATCCAGCACAATAGCCGACAACAGCATGGCTTAAATCATGCACATGCATATAGCCTTTTTCATGGGCATCAGAAACTTCTCTTGGATATATATAATTAAGAGCATAATTTTTTATGACTTTGCCTGCTGTATATAACAAAAGGCCTGAAAAAGAGTATTGTTCGTTTGAATTCTCATTTACATCCCAATGTGTTTTTTCAAGATAATCTGAGATTGTGTTCTGGACATCAAGCATTGTGTTTTTTGCTTCCCTCGCCCGTTTGTGCTGCGCCCTGTACAATATATATGCTTTTGCTGTCCTGTAATGTCCTGTTTCAACAAGGACATATTCGATAATATCCTGCACCTGTTCAACACTTGGAATTCCGTGATCTTTAAATCTTTCATTTAATAAATCTATTACTTGACCAGTCACTTTTACAGATAACTCTTTGTCTTTTCCGCCAACAGACTGCGCTGCCTTAAATATTGCCTCAGTTATCTTTTCAGGATTAAATGCAACAATTCTTCCATCTCTTTTTCTAATTTTTGTAATTTTTGTCTCAACCATCTTTTACCCATCCTTTTTTACTATGTAACTTTTTTCTCAATAAACTTGCTGATTTCCTTTTGGAATGATTCAGCATCCTTAAATTCCTTATAGACAGAGGCAAACCTTATGTATGCAACTTCATCAAGCTTTTTTAGTTCTTTCATGACCATCCAGCCGATATCCCTGCTTGAGATTTCGATGGAATCGCCCCCTCTTAACTGCGCTTCAATGTCTTCTAAGACTTTTTTTATCTGGTCATAGCTAACTGGCCTTTTTTCCACTGCCTTTAATAGTCCTCGCTCAAGCTTGCTTCTGTCATATTGCTCTCTTCTTCCGTCTTTTTTAATGATAATAATATCAACTGATGCAATCCGCTCGTAAGTAGTGAACCTTTTCTGGCACTTATTGCATTCTCTTCTCCTTCTTATCGATTCTCCATTTTCAGATGTCCTTTTATCTACTACTTTTAAGTCATCTGAACCACAATAAGGGCATTTCATCTTTTTGTTGCACAGTTTTATTATTAATCAGTAACACAAAATGTTGTGGTTAATTTGATTTAAACCACAACAGGTAGTATATATCAAACAGAACACCCGTTTATAAATATTATGTATTTAAAATATATAATAGATAAAAGATAAATTTTAGATTATATTTTAGTTTATATATTTACTAATAGACAATTACTACAAATATTTATTAACTCTAAGAGAATAACAATAAAAAACAAGTTTAAATTTAAAAAGATGGGACAACAGGAAGTATACGATTTTCTAAAAAAATTCAGGACCAAGTGGTTTACCTCTAAGCAGATTGCAGTTGGGCTTAAGGTATCTATTGGGTCAGTTACAAATAACCTAAAAAAGCTAAGAAAAACAGGGTCAGTTAAGCATAAGATGTCTGAAAACAGGTATCATTACCAGTTTAAGAGCTGAGCAGTCATAGATTGTAGAATGCTTATTTTTTCTTATAATATTAAGATTTTAATTTTAGAATATACATGGGTGTATATTTTGAATATTCATTATCTTGTGCCTGATTAAACTTTTCTTCAATTTTAAAGAAATTTTGCACTCTTATTTCTTCTTCATCTTGATAGGGATAATAATAGACCTTATTTACATATTTTTGACACCAAAAGTTCCAAACCAAGTCCAATAGCTTATTCAATTTCTCACTCTTAAAACTAAAGCGCCCATTTACTCTAAGTTTCTCAATCTCTTCTTTTGGTTTTGAAAATGTTCCCTTGTGATCTCTTTCAGTGTAAAACAAAATTTGAAGATCGAAAATAAACTCGAGAGCACTTCTGTAATTGGGTTCTTTTTCACTGAATTTTTCTAAAACTTCATGAATATTATTATAAGGTTTTTTTCTAGGAACTGTAAAGATTCGAGTAATAAATAATTTATTCGGCTTAAGAATTCTTACTATTTCAAACAATAACTCATCTCTTTGTTCCCAAAGGACGTTTTCAAGAACACAATCTCCAACAACAATATCAAATGAATGTGATGGTATAGAATTACCAAGCCAATTTTCGTTTATTATTATTTCGTTAGGATCTTTAGTTTTAATAACACTGTCCATTGCCTTAATCATTTCTGGATTAATGTCAATACATGTTATTTTATAACCTAATGCAAACAGAAGTTCTCTAATTTCTGGAGTAACACCAAGAACCAGCGCCTTCATTTCAGGTCTTTTCAATCTTTTAAGCCATTCTCTGTATTTTTTTACTTCATCTCCTGAAATTCTACTTGGTGGAGTGAAATAAGTGTTCCACATATCTGCGATGCCTTTCCATGGTGTAGCTGTTTTTTCAAGATTTTGAGTCATATGATTTAATAATAGAATAAAATATAAATAGCTTTTGTTCATTTGAGAATGTATGCAAAGCGAGCTAGTAAGGATTTATACTAAGGATAAACTTGAATTACAAGGTTTACTATTTGAACCAAAAATAAAATCTTCAAAAGCAGTTGTTCATATACATGGATGGGTTGGCAATTTTTATGAAAACAGATTTATCGATAAGATTTCTGCATATTTATTAGAAAAAAATATTGCTTTTCTAACTATTAATACACGTGGAGCAGGAATAATCACTGAATTTTTGAAAAACAAAAAAAAAGAGAAAATAGGCGGCTCTTTAGAAAAATTTGAGGAATCTATATATGATATTGATGCAGCACTTGATTTTCTTACAAAGAGAAGATACTCTGAATTTATATTGCAAGGCCATAGTTTAGGTTGCCAAAAAATAGTATATTATGTATTTAATCAAAAAGACATCAGGATTAAGTGTTTAGTAATGCTTGCTCCAGTTGATGATGCAGAATTTGCAAGTTCACTGTTTAACAAGAAAAAATATAATGAAGCAATAAAGATTGCAAAAGACATGATAAGTGAAGGTAAAGGCCAGGAACCTGTCCCACAATGGATGCAGTATTATCCAATGCTAAGCGCAAATATGTTTATACAAGTGAGTGACCCAACAAGCACATCAGCAAGGATTATACATACAAACGGCAAGCTAAGCGAATTAAAAAGCATAAAAATCCCAATTCTTGCAGTTTTTGGCTCTAAAGATGATTATCAAAAGAATCCAAATGACAAACTTAAAGCACTCGAAGAAAAAACTAAATGTGAGACTTTATTGATAAAAGATGCAAACCATTGGTTTTCCGGAACTGAGAACCTCATAGCAAGCGAGATATGTAAATGGATTCTTAATAAATAATAAATCAATGAAGGTTAAAATGACAAATGCACCAATCAAACCAATAATAAATTTTGAGTTGCTTGAAAAGATAGACGTTCGAGTAGGCACTATTGAATTAGTAGAAGATATTGCTGATTCTGATAAACTGGTAAAACTTACAGTGAATTTTGGCAACCACAAACGCACTATCGTTGTCGGGATGAAAAAAGAGCGGGAAACCCCTAAAGAAATAGAGGGAAAGCAGGCGCTATTTGTCGTCAATCTCGAGCCACGAAAAATAAAAGGCATTCTATCTGAAGGGATGCTTTTTGATATAGGATATACTGATAAGATAACACCTGTCCTTGCAATGCCTGAAAAAGAAGTGCCAAATGGCACGCGTGCCGGATAAAATACGAATATTAAAAAGACAGGACGTTTTTTCTATATTAATGCTTTATCTTGTATCAACACCAATTGGAAATCTAAAAGACATCACTTATAGGGCTGTTGAGACATTAAAAAATTCAGAACTGATACTTGCTGAAGACACAAGACGCACTTCTATACTTTTAAATGAATATAGTATACAGGCAAAATTAGAAAGCTATAATGATAACAATAAATTATACAAAACAAAAAAAGTAGTTGAACTTCTAAAATCAGGTATGGAAATATCTCTTGTCAGCGATAATGGAACGCCAGGAATATCTGACCCAGGATTTTATCTTGTAAGAGAATGCGTTAAAAACTCAATCAAGGCCTGCCCAATTCCTGGACCTTGCGCAGCAATTGCTGCAATATCATGTAGCGGGCTTCCTACTGATTCTTTTTCATTCTACGGCTTTCTACCAAAAAAAGAGAAGAAGAAAAATGATTTTTTCGAAAACATTACTAAAAGAGATGAAACAATAATTGTATATGAATCGCCGCACAGGATCAAAAAAACAATTGAATTGCTTGCAAAGGCAATGCCTGAAAGAAATATAGTAATTGCTAGAGAACTGACAAAAAAGTTTGAGGAATTTATTTGTGGAAGTAGCGCTGATGTTTTTGAAAAAATTAAGAATAGAGACATTAAAGGAGAGATTGTACTTTTGATTGGGAAAGAATGAAATCTAAAAAAAATGGCACGAATAACTAAAAAAACAAAATTTTTTGAGATAAATTATTTGGATTCTGATAAGACAATAGAAGAACTGTTTTCTGCAATAAACAAAGCTGAAAACAAGTATTATAATATTTTTAAAATAATTCCGAAAAAATATAAGATAATTGTTTGCTATACTAGAGAAGAGTTTGATAAATTTTCAGGAATTAAATCTGAGATTTGGCATCAAGCGATGGTTATTAACAAGAAAAAGAAGTTTGTCCTTTTTTCTCCATCAGTAAGAGATAAATTAGCTGTCACAAAACTCCCAAAACACCCAAGCTTTGAAAGCTTGTTTGACCATGAAATCAATCATATTTTTTATATAACATATGTAGGGAACAGCAAGCCGCTTTGGTTGTGTGAGGGATATGCAACGTATATGATGGATACAAAAATAATTAACTTTTTCAAAAAACAAATTAAGATTATAAATTCAACAAACAAAAAAGATTACCTGCTTTACAGACCAAGAAAAGACAAATACAATAAATACAACAGTCAAATGTATGTCTTAAGCACATTGCTTGTTGGCTATCTTATTGAAAAGTATGGACATGAAAAACTTATTTTACTTATCAAGGAATATAAAAAAGTGCAAAATAGAGTTGCGCTTGAAAAGAATTTTAAAGATATTTATGGATTTACTATAAAAGAAGTTTTGAAAAAAGCAATTTAGATATACGATGATAAAAATAATAGCTGTAGGAAAGGTAAAGAATCCAAACATTGATGGATTAACTTCTGAATTCATCAAGAGAATCTCAAAATACACTAAACTTGAAGTAAGTATAGTTAAAGAAGAGAAAATAAAAGTCAATGAAGCTAAAAAAGAAGAGGGAAAAAGAATCCTTGACTTGCTTTCTAAAAAACATGCGCCAATCTATTGCCTTGATGTAAAAGGAGTTGAATTAACAAGCGAAGAATTTGCAAAGACATTAAAAGAAAAAAATGCGTGTTTTGTGATTGGCGGCTACAGCGGCCTAAGTGAAGAAGTACTTGCAAAAGCAACAAAAATAATCTCGATATCAAAAATGACTTTCACGCATGAATTTGCGCTTCTTCTTCTAAGCGAACAGATTTATAGAGGATTCACAATATTAAATAATGAAAATTATCATAAATAATAAAGAAACATATTAAAAAGAAAAAAGGAAGAGTGTCTCATTTGCTTTTCGCGTGCAGGCGCTTTGCTCTTTGGCTGACTCATTTTTTGGCGTAAGCTTAAGTTTCTCATGCATTTGGGGTTCCCTTGCACACCCAATCGCTTTTACTTATGCATAAGCTCAAAAAACGGAATAGTTATAACCGCTAGAGCATATGGCTCCTCTCCCCTCCCGCTAAATTACTCGAGTAGAATTAGATAATACTTGCTTCTATTTAACTTTTTTCCCTGATGAAGAGGGATTTCTCGATTATTTCCTTTATTTTTTTGACGTCCTCAAGATTCGCCTTATCTCTTTTATACATCCGTGCCCTTGCTTTACAAAGCCTGACAAATCCGACAACTATCCTGGGTGTTGCTTCAATTAAAAATTTGTCTTCGTTTTCCTTAATATATTTCATAAAATTAACTACATGTGGTTCAAATTCCTTAGGAAACTCTGACTTTATGTCTTCAACTGACTCAATGTAATTTTTTATAAAAATAATATCAGAATTATTTACAGGCTCTTTTTTACAGGATACTATTTTTTTTGTTATATGCAAAAATCCTTCAACACCTTGCTTTCTGATCAGAAAAACAATATGGAACCTTGAAAGAAGAGCAGAGTCAAAAGGAATCTGATCCCTTAATGTATCGAGCATCCATCCTACAAACTTATCTCCTTTAGGATTTGCTGTTGCCAGAATTTTGACATCTGTTTTTACATTTAAGTTCTTATTTGCCTTATTATATGTTATATATCCTTTTTCCATCGCAGAATAAAGGTATGCATATTCTTCTCTTTTCATTAAATTGAGTTCATCAATAGCACAAAGACCGCCATCTGCCCTTGGCAAGAGCCCAAGAACTGTTTCATTTCCTCTAACCGTAACTCCAAGGCCAGCGCCACTAATGCCTGAACCTAGGCCAAAAGAAGAAATCGGATGAAGCTCTGAAGCTGACTTTAATATCTCTGTTTTACCTGTTCCAGGGTCACCAAGCAAAAGCATGTGAACAGGCTCAGTGCAAAATAACTGCAATGCAACTGCCTCTTTAATTGAATCAAGTCCAAAAATATTTGGAGCAATGTAATCAAGAATGATTTCCGGATGCTTTGAAAAGCTAACAAATGCTTTTTCTTTAACTGAATTTTCAAGTTCAGTGTTTAAGTCTTTAATAAATTGCTTAACTTCATCATCCTTGCTTTTTACCTTAAGGCAAGGATAAAGCGTTTCTTCAGCTATTTTTGGAGAAACGCTAAATCGCTCAAGAGTTATATCTGCTTTTCCTGTTTTAATCAGAAATTTTGCTTTTTTGTAATTTTCTTCATTATTTAGCTCTTTAATTCTTAATAGTGAATACTCTTTTTGCCTTGAGAGCGGCAAAAGCATTCTTGCAAGATCTCCTAAGGATTTATACATAATAACCTAAAAGTAGAATAGAGAATATAAAGATTGTGAAAACTATCTAAACATCATGCTGACATAGCTTACTGACATTGAATAATCTCCTGTTAATTCTCCTGATGTATAATACATGAGAAGGCTTCCTTTGGGCTTATCTTCTTCCATTGACAAAATCTTCATAAGTAATAAAATCGGATAATAACCACAGATTGTTATTTGTGTTCGATTAAGGTAATCACCAAATTCATCAATTTTTAACCACTTGATTAAATCAATTGCCTTTTCATCCATTTCTTTAAGCCTTGCAGAAATATCTGTTGTAAAAGGAACATAACCATATCCTCTTCCGTAGTGTGTAAAATCAGAGCTCACTATAAAAACAATATCCTTTCCTTTTAGTGCATTATACATTTCTTCTCCCAGAGTCCGAAAATCAATATCTCTGTCAATTGATATAGGAAGAATATTTAGGTTTGCCAGTTGATCTTTACTTACAAACTGCAAAAAAGGAAGTTGAACCTCAATTGAATGCTCGCTAATATGCGGCGTTTCGTTAATTTTTAGGCTTGTATTTTCTTTAAGGTGCATTGCAAGCGCTTTATCTGTTTTTATCAAGCCAAATGGTGTTTTCCAGTCTTCAATCGATATTCCTGAATCTTCACCATCGTGGCTGAAACCAAGAAGAATATATGTTTTTGGAAAATGGCGTTCAGCAATTTCTTTATATGCCCAGGCAGCAGCACTTCCGCTAAAAACATAGCCAGCATGAGGGGCTATTATTGCCTTTATCTTTTTTGTGTCATCTCTTGTTATCGGAAGTTCACCAGGGCCCTTTTCACCAGTAAAACACCCTGTAATCTGCTTATCGAGCGCGCCAAAATCCTTTTCGTAGAATTTTCCTTCAACAATAGCCTGCCTAGCCATAAATCTAAAAAGAGAATTTGTTGTTATAAAAAGATTACTCTTTTTTTTTAATCTCCTGTATTTCTTTATCTAATTCTGAGTACTTGTTATGTTTAAATTTAACAAATAAAAGTAAAATAAGTAACATTATTGCAATTGCTAATATAATCAAAGGAGATATTTTTTCTAATTTTTCATATTGTGTGTTTTGGTCTTGCTGTTCTAATATTAGACTAGTGTCCTGGGCTATTGCCGTTTGGGTATTATTTTCTGCTTTTTTAGCTTCTGGTTTTTTATCACTTATATTTTCTTTAACTTCACTGGTATTTTGGTTAAGTGATATACTTATATTAAGAAATTTTGTGTCTGTTTTTTTAATCTGCCTATCCAAAAAACCATATGTGTATTCTGCTGTTACATTGACTTTTGCTTCTTTTTCTGAGTAAATAAAATACGTGCATTCTATTCCTTTGTTTTCACTTAGCATTGTTCCTTTATAGAATACAGAATTTAATTCGGCAGTACATCCGGTTGCGTTGGTTACAACAAAATATCCTGGATACTCTATTGAAAAAGAAAGATTTTCGGCTATAATTTTTCCTTCATTTATTAGCGAGATTTTTACAGGCACTTTTTCTTTAGCACTAAAAGACTCTTTTTCATACTTCTGAAGAAAAATGATGCTTGCGTTAGTTGAATTAATTGTAAGGTGGATTGTAATATTTATGTTTGCTTCGCGCACATCTTCAGGGACAACTCTTCCTTTTGCTGAATACCTTATATTTGATACGCATGTGCTATAAATCCATTGGCCAGAACAACTGCGATTTTGCGTCAGCACATCACTGACTCCGTTTGGGTAATAAATTATTGTATTATTCACATATCTAATAAAAACAGCCCGATATTCCTCTCCTTTGATAAAAAAAGGCTCATCGCTAATAACGTCTCCTGAAAAGAAGGGCATATCTCTTATAGCTGCCACACTTGTTGAGAGCAGTACAAAAAACAATACATAATTAATAAATTTCATATTTAATTAAGTCCAAAACAATATTATAACTTTTTATAAGTTTAAATATTAAATACTTTTCTGTGTATTAAAAATATAATCTTATTATAAAATTCAAAAGTGATAATGTTTGCCATTAGAAACTATTATTGATTTATTGAGTGATGCGGCAGCACACACAATATGCACTATTTCAGCATATTATTTTATTGATATGATCTATTCTTATGTAGACGCCAGGATGCTTTTGTTACTTGAAAAGAAAGAGCAGGCAGAAGCATCTCCAGTACATTTATTTTTTAACAAAATATATGAAAGCATAAAAAAAAATTATATTAAATACTCTGTTGCAATTTTAGGATTCGCTAGCGATATTGATAAATTATATAATGGAAACAATTCTTTATATAAACATAGAGGCATAACTCATGACTGGATACTTGCTTGTGCAATTGGTTTTTTAGTTGGTGGCGCGCTATTTAGTATTAACTATAGAATAAATGAAGTTAATAGAAGCCAGAAAGGATATATAGACGAATTTAAAAAAGGTGGAGCAATAGGGGCAGCAATCGCAGTAACACATCCGTTTGTTGATAATCTCCCTGATCCTACTACCAAATTTTGTGTTGTACTTGGTGCAGCAATTGCCTGTTATGATATTTATTTGTTAAAGAAAAAATAATTTTTTATTTTTTCTTTGATAATTTTATTGGAGCAATGCCACCAAGGTTTCCAATAACATTTACAAGTTCTGAATCGCTTGGAACAACAATTTTTGTATTGGTTGATAATGATTTTTCTACTGCTTCAAGCTTTCTTAATATCTGTGCATTGCCAGTAAAATACTTATTAGCTGCCTCATTGACAAGCTTTATCGCCTCAGCCTCTCCTTCTGCCCGAAGTACCCTTGCTTTTTTTAACCCTTCTGCCTCTTGGATTGATGCTCTTCTTTGGCCGTCAGCCTGTGTTTCAACAGCAGTTGCGTAATCTTTTGCAGCAATTTTTTCGTTTTCAGCTTTTACAACTTTATTCATTGTATCCTGAACATCTTTTGGGGGATCGATTTCTTTTAATTCTGTTCTAACTACATCAATTCCCCAGTGCTTTGTCTCTTCTTTAAGTGTTTTCATAAGCTCAGAATTAATCTTGTCCCTTTCACTGTTGGCGGATTTTAAAGTCAAAGTGCCTATAATATTTCTTAACGTTGTCCTTGCAAGGCTTACAATCTGCCTATCTGTGTTAAATACATTGTATAATGAGGCTTTTACAGATTCCTCATCAGGCCTTACCCTGAAATAAACCTGCGCATCAACCCTTGCATTAAGGTTATCATTTGTAATTATTTCCTGAGGCTCGGCATCTACCATTTGCTCAGTTACATTGACCACATACATTCTCTGGATTATTGGAAATACCCAATGAAACCCAGGCAATGCATATCCAGTATATTTTCCAAGAGTCTCAACAACACCCCTGTGTGTTGGCCTTACAACTTTTACTCCTAAAAAGAAAAATAGTAATCCAACTCCTGCAATAATAAATCCCCATGCCATAATTTTTCACCTCATATAATTAATTAGTATTAAGTAAAGAAAAGGGTTAATAAATGTTTTTGTTTAAGACAGAAAAAAAATAGAAAAAGAAAAAATAAAAATTGGTTTTAAGCAACTCTTGCACTAATTGAACCTGAATGTGGTTTCTGAAGATCAGACTCAGTGTTTGTATATGTCAAAACAACATCTGAATTAAACTTTTGCCCAGCAGTAAGTGCACCGCAGGTAAATTCAATTCGAAATCCATCTCCGTTATAAATGGTCATTCCAGTTGTTGTCTGTGAACTGGTGCTATTGTATACTGCTCTAAAAGTTGGTGTTGTGCAACTTCCTGATGCTGTAACCCCATCAATAGTTATTGGAAAACCTACATTATTTTTAAATGCAATTACTACTGTTCCGTTTGCCCTAACAACTGCATTATCAACACTTGGTACTGGTGCCTGGAATGTTGTCCTTTCTGGCAGCATTTTATCTGGGCTTAATACGCCAAAATAAGCAAGAGCTGCAATTGCTGCGATTACGACTAGAATTGCCCAGCCGTATGTCA
Organism: archaeon; assembly: GCA_043801855.1. Classification (GTDB taxonomy): domain Archaea; phylum Nanobdellota; class Nanobdellia; order Woesearchaeales; family GW2011-AR15; genus CAYTWW01. Next base: position 25,844 of record JAZDLQ010000070.1, on the reverse strand, counting down.
TTAGGAACTCCATTGCGGCTTGTCCTTTTTTCATGTTCATGATATCACCTCAAGTTAATATAATGTATATTTTTGTATTTAATCAGAGGTAGTATATAAATATTACGTTTTCCCATACTAGTTTGGTGTTTCATTAATTGAATGAAGTCCGATGCTACCTCTTATATAAAATTGAAGGAATTTGTAAACACGGACTTCAACAAATTGCACTGCCAAGTGAATTTGTTCGTACATTATACTTAAGTGTATAGCTTTCTGGCACTGCAATTCAAAATAAGCTTCCAAGCATACTATGCATAATTGTTGTTGCGAGCATATAAATCATTATCGAAATACCAATAAATACAGGAATCATGTAAAGCCCTTCTTTTACAGTCCCTTTTTGTATTACATTGATAATTATTGCGCTGAAAAAAGCTGTGATTGATAATGAAACCATTGAAAAAATCCTGAAATCTGCAATATTTATGGCATCAGTTGAAAATGAAAACATAGACGACATCCCTCCTCCAGATTGCGAAGCTGAATCCATAGTTATCTTTGACATTATAGTCTGCATTATTACAACAAGCTCAGTTGACAGCCCAAATAGAAAAGGCGCCGCAACGATTGATGCAAATACAATAAAAATAACATAGGTTGTAACACTTGCTGCCATCTCCTTTCTAATTATCCTTGTCTCTTCAATGTTAACAGCAATCCTGTTTAAGAGTTCTCCGACCTGGCCGCCGGATTCAAGGCCTTCAAGAAGAAGATTAATTGACCTTTGAAGTATTTCTGAATCATATTTTTTTGTAAATTTAAGTAGCGCCAGGTCAAGCTTTTCTCCGACAAGAGTTGATTTTGCAACATCTTCTATTTCTTTAGCAAGAACACCAAATTTTGGGCGAACTGCAAACCACATTGCCCGATCTATTGGCATGCCTGCACTGATATTTGCTGAAGTTAAATGTAAAAAGTCAGGAAGTACCTCTTCTATTTTTTTAGTTCTTTGGTAAATTCTTAAGTCAATCCATACAAAAAATAAAATCCAAAAAAGAAAAACAAGAATAGTTAAACCAAGAGTCCACAAAATTGATGTTGTAAATAGCGTAAATATTATCCCGGGTTTTATGCCCGAATAGGTATAAAGCATATAACCGTTTACTGCCAAGTTGAATATAATTGCGTATTTAAATATCTTGACTGCTGCTGAATTAAAATGAAGGTCTATTCCTGCTTTTGAAATATAATCTGAAAGTTTTCTTTTTCGCTCAAATTCTGATATTTTTGATTCAGTCTGCTTGTGTTTTGAAAAAATAGACGGTGCTTTTTTTTCTTTAACAAAAATTCTAAAATCAAGAAAAAGACAAAATAAAGTCCAGAATAAAAAAAAGAAAAAAGCAAGCCCGAGTGCAATAATAAAAGGAATTAGAATAAAATATATTGCGTTTTTTTGTGAATTTTTAAGTATAAAAAAATAAACTAAATAAGACGAAAAAATAATATTAGCAACCAGAGAAATGTTAAATATCTGCTTTGAAATTTTTGTTGGCTCAACATCTATTCCTGCTTTTGAAGTGTATTCTTTTATATTTGGAAGGCCTGTTCTAAGCGATTCTTTTAAGTTTGGAATTCTAAATAATATCTTTTTTTTATCGCTTTTTTGTTCCATTTTAAAACTCAACTGCTGGCCTTGATGAACTAATCATTGCAACAAACATGAACTGGATAAATCCAAGAAGCCCGGCTATTGTCAATAGTAATGGAAGGGAAAGCTTAAAGCCCATAAATATTGAAAGAATTGTAACAAGAGTTATCCCAAGGCTCGGAGAAACAACTGCTATAAGCATATAAAACATTGCAAGAGGATTTAATTTTCTGCCATACTCCGAAACAGCTATTTGCTGTTCACGTATTAATGTCTCGATAACATTGTTTATTGGGCGAATTACATCAGAGCCAGTACTTATTGAATTTGAAATCTGCCAAAAAATCTTATTAAGCGATTCGCTTGGAACCTGCTCGACCGCTTCTGTTATTGCGTCTTCAAGGTTTGTTCCGACGCTTACTTTTTCAACAATTTCCTGGAAATAGGCGCCAACATATTTAAAGTTCTTACTGATATTTTTTATTGCGTCAAAAAGCGGAACGCCTGATTCAAGCTCAACAACTAAAAACCTGCCGGCAAAAATCACTTCTCTATCTATCTGGCGGCAGAGCTTTCCAATTCTTACTGTTGGCATCTGAAAAAAATAAAAGAATAAAAAAAGAAAAGCAACTGGAAAACTTATCGCAAGAATTTTTACCAGCATTATTTTTGAAACATAAGGAGCCACAAACATAAAGATAATAAAAAGCATTCCAAAACTCATTGTAAGTGCAGTTTGGAGCGTTTTTTTAATGAATTCTTCAGCTGAATAAGCCATATTTGCCTGCCTTAGCTTCATTCCTAATTCAGGCATGCTTTTTGAGATAAGCTTTATTATATTCATTTTAAAGTCAGATTAGCTTTTCCTGCTTAGCTACATGCTTAAGGAGATTTGGCTTATTTGTGTAGTATTCGGCCATTACCCTTCCAACACTTTCGATTGTGTCAATATTTAGAGAAACAAGATATTTCAGAATTTTTTCTTTTTCTTTTAGGTCTTTTTCAATTTCTGTGTGAGTAAACCCAGTAAACAAGGTAATTGTTGCCATCAATGACTTTGACTTTGATACTTCAACAAGCTTATCTTTTTTCTGATCATATTGTAGCAGCACGTGTGGATTTCCGTCAGGAAGAATCTCTGCAATCTGAAATGTCCTTCTTTTTCCTGTTCTTCTGTTCCTGAATTGAATTATTATTAATGAAATTGCAGGTAGCATTGTCATTGGAACTTCAATTGGCGTATTTGTAAGTCTTCTTACTGTTTCTTCTGCACTGTTTGCGTGGAATGTCGCATAGCATGAATGGCCTGTATGGATTGCTTCAAAAAGAGTTTCTGCTTCTCTTTTTCTTCTAACTTCGCCAACTAGAATTCGATCTGGCCTCATTCTAAGTGAATTTACAAGCAAATCTTCCATAGAAATATTGCCCTTACCTTCTGCATTGGCAAGCCTTGTTGACATTGGAACCCAATGAAGGAACTTTGGAAGCCGAATTTCCCTTGTATCTTCAATCGAAATAATCCTTTGGTTTGGTGGAATAAACATTGCAAGTACGTTAAGAGCAGAAGTTTTACCTGACGCTGTTCCGCCTGCAATTAGTGCTGAAAGCTCATACTGCATAGAGAGCCATATCAACGCGGCTGCTGACGTTGTAATTGCCCCGTATCTTAGAAAATGTGTTATAGTAAAAGGCTCTCTTGAAAATTTTCGAAATGTTACAGTGTTTCCCTGTGTAGAAATAGGCATAAGTGTTGCATTTACTCTATCTCCTATTCCAATATGCGCGTCAAGAAGAGGCTCAAGAACTGTAATTTGCCTGCCTATCTTTCTACCTATCATTGTTGCATAGTGCCTTGTTTGTTCCTCATCCTCAAGAACAATATTTGTCTTTAGCCATCCGTGCTTTTTGTGGTAAATCCATACAGGTTCTTTTGCTGAATTAATAACAATTTCTTCTATATAATCATCATCCATCAAAATTTCAATAGTTCCGAGTCCAAGGCTTTTTTGAATTAAGTATGTAACAAGAAAATCTTTTGTCTCTTCTTCAAGGTCTGGAAAGTACTTGTTAATTAAAACAACTATTGTTTTTTTGAATTTTTCTTCAATAACTTCTGTTTTTTTAACATCTGTAATTTCAACCAGGCCAAGATTGACCTGCCTTATAAGCTGCTGTCGTATCTTTTCAAGAATGAGTTCTGTTGTCTTGCTTATCTGTGAAATTGAAACATCATAGATTGGGACAAATTCATTGGCGCTCTTGAAAATGTTTATTTCAATAGGGATATTCTTTGATTTGTAATTATACTTTTCAAGAGAAGCTGGTTCAAGAGAAGTAGTTTCTTCACCATGTTTTTTCACCTCTTTTTTCTTTTTCATCTGTTTGCTTTATTCTTTTATTAATTTGAACAATCTGCCAACTTTATCCTTAAAGGAAACTCTTTTTTTATCAATCCTTTTTAATTCACTGTTTAGCTGGATAACATGAGAGTCAACTGTGTCTGATTTAGACGCAATGTTAAACGCAGTTGCTTTTTTTATTAGTGTATCGTATTCCTTTTTTAGTGATGTCCTTTCTTCTTCTACTTTTTGAAGAAGAGAATCAATCTCTGTTTTTTTATCAAAAAATTTCCTAAATTTTTCAGTTGCAGCTTCGCTTTCTTTTACTTTTGAATTAATCTGTTTTGCCCTATCATTCACTTTAGCCAGAATGTTTTCCTGAATATCTAAAATTTCTTGTTCATGCTTTTTTGCTTTTTCTAGCATCGGCTCTAAAATCTGCTTTTTTTTACTAATTGATTCTTCAATTAATTTTACTGATTCCTCAAGCTTTCCTAAATGGCGTTCTTCTGATTTAATTGAATTTTTTTCAGATTCAACACTTGTTTCAGCTGATTTTAATAGCTCGTACACTGCCTTAAGCTTGTCTTTTATTGCTTCCTCTTTCTCTTCTAAGGTATGCATTCTTTCCTCTTTAATCTCAAATTCTCTTTTTTCAATTTCAAGCTGGCTAAGAAGCACCTGATATTTTTTTTCTTCTGCTTCCAGTTGCCTGTGCGCTCCCTCAATTATATTTACATACTCTTCTTTTTGCTTTGAAATTTCTTTTGAAAGGTTCTTTTGCATAGACTCATATTTTTCAAGATCTGTCACTTCATCTTTTACTTTCAAAAGCTCAGACCCGATTTCCTTTTTTAATGAATAAAATTCATCTTTAATTTTTTCAAGCCCTGCTGTTTCAGATTCAAGGGAACTTTCATAAGACTCAACTTTTCTTATAAATGCATCTTTCTCATTGTGAAACTCTTTTTCTTTAACATTGATTTCCTTCTGGCTTAGCTTTCTTACGGTTAAATAAGTCTTAGAAAATTGGTATTCTATTGATATTATTTTTTCTTCATCAAGAAAATCAGCCCATTCCTGCACAACAACTTGGCTAACTCCAAGCTTTTTTGCTGCCTCATCAATAGAAATTTTACCGTTTAAATTTATTAACTCTACCAGCTTATCAACGCCCGTCTCAATTTTAGACATAAATCTCATAAAAACAACAGGGTATAAAAAGATTTCTTTTTAAATATAAAGGTGTGCAGGACCATATTACATTAAATTACGTCAAGCTAGAAAACCATTTGCCAGCAATTTCACTGATTCTTTTGCTTTATTTGGCGTTAAGCCAAGGCATACACCAAATGACACAAGTTCACTTCTGCTGCGAAGCTCATATGGTGATTTTGCAAAGCTTCCTATAAAAATATTATTTTTGTATTTCTGCAATAGCCTAATATTCTGCATCATTCTTCCAAAAACAAGGGGCTTATTTCTTGCGTTCAATATTAATGAATGAGAAAAACCGTATATTTTTTCTTTTTCATAAAATATTTTTGAAACAACCTGCTCAAGACCAGATTTCCTATAATGAAGCGAGTCTTTTTTCTCATATGACTCAAAGCCATAGTGGAGCTTTATTTTCTTTGATTCAATAAATTGCCTTATTGGCAAATCAGAAACCAGTAACTCTGTGGTTTTTGTTTTATTTAAATCCTTATCAGATTCAATCAATGCACCATAATATAACTTTACGCTTTTCTCTTTTAGCCTTTCTTTAATTTTAGAAATTTCTGTATCAGCAGGATAAATAAAGAGTAACCCGCCTAATTTTATCTTTTGTGCTATCCTAATATATTCCTCTTCATTATTGCTTGGAAAACATATATCTGTATACATATTTTATTCCTAATTTATTCATTTATAAAAACTATTTGATTTTTTTAAGAAAACAGCACGCATTGCAAATTTGGTTTTGTGATGGCTGACCACATTTTTCACATTTTCTAAGCATGCCATCGTTTGAATTTGGCTTAATCTTTTTTTGAATTTTGAGAAAAGAGAGAATTATATTTCTATTAATATCCTTGATTGAAGACTCGTTTAAAAAATCCCTAACTTTTGCCCTGTAAGAAGATTGCACATACGGACATTCAACATATTTTGTCTTGAGGTTGTTTAAGTAAGAGTAAGCCATGCTTTCTTTTTCAGTAATAAAATACATTGGTTTAATTCTCTGGACAAACATTTCACTGTTTGTTTTGCCTGTTTTTGGGCCAAGCCTTGCAAGAAGATTGATATTGTATCGAAGAAGATTCATAATAATTGCCTGCGCCTCATCATCCATGTTATGTCCTGTTGCAATTACATCAAAACCAGCTGAACTCTTATTCAACAAATATCTTCTAAGTATACCACACAGAGTACATGGATTTTCACCTGTTTTTTTAACAGCATAATCAAGACTAAACCCAAACTCTTTTTTGAATGATACAACCCTATATTTTATATTGCGGCTTTTGCAGAAAAGCTGAAGATCTTTAATAGTATAATTACGATATTCAGAGATTCCTTCATCAATAAGAAGACCTTCTACTCCTGGATAAAGCTTGCTTAGTGCAAGTAAACAAGACAATGAATCTTTTCCGCCTGATGTTGCTACAATTATTTTATCGTTTTTATTTATAAGACTAAATTTCACAATTGTTGACTTAATTTTATTCTCAAAATATGCAATAAAATGCGCTTTACATAATTTTGGTTTTAAAAAGACAGCTCTTTTATTGCATTTTGTGCATTTCATTTTAATAGGATTAGAATTTATCCGCCACTGATTATTTTTAGTAACTCAATTTCATCTGTATTTTTTAGAGTATCTTCTTCTGTTAATAGTTCGCCATTTCTCACTGCAAGATATATATTTTTATTAAGTGACTGACTATTAAATAATTTTTTTACTTTTCCGTTAAATTTAATTTTCTTTGGCTTATCACTTTGAATTTTTAGTATCATAGATATTTTCCCTCCATTATCTTAATCTCTGCATTTGTATATCCCACAAGCGGCGATAGCTGCAAACCATTAATTCCTAGCTCTTTTTTAATATTATCAGAAGTAAAGGGAAGAGCAATTGAAATAGTATAGTATTTTTCCATTTGAAATTTTATTTCTAAGTCGCTTTTTGCTGGTTTTGTATATAACTTAAGCTTATGAAAATAATCATTCAAAACACTTATATCTGCACATTCATCACCTATTGGTATTATTTCACATCCGCGTTTCATTAAGAGAATTGAATTTAGAAGGCATAGATTTAAGCTATCTTTTTTTATTAATACGCCAACTCTTCCCTGTATTCCGACAGGCAAACCGCCGTAACACTGCTCAATTTTGTTATAAATATAAGCTTTCCCGCCAAATAACTCAATAAATATTTGTATATCATAATTAACAAGGGAAACTTTTGCCTTTGTTGTGCTAACAATAAACTCAACGATTATCTTATTTATTTCTACGGAATCAAGCGCAAAAGATTTATCCGTTCTTTTTGCGGTCACCCTAAATTTGGTTTCTTCTGTAAAATCATTTGAAAGAGATAGTACCTCTTCTTTAATAAAGGATATATCCTGCTTTGTCTCTTTAGCAACACTATATGAACAAATGCCAAATATTTTTTTTAAAAGCACTATCTTTTCAGTAATGTTCTCTAAAAAGAGTAGTATTCTTCCGCGCGATTTTTTAAGTTCATACTCATTTATGGAGTTTACTTTTAGCATCAGGCGAATATTTTTCAGCAACATATCCTCAAAATTTTTCCTGTTTTTCCCTTTAGTTGCTATTTCAGCACATCGAATAATTATTAAAACCACATATTTTGCTAAAAAACATTCATTTAAAAAATTAACCAACTTATAGAGAAAGAAAAAGACGCCATTTATAAATAAATTTATAAATAAGGCACTCTTTTCTTTATAAATACTTATAAATCAAACGGGGGTGTTTAAATTTGCCGAAAAAAAATATTGAGGTTGTAAATACAGGGAAAAATATTGGGAAAAGAACTATTGAGGTTGTAAATATTGTCGTCTCTACAAGCCTTGAGCATGATATTCCATTGGAAAAAATGGCTGCAACATTAAGTAATACTGAATATAATCCAGAGCAGTTTCCGGGCCTTGTTATAAGAATAAAAGAGCCAAAAACTTCAGCACTTATCTTCTCTTCAGGAAAAGTTGTTTGCACCGGCGCAAGATCCATGGAAAAGGTTGAACAATCAATCGATAAAATCATTAAAAGCCTTAAAAAAATCGGAATTGAGATTAAGATCAAACCTAAAATCAATATACAAAATATTGTAGCATCAGGAAGCGTTGGCATGGACTTAAATCTAAATGTCCTTGCAATGAAACTTGAAAACACAGAATACGAACCAGAACAGTTTCCCGGTCTAGTATACAAGCTTAACGAAGCTAAGGCAACATTCCTGCTTTTCTCAAACGGAAAAATAGTTTGCACAGGAACAAAAAGCGAGCAGGAAGTCGATGCGGCACTCGACAAATTAATAATTAACCTAAAAAAAGTGCAATAAGTTTTTATTTTCTTACTTTTCCTTTTTGGATAAGACTTGTGAATGCTGTAAAATAGAAAATGGACGCGACTGCTGTAATAAAAAAGTTTACTGAATTTTTTGATTCTTATTACTATAAAGAAATTGCAGAGAAAGTAAGAAAAGGAGAGGCTTTTCTTATTGTTTCCTTTAACGAACTAACTAAATTTGCGCCAGACCTTGCTGATGAACTTATTGAATCTCCTGAAGAAACAATCAGAGCAGCTGAACTTGCAATTGAGCAATTTGAACTTGAAAAAGAGGTTAAAAATTTCAAAATAAGGTTTAAAGAACTATCAGAAACCCAGAAATATATGATAAGGCACGTACGAAGTATCCATCTAAATAAGTTCATCTCAATAAAAGGAATTGTCAGGCAAAAATCAGACGTAAGGCCGCAAGTAACTAGTGCAAGATTTGAGTGCCCTAGCTGTGGAAATATTATTACTGTACTGCAATTAGATTCAAGGTTTAAAGAGCCTTCAAGATGCGGATGCGGAAGAAAAGGAAAATTCAGAGAGGTTAGTAAAGAACTTGTTGACGCCCAAAAAATTGTACTTGAAGAATCCCCAGAAGACCTTGATGGAAGCGAGCAGCCAAAAAGGCTTGATGTTTTTTTGAAAAGTGATCTTGTTTCTCCAATCAGCGAAAAACGCAGCAACCCGGGAAGTAAACTAATTATTAACGGAATACTAAAAGAAGTTCCAATTCCTGCAAAAGAGGGCGGCAAATTAACAAGATTTGATATAATGCTTGAAGCAAACTATGTCGAGCCTGTTGAAGAAGATTTTATTGAAATTAAGATTAGTGAAGAAGAAGAAAAAAAAATTAAAGATATTGCATCAAGGCCAGATACCCTAAACCTCCTTGAAAAATCAATTGCGCCAGGTATCTATGGCCACGAAAAAATTAAGACTGCTCTTGTCTTGCAGGCGCTTGGCGGCGTTCGTAAGGTACGAGAAAATGGCAACGTAACAAGGGGAGATATTCACGTTTTATTAATAGGAGATCCGGGAGCAGGAAAATCACAGCTTCTAAAACGAATAAGTATTGTTGTCCCAAAAGGAAGATATGTAAGTGGTAAAGGTGCGTCAGGTGCGGGACTTACTGCATCTGTTGTCAAAGATGAATTTATCAGAGGGTTTGCGCTTGAAGCAGGAGCATTAGTTCTAACAAACAGAGGAATATGCTGCATTGACGAACTTGACAAGATGAGTAAAGAGGACAGAAGCGCAATGCATGAGGCTCTTGAGCAGCAAACAGTAACAATATCAAAAGCAAATATCCAAGCCACATTAAGATCTGAAACAACAGTTCTTGCTGCAGCAAACCCTAAATTTGGAAGGTTTGACCAGTATGAAGTCATTGCTAAACAAATTGATCTTCCTCCAACATTAATCAATAGGTTTGACCTTATATTTCCTATAAAAGATTTGCCAGATAAAGCCAGAGATGGGCAGATGGCATCATTTATTCTTAGTCTCCATAAAGATCCGCTGTTTCTAGAGCCGGAAATTGATAGTAAAACTCTAAAAAAATATTTTGCTTATGCAAGACAGCATTGCTTTCCAGAGCTAACTCAAGAAGCATTTGATGAAATAAAAGAGTATTACGTACAGATGAGAACAAGCGGCTCAACTGAAGACGGCGGTGTTAAAGCAATTCCAATTTCAGCAAGACAGCTTGAAGCATTAATCAGACTATCTGAAGCATCGGCTAAGGTTAAACTATCAAATACCATATCAAGAGATGACGCTAAACAGGCAATTTCTATTGTGCATTATTGTTTGTCACAGATTGGAGTTGACCCAGCAACAGGAAAAATAGATATTGACAGAATATCAACAGGAATCCCTGCATCCGAAAGAAGCAATATTGCAATAGTAAGGGAAGCAATCGGCTCTCTTGAAGCTAAATTTGGCCAGATTATTCCTATTGAAGAGTTGATTGTTGACTGTACTGCAAAAAATATCAGTGAGGGAAAAGTAATTGAGGCAATTGACAAGCTAAAACGGTCTGGAGACATATTTGAGCCAAAGAGAGGCCATATACAAAGAATCTAAAATGGAACCGCACTCTAGGCTTACAGCGTATAAAGTTCAGATATGCGACATAGTAAACGGGGATTATGTAAAGAAATCTGGTTGGGAGAGAAGCTACCTTAATTCAGATAACAAAACAATCTCGCGCGTAAATCTAATTGGAATTCTTGTTTCAAAAGAGGAATCTTTTTTAAGTATCGATGATGGAACTGGAAGCCTCCAAGTAAGGGTTTTTGAACTTCCTTTTGGATTAGTTGATAAAATTGAAATTGGAAATCTTTTACTTATTATAGGAATGATACGTGAATGGAATAACGAAATATATCTTGTCCCTGAAATAATTAAAAAAATAGAGAACAAACGCTGGCTTGATGTCCGAAAGCTCGAACTGTCGCAAAAAGACACAAATATAACATCAATTAGCAATAAAATCCAGGAAAAAATCACTGTTGCAGAAAAAGAAGCATCTAAAGAGAACCTTTATGATAAGGCAATTTCTCTAATTAAACTACACGATAAAGGAAATGGCGCAGATTATGATAAAATTATATTAGAAATGAAAAGCCAAAAGGCGGATCAGATAATTAAAATGTTAATCGAGGAAGGAGATGTATTCGAAAATCTTCCTGGCAGAATTAAATGTCTTGAGTAATTTTCTAGCAAGTATATAATGTACAAATAATATTTGGTGTTACATATACTTCTAAAAATGCTGAAAATACAACCAAAAGTAGGCTAAGCAATATTAAAACAGAAGAATCCACAAGAATTTTTTCATAGCTTCTTGTTCCAAAATCGTGTCTTATTACTGCTATTGAAATAATTCCTCCTGCAAGTCCAGCAACAAAATAAGATAAAATTTCAGGAATTCCGTGTATAACATACCTAAAAAGCCCAAAAGAAATTACTTTAGAATATGCAGAAATAAAAGAGAGCCCAGCAAGCTGTGAAATTGCATACAACTCTGTTCTTATCGTGTTTCCTATTGCAACCCCAATTATCGATGCATTCCATACAAGAATAAATATTGAACCGACACCATAAAGAAATGAAAAGAGGATGCAAAAAATCAAAACTTTCAAATTGTTAAACAATATTTTTGTGAAAACACCTAGTGAGCCTATAGAAAATCCTGTAACATTAGAATTAACTTGAATTATTGTTTGTGTCTGAGCTTTAAAAAGCGGACCTATTATTTCTGAAGGCAAAACCACATACCAAAAAGCACAGGCAAGTGTAATTCCTATAAACAAAAACAAAAAAAAAGAAAGCGCTCTGCCGTGCTCTTTAAGAATCGACTTTTCTGATAGAAATGACAAATCCTTTTTTTCTTCATATTTTATTGTATTATATATAAGAGGAACTGCTGCCATTGTAATTAAAAAAACAAGTACCATTGATGCTTGCTCGTTAAAAATCCAAAGAGAAAGGAAGATTGCTACTGATGCATACAAAAAACCAATAAAAAACATCCTTTTGGGGTGTTGCTCTGCCCTAAACGGATTTATTAAGGATTCAATAACCATTTTGTTTTTATATAAAGTAGAGATATATAAATTTTCCTCAATCTTTTGCTATACTTTTAAATATGCCTTACTTTTCCTAAGGCTTTAATGGATTATAAAGAAATGCTTGGGCGCGGCAGGAATAAGCTTCCTGAATCTGTTTTAAAAATAGAGAGATTTACTATACCTAAAGTAAGGGGCCATTTGCAAGGCAATAAAACAATAATCTCTAATTTCCAACAAATTACCGAAAGCTTAAGAAGAGAGCCAGAACAGGTTTTAAAATACATTTTAAAAGAGCTTGCAACTCCAGGGGAATTTTCAAAAAACTTAGTAATAATAGGCAGTAAGATTTCTGCTGAGCGAATTAACCAAAAGATTGAACAGTATGCTATTCTTTTTGTAATATGCAAGGAATGTAAAAGACCAGACACCAAACTCACAAAATCAGAAAGGGTTTCTTTTATCAACTGTGCTGCATGCGGCGCAAAGTATCCTATAAATGGGTAGATTATTCAATTCCCCTGATTGATAATTCTATTGAATTTTCTTGGTAATTAATCTTTTCAATTTTAACAATAACTTTCATTTTGGTGTCTCTTATTTCTTGACCTACTCGTGCCGATGACCATGAAAGCTCTGAACTGTCTGTAGAATTTCCATATAAATGCACTGTATCTGAACCACCGTTATAAATAACGTAATATCCTCCTTGTTCAAGGTTAATTTTATCTTTAAAATATGCTTTAATCTTTTGCCATTTTACTGGCTCCAAAGCGAAAAACGTCAAATTAACTTCACCATTAAAATAGTTTATAGTATTAATTATATAATAAAAATCGTAAGCTTCATGTTTTTGTTCCTGCCCCTCTCTGACTGTTGAACTAAAACCACACGATTCCCCGCAACTCATCGCTATAATAATGTTATCTCTATTAATGGTCTTTGCCTGAAATAAATAACCGTCAAAAACAAATGGCTGATCCTCTTTAACAATGTTTGAAATGCCAGAACTAAAAACAATAATTTCACCATTTGATTCATCAAATCCATTCGCTTTTATCAAACCTATTTTTCCAATACATTTCTGCTTAAGGAGATTATTCGTAATATTTTGACAATCTTTCATAATTGTTGCATCCTGAATGGCCAATTCATCTGTTTTTTCTACTTTTTTGTTAGATTCAATGGTATTGCAGCCAATTAAAACCAGAACTAAAAATAAGCATAAAACAATCAATTTCATTTTCATTTAATCACCTAATTTTATTTTGTTTTTATTAAGTGTGATGTTAGTATAAATACTTTACCCAAACCATCTCCCTAATCCTTCCTGGACTTCTTTTTCTTTTCCGAGAACAGAATCAATCCTTCTTTTAGTTAATTCCAGTGTTTGTGAAAGATATGCTGGAACTCCGTATTTTTTTGCAATTGAAAGGCTTGGCTCAAGGTATTTTATTATTGAGCCTTTTGATATTGTAAAAATTATTTTTCCCTGGCAATTTGTGCATTTTCCTGATAGAGGTGGGCGTCTAAATTTAGCATTGCATTTAACACATCTAAACTGCTGTGTTGAATATTTTCTTAAATTGCCTTTTATATCCCTCAAAAAATGCTTTTCTATCACAAGACGTGCAACATCAGATTCATCAACAGCAGAAATCTTTTCAGCAAGCGCCATCTGACCCATTAACTTTTCCTCCATGCTTGGGAGTGTCTTATATGCCGAGCACATAACTCCAAGATTTATGCTTGATGTATCGTGTGTGTACATCATCTTTTCATATTGCCTTGGCGTCCCTAAAAAATGATCTATCTGAAAAACTTTTACATCCCATGGGTTTTTGTATAATATTGCTGCTTCATAAAGCTCAAGCGGATACGCTGAAACTATATCAAGCCCATGAACTTCATCGTCTACTTCTGTTGGAACAAGAATTGATGTAAGAACAAGCGGTGCATCCATTGTTCTTGAACCTCTTTTATCAGGTAAAAATGACCTTGAAAAATTTAAAAGCGCATCCATTAGCATAATAACACATGCCTCGTCTCCATCGCAATTTCTCCTCATGGCAGCGTGAAATAGGGGGTGTGTAAACATCCCTTGCGTTTTTGAAAAACCAATAATTCTTCCTACTGTTCCAGCAGATGTATGCGGCGCAAGACCAATGACATAATGGCCAACAAGCTCCTCTTTTGATTTTAAATTATAGTATGGCTCAAGCCCATATAAATTTACAAGAAGGTCGTCAATAAAATTTGCGACATTAAAAAGAACATCGCCGCAGTGCTCGTCTGGAGAGTCCGGGCAATCAGGCAAAATCATGTCCTGAGGCTTAATCTCAAGTACCTGTTCATCAGAAATAAGGCTGCTGCCATATATGTCTTTTTTGTAACCGAGCGTTATTAGCTTTTCTATTGGTGTTTGGGTCTCCTTTGGCTTAAAATGTGTTATTGGAAGCTCAATCATATCATATCTTGTCGTCCCATCTTTATTTACAAACACTCCGTGTTTTGCTCTTAATATTCCCTTAACAAGATTTTCTGGTACATGATCTTTATTGCTTGTACCTTTTACTCCTTTTATTAAATCAGCAAAAATTTTTGTTTTTGTTTTTGCAAGCGCTTTTGTAAAATAATAATTAATGTCAATCTCCTGTCTTTTATAATGTGTATAATCGTGCACACATGGCTTACTTATATCTCCACATTTTTTGCAAAAATATTGCTTTACGGTTTTTTCATCACACATTTCGCAAACTGAAAAAATTGTCTTTTTGTTGCATTTAGCACAATAGTAAATTGGCAAGTCTGCTGTTATTTTTCCTGCATCAAGCGCAGATTGGATGCAACGAAGTCTTCCTCCTTCTTCACCAACAGGAAAAAGAAGGTGAGGGCTACCAGTTAATTTTCTCATTTTTGCTTTCTCTGGCCTCCCCATTCTGGCACCAATAAAGGTTCCGCATTTGTCCCTAATAATAAACGGAAGCGATGAATTTAAAAATTCAACAGTAGAGATTTTTTCATCTGTCACATCCTGGGATGCGTATATGTCGCTTTCTATAAACATAGAATATAGAGTTGCTGCATTGTCCTTTTCAATAACAATAAATTCATTGTTTACAAACAAATGCGGAACGCCAACTCTTTCCAGAATTTCCTTTTGCTTAGAAAAAGGAATGACTAACTTGATAATCTTATTTTCTTCACTTTGAATACTGGCGCTTCTTATCCATTTTGCTAGAGAGATTACTTCTTTTGGTGACGCGTTGTTCCAATAATAAGTGTAATCTGGGTGAATTGGAATTGTAAGTTTTTTTGATATTATCTTTGATACATGCACATTTATTTTTGCTTTTAGAGGATCTTTAATGCTTGAAATAATTATATCAGATATCTCTTCACCGAATAAGGAAAGAATTTTCTCATTGTCGATAGTACCAAATAGCCCAACAATTGCTTTTTCAAGTTCTTTTGCCCACCACTCTCTACAATAGCCAGCAGGAACTAACTTATGACCATTTTCTGAAAAATCACCATAATTAATCAGAATATCGCCAAGAAATAATATTTTAGATATTTCTTTTATGTGCTGTTTAGCCTCTTGTTTTGACGACAGTTTTATTATATCTCCGGACTTTAACTTAACAATTGGTCCGTCTATTGTGTCACATGAAACTATTGCGGCTGCTTTTCCAGGGCGCTCTATTTTTAATTGAGTTCCGACTGCAATATAATCATCTAAAACAACCATTGTCGCTGGGTGTATTGCTGCTGCTGCAAACCCTGTGTGTCTCGATCTGCCATACCTTAGCCTGAATCCTCCGATTTTCATTGGGTGCGATAAAATTGGCCTTCCTGCAACAAGATCTTTAATGTAAGTATAGTTTGGAGAAAGCTGCAGGGTGCTTGTTTCTTTTTTTTTTAGTTTTGCCTTAATTCTTTTTTGTATTTCTAAAAATTCTTTCAAAAATCCCCATTCAAGCCCAACAGCATCTCCCCATTTTGCAACCTGCTTGTAAAGCTTAGGTGCTTTTTGGGCTAAGCCTTCGCAAAGAACAAGACAAAGACCTCCTCTTATCCTGTTTGATTCAATTCTTGGAAGATCTTTGTAATTAGATACTTCTTTTTCTTCTGTTGGGTCTCCGTTAATTTCAACAGGGCAATGCCTTATCAGAAAATCAATTTCTTCTTCTGAAGGTAAGTACTGAAGATTTGATACTCTCTCATGGTAGTCTCTTACTTCTGTAATGTCTCTTTTTATTTCTTCTTCTGTTGGGTCATATTTTGCATAACCCATTTTAATTCTTACAAAATCAGAAATAATTAATGAAACCGCAGCAGCTGTTCCTCCTGCTGCCCTTATTGGGCCGGCGTATAGAACTGAAAAATAATCAAGACCTTCTTTTGTTTTCTTAAGCTTTAATTCGATAAATCCTTCAAGTGGTGCAGAAATTACACCTAGCGTGATGTATGCCAGACCAACCCTTATTCCTGTTTCCATTGCTTTTAATTTTGATTCAAATTTACAAAATTTTTCTTTTGCAACCTCTTCTGCAATTTTTAATGCTACTCTCCAGTCTAGATTGCCGTATTCAATCTCTAGTTTTTCAATTCTCTTTGCTATTCCGCTTCCAAGAACAACAGGAACCGATGCACTAACAAGACCCTCAACCCTTTCTGAGATTCCTTTTGCAAGAGGAATATCAACCACAATATCTGGATCATATCCTTTTTGCCTCGCTGTTGTGCAAATTTTATATTCTTTAGAAAGTGTTGCCTCTATTTCATCAAAATATTTTTTCATTTCCGGAGAATGTGGCTGCATCATTTAATCTCCTGCAAACTTGAGTATTTTTCCTTTTCTGGTTTGGAGATTGACAATTGCAACTCTTCCGGGCTGCGGTTTTAAGCCAACTTTTTCCTGGTATTTTGTCTGAGAAATCCAACATGAACAATTAATGCAAGTAACTGAACGGTAATTCGAAAACATTGACCTATGAATGTGGCCAGTTATAAAAAAATCAATTGTTTGTGGTATAAATAACGGGTCTTTTTCATAGTTAGGCATATACATTGTTGAGCCGTGTGTTGGAGCGAGATGCCTTCTTTTTAATAAATAATTAGATATGAGGTCTGTTTTTTCAAGCCCGCCTGCAGTTCTTATTGACTCAACAGAATCGCCGTAATACGGAAAAGAAAAACCATGATATAAAAGTATATCTAGCCCAGAAAAAGTGTCAGTTTTTGATATTGTTATCATCGCTGGATTTGACACCAAATAAACGTTTTTAAAGGCAAGGATCGGCTCTACAAAATCGTTATATATTGGGGGCTGCGGCTCTGATATTCGAACCGCGTCATGATTCCCGGGACAAATAAAAATAGTTATGTTTTCAGGAATTTTCTGAAGATATTTTGATAGCTCTTTGTATTGCTCATAAATATCTTTTATATCCAATTCCTCTTCCTGGTCAGGATATATACCTACTCCATCAACAAGGTCGCCGACAATAAACAAATACTTAACCTTTTTAGCAAGAGAAATCTGTTCTCCTGAGCCTGTTTTTCCGTTAAGCCAGCTAATAAACTCCTCAAATTCTTTTTTCAAAAATGCCTTAGAACCAAGATGCAAATCCCCAATAAAAGCAGCATATTCTTCTTTTTGCGCTTTTTTTATTTCTCTCCCAACAGGCAAATCTGGCCATACGATATCATTAACATATATTACGTCTTTATTTAATGTACCGATAAAACCAACAACTTCATCAAGACAGAGTTCTTTTGCCTTTTCAAACGCTTCTTTGTTGTTTTTGTTTGCGATCACCGTAATAGAAGAAGAAAGATCTTCAACCTTGATTATCAAATTATTATTTTTTGTTATTGATTTTTCAACAACAGAGCCAATAAAAGAGACGTTTTCGCCAGTTTCCATTTTTTTAAGCCGCGAGATAGGAACGTTTTCTGCCATTTCCTGTCTTGCCCTTATTGCTTGGGTTGTCAGATTAAATCTTCTTCGAAAATACATGACAAATTCCTGGATTGTGTTGTTACTCTGCTCATCTTTGTAGTTTATGCATATTTCAAAATCTTTTGTTGCTTTTTCTGCTGCGGCGCTATTTTCTGTTGGTGTCTCGGTTTTGCTTTTGCTTTCTGTATCTTCATGGCACAAATCTTCTTTTGCAATAATTGTTCTCCCGCCTAATGGCAATATTATTTTTTGAGTAAATGAAAAATCTTTTTGCTCTAAAATATCTAGAACATCTGGAGAAGCTAGATAGCCTTTTTCAAGAAAATAGGCAAGTATCTTCTTTTTTTTCTCATTCATTTTAAAGCTATTCAGATTCAATTTCTTCTTTAAGAAGAACCCTTATCTTATCAACAAGAGAAGAGGGTAAATCAATTGATATTTCTTTTGTTCTGCCATATCTTCCCTTTGAAATGACGTTTGCATTTACAATTCCGAGCATGTCAAGTTCTGCTAAAATGTCTGAAATCCTCCTTTGTGTTAATGGCCGAAGACTAAGTGTTTGACAAAGAAGCTTATACTGCTCGTAAATATCTCCTGTACTAATTTTTGTTTTTGAATCTCCTGAAAAAACAGTAATAATACAATAAAGCGTTGCTTGAGATTGCTTTGGGAGTGTTTTTATTATATCAAGAACTCTTTCTTTTTCCATTTTATCTTCTGCTTCGTCAAGGTCTTTTATTTCAACTTGCTCCCTTTTTTTCCTTTCGGCAAGTTCTCCTGCGACCCGGAGCAATTCAATTGCTCTTCTTGCATCTCCGTGTTCTCTGGCCGCATATGCTGAACATTTCTCAATAACTCCGCTTTGAAGCGCTCCTGGCTTAAAGGCTATTGCTGCTCTTTGTTTTAGTATATCTTGGATTTGAACAGCATTATATGGTGGAAAAGTTAATTCTTCTTCGCTTAAGGAAGATTTGACACGAGGATCTAGATTATCTAAAAAAACAGTGCTATTACTTATTCCTACAATAGATATAACCGAGCCAACAAGCTCGCTATTTATCCTTGTCAGGTTGTAGATTACTTCGTCTCCTGCCTTATTTATTAGTTGGTCTATTTCATCAAGAACAATAAGGAGTTGGGTTGGGTTTTTTGATAAAATATTTAGAAAAATATTATATACTTCGTCTGTCGGAAGCCCGGTTGCAGGAACATCTACGTTAAATTCACGAATAAGTTGTGCCATTAGTCGATATGCTGTATCTGCTGTTCTTTTAAGTTTACAGTTTAAATATACTATTTTTAGCGGTGTTTTGTTCTCTTGTGCAACACCAAGAAGATGCAGGCATACGTACTTTACAGTAAGTGTTTTTCCTGTTCCTGTGATACCATATACAAACAAATTAGATGGCTTTTCCCGCTTCAACAACGGAGCAAGGATGTCTGCAATTAAATTTACTTCTTTTTCGCGATGCAAGACTACATCTGGAGTATATGATAGCTGCAACGCAGATTTATTTGAAAATAAGGATTTTTCATCTAAGTAGGATTTAAAAAAAGTATTCAAATTTGGTTGAACCATTCCGACTTAAAAGAGTAGTTAATTTATAAATATTTAGATGGTGTTTATCACAGGCCCCCCACCCTATGTTTTCCACTGGAAAAAATAATATAATAATAATAAATGATTTATTTTCTATATAGTAAGTAATGGTACTCTTTTTTTGTTAATTTTTTTTTCCATAAGAAAACACAGGGTATGTGTTATAAGAGACAATTATAAATTATTATAACTAAATTAGTAAAAGTTTGCTTTTTTAGTAATCAATATATACCTATGTTTTTTATTTAATTATATATATATGGATGAAAAAACAAGCCTTGGTGATGTAATACTTGATTCTATTGAACTTAGAAGAGACTATGAAGAAAATAAAATCAAATATGAGCGACTTATATCTGTTGTTGTTCTTATACTAAACGCAGCGCTTGAAAGAAAAAAAATAAAGCTTCACTCAATGTCATATCGGGTAAAAGACTATTCAAGTTTTCTTGAAAAAGTTGAAAGGAAAAGATATAAGGACCCGTTTAAGCAATGTACCGATCTTGCGGGCAGCAGAATTATCTGTCTTTTTTTATCGCAGATTGACGAAATAAAGAAAATTGTTGAAGAAGAATTTGATGTAATTGAAGTTACAGACAAGCGCTCAGTTAAGAAATATGACCAATTTGGATACTTGTCTTTGCATATGCTAGTTAAAATACCAAAATCACGTATTAAATTAACAGAATGTGAAGGTTTGGCAGACCTTATATGCGAGCTTCAGATAAGAACAATCTTACAGGAAGCATGGGCAGAAATCGAGCACTATCTTAACTACAAAACAACAAAACAAGAAAAACACGATGAGCTTTTACGAAAAATATTCTCTCTTGCAGGAATGTTTGAGGTTGCAGACTCAACTTTTGAAGAGATAAATACCGGTTTTTCTCACATGATAAAAAAAAAACTCCAGGAAGAAAACAGCGATGAAATTACAGCACTTGGTCTATTTAAGTTTTCAAAGATGCATTTTAAATGGTATACTAAAGAGTGGGATAAACTAGAAGAAAGAAGCTTTCTTAATTTAAGCAACGAAATGAAAAAAATAAACATCAGGTCACTTATTGAGATAAAAAGGATAATGGACAAGTACAAAAACGAAATTGTCCGATATGAAGCATATCACAAAAAAAAGGATAAAAACATCGAGCATTATTTTTCTCCTGTTGGATTGATACGGGCGGCCCTTGCTCTTGAATACGGCATAAAGTTTGATATGGCGTTTGGCTTAAGGGGCTATTCAGAGAGAGTAAAAAAGGAAATAAGCTTTTAAGTTAACAAATAGCATCGATTTCACTTCTGGCGTGAAGTTCTTTTAGTGTTTTGTAGACTTCTTTATTCAGCTCATAATCGATTGCTTCTATTATGTCTCTTCTCATGGTAGATCACCTCTAAACTATAAAATTAGAACTGCTTGATTTATATATCTGGCGCGTGGTTGTCCTGTGGTTTTTTTTTATCTTTCTGCTTCTGTTTCCATGTGTGGCTCTTTCACTCTTGAGTTTAGCATAAGGAACAACCCAACCAAAATTAGCGGCAATGCAAAAAAGAAATTGCTATTTAATTTCTCTCCAAAAAATAAACCTAAAAAAACAGCACCTATTGTGTTTACAAAAGTATAAGATGATACTCTGGAAAGAGGTTCGTGTTTTAGGAGGTAAACATATGCAACCATCCCCAATATGCACGGAAAGACAAGATATCCGAGAGCAAGCAGCGATTCTGTAGTTATTTTGATTGTAAAAGGATTATGGCCCTGAATAAATGAAGTTACTAATGACAAAACACCAGCCGAGATCATCTGCACAGCCAAATTTAAAAACAGGTTTTCAGGAAGCTTGACTTTGTGGCTTAATGCTGAGCCGAACGCCCACATTGATAAGGATAATATAAGTAATATTGTTCCAAAGTCTAAGCTTAATGCAGTAGAATTAGTAAAATGAAGAACCCCAACACCAATTATTCCGATGAAAATCCCAGGAAATGTTGCTTTGGCTATTTTTATTTTGTTAATAAAGTAATCAAACAGGGTCATAAGTATTGGTGTTGCTGCAAATGTTACTGCTGCGATATATGAATCAACATTTTTCTCGGCCTCAGATAATAATCCATTTCCGAGATACAACATGAAAAACCCAATAAGTATAGAGTTAAATAGCTCTTTTTTTGTCAAGGACATCTTTTTTCCGCTAAATAGTGCCAAACCTAAAATAATAAGCCCTGAAATAAACCATCTTAAGCCAACAAAAGTGAATGTAGGAAATGTTTTAACTGCAATCTTTATTGCTAGATATGTTGTGCTCCAAAGCGTATAAATTAAGAAATATGAAATAATCACTAGTTTTTTACTTTTTGCCATTAATAATTTGGTGATGAATTTGCTTCTTTTTAAAATATACGAAAAAAATTTATTCGGGACAGTCACCTTCTGTCCAGTAATCGACGTTGCTATTAGCGCATGCCTCACATTTGTTACCATAGCTGGCTGCACAAGGATATTTAAAGCATTTAATGTCTGAATTGAACCAGCCGCACACAGGCACGTACTCTTTTGTGCATACTTGGGT
The DNA here is from genome assembly GCA_043801855.1 of archaeon. Classification (GTDB taxonomy): domain Archaea; phylum Nanobdellota; class Nanobdellia; order Woesearchaeales; family GW2011-AR15; genus CAYTWW01. The sequence continues at coordinate 3,596 of JAZDLQ010000070.1, read as the reverse complement.
TCTTGTTGTGCAAAAAGTTTTAATTCCTTCTGTGTTCTTTTCACAGCTCGGAGGCAAATCGCAGCCGCAACTATTCTTTCCGCCTGATACTATTTTTCCATCGTTACAAAAACCTGGACCTGGCGGCGAAAGCATAGGGCATTCTCCACAATCTTCTTTACATTCTCCAAAAGTATAAAAATTCACGTTCTTGCTTGCACAAGCCCCGCAACCATTACCATATGTTACACCATCGTCACCGCAAACAGGAGCATATTCCATTGTACATATTTCAGCAGATTTTTCAGCTGCAGAACAAACGTGGTTATTTAATTTTCCACATTCTCCTCTAAAATATGCCCACTCATCGCACTTAATCCCGTCTTTCAGTGTGCAAATACCACTTTCGCTCCCATCTGTCGCTTTGACAATCTCAAGAATGCCGCCATTTTCTTTGCAGTAGACAGATGCAGGGTTAGCAAGTTGTGAATTATCTCCCTTGTTTCCATTGTTGTTTGGGGCGGTGCACGCAGCTACTAAAACTAATGCTATCGTTAAGAACGTTAATAGTGCTTTTTTCATATTTCTCTACCTCACTTATTAATTATAGAATCTAAGAAAACACTCGTAAATATAAATATTGGTCAAAACTTCAATCTAAATTGAACCTATTGTATTTACCAAATCTTAATCAGCTTTCCTGTTTTTCTTGCTCTCTCAATTGCAAGAGAATATATCGGAACAGAGAAAGTCAGATATAAAACACCAAGAATTACTCCTTTTATAATATATTCTTGAGGTGCGCTGCCTGTCATAGCGATGCTTCTTATTGACTCAAATACCCAAGTGAAAGGTATTATTTTGGAGATATATTGCAAATAAAGAGGATATGTTGCAACAGGAAAAAAAGGAGCGCTAAATAGCATAAAGACCTGCATTACTGACCATGAAAAAAAGCTATACTCATTGCCATAGACAGTAATAAATGATGCAATTAATATTCCTATCCCAAGCGAGGCACAAACAGTAATTAATGCAAGTATTGCAAACAGAATAAGATTATTTGAAATAATAGTATAGCCAAAGGCGTAATAAGAAAGTAAAATAGTAGTAATGAAGCTTAACAACGTAAAGACGAGTGATGAAAAAGCTTTTCCAATAAGATATTCTCCCGAACGAAGAGGTGTTGTTATAAGCCGCTTGAATTCCTCGTTCCAGCGATCTTCCATAAGCTGCATATTTGTTCCGCTTTGAGATTGGTATGCAAAACTCCAGAATATATTTATTGCAAGAAGCGCAAATCCGGCTTCAATTGCATACTGCTTAGTCCATACTGTAAAAAAACCCCATATGATGACTGATGTTATTGGAAAATAAAAGACTTCTACAAGCCTCCATTTGAGCCTGAGAACAATTTTTAGGTCACGTTCAATTATTGCAAATATTCGTTGCAGACTCATTTTTTCATCATCCGTATAAAATATTCTTCAAGTGTCGGTGATTTTGTATCAAGCTTAATCACATTATATCCTTTCTCGCAAAGTGTGTCCATTATCGGCCCAATCTCGCTTTCATCCTGTATGCGCTTAGTAATAGTATTTTTACCCTTAATCGTAAAGCCAAAAACACGCAGCAATTCAGGGTCAGCAATATCCTTTAAAACTATTGAGATTTCTGAACCAAGCTTGCCATTCTTTAGGCTCTTAATTTCTCCTATATCAAGTATTTTGCCGTTATTTATGAAAGCAATTCTTCCGCAAAGCTCTTCAACTTCCTGCATATAAAGGCTTGTCAATAGTATTGTTGTCCTTTCTTTTTTGTTAATATCCTTAATTAGTTTTCTTGTCTTTTTTGCAATATCAGGATCCATTCCGATTGTTGGCTCATCAAGCAATAGAACTTTTGGATAATTAAGAAGGCTGACTGCCAGAATGACCCTTATTCTCTGGCCGGAGGATAGTTCTTCAAATCTTTTTTCAAGAATGCTATTCATCTCAAGGCGTTCAACTAGCTGCTTTATTCTATCTTCTCTGTTTATTCTGTCAAGCTTGTAGAATTTCGAATAGATATGCATTATTTCCTTTGTTTTTAAAAAAGGGTGAAAAACAGTGCTTCCGGATGCCACGTTAACAATTTCAAGTATGTCATATCGGTTTTTCAGAACATCCCTGCCCAATATACGAGCTGTGCCTTTGTCTGGCAGAAGAACTGTTGTTAGTATGTTAATTAGAGTAGTTTTTCCAGCGCCATTTGGTCCAAGAAGGCCAAAGATTTCACCTTCCTTGAGTGCAAAGCTGACATCTTTCAGTGCAAAAAACTCTTTTTTGTTGGACTTGAAGTGCTTTGTTATGCTCTCAACACTAATTGCATCCATAAATACGGGTAAACTTGTTTTGTTTAAAAAGGATATGGTTATAATTTATTTATTGCATCAATTTTAATGAGCGTTTTTCTGCCTATCCCTCTTATATTTGAGTTTTTATTTAAAGCAAATAATTCGCTTAATGTTTTGCAGCTGTTTAATAAAGATGTAGCTTTTGAATTACCAACTCCAAGAAGATTCATAACAAATTTCTTTCGGTTAAGTGCTGTATTGTCTCTTCTTTTTTTATATTTTAAGAAATAATTTTTTAGAATTATATTGTTAACCTTATTTTCTTTCTTGGATATAAGATGCAGGATGCCAGCGGTGTCATAAATATCCCTGGAAAAAATAACTCTTATCCCTATATCAAACATGATGAATAAGATAGAATTGTGAAAATAATTCCAATTTACAACTGAAAAATCAATTGCTTCAATAATCAATAGTGGTTTTGGATAAATTTCCTTTAGAAAATTTAGTTGCTCAAACAATCTCCCGCCCGAAAGCGAAGTTAAATAATCATCAAGAGTTTTTCTTTCAATCCCGATTTTACCTATAATAAAATCTCCTGGATTAAAGTTTTCTATTTCAATTTCTGTTTTTTGGGATAGAAAATCAATTAATTCTTTTGGCTCATGAGAGTTGATGAAAATCATAAAATAAAATCAAAACTGCCAATTTAAATATCTGGCGCACGGTTGGCCAGTGGAATTGTGTCGATTATTCTCCTGTGTATCCGCACATCCCCATTCTTGGTGAATTCACAACAGGTAGAAGCATATCCTCACCGCACTTGTGTTTTTTTGCGCATTTCTTACATACAAGAGCTTTAACTCCTCCAACTTCCCAAATGCACTGGGAGCAGATTTCACTTGCTTTTTCGCCACATTTGCATCTGAAATCAGGCATATTATTTCTTGAGACAACCTCTATTTTTTTACTGCTTCCTTCTTGCTTATCGATAACTTCAAGCTCAAGCTCTGTTGTTGTTCCAAAATCATATTCATGTGTAAATTTTGTGCCGACAGAAAGAACTTTACCTATCCTAGAATTCATCCCTCTATCGCTAAATTTCAAATTGTCATCTGAATCATAGTTTTTTCCATTAATAGTACTTATTAAGCTAAAATAGCTACTTCAACATCTATTTTCTTTCTTTTTTAGATTTATATACTCTAATATAGAAAAACATATAAGCAAGAAGTGGTTACAAAATAACCACAATGAAAAAAACCATTAAAATGGAAATGGA
>JAZDLQ010000039.1:0-2858 GCA_043801855.1 archaeon | reverse complement strand
CAATTCCTTACAAAGTAGCAGAAAAATTATACAACTATGTAGTGCAAAAGCTGGAGTATGACAATGAAAAACTTGCACAAAGAAATTCAGGAAAATTCGGGGAGACTAACAAGGCATCAGAGATTTTGAATTTAGATAAAGGCGTTTGCGAGGATTACTCCATCTTTTATGCAGCTCTCTGCAGGGCTGCAGGTATTCCTGCAAAATATGTTGCCGGCGTTCCCATAAGATCAATTGCTTATGAGGAATCCAAAGAAATTGCAAATGGCCATGCATGGAATGAAATAAATTTACCCGGTTTGGGTTGGATTCCAATAGATGCCACTGCGGAAGTAGGATTCATGTCAGAAAATAATTCACTGAACTTAAAAACATATTATGATGTCAGGCCTAAAGACTATGGCTTCTATTATTACTTTGATAACAAAGAGCCTCAATGTGCTACCAATTATTTGTATCGGGTAAAGGGTATTGAGTTTTCAGATTTTACAGCAATTACAAATCAAGAATATTTTAAGCTGCTGGACGAACGTACCAATGAAAAATAATATAAAATAAAAAATTTAATAATTTAAAAACAGGATGGCAAAAATTCCAATTCTTGCGCAAGAAAGTACAACAGACACTTCCATTACATCAGAAACAGAAATAAGTGTGGATGAAAACAGTACTGCAGGTTACCAGTTCACCACAGATGATAAAATTCTGCTTATGGAATAACCCCTCCTGATGATGGTAGTGCTTCAGCATTGAGAAAATGGCTGAGAATTCACAACCCGTATCCTACTTAGCATGATTTAACTTCTATAAAAGAAACACCTACCAGTATAATTATTCTTATTAAATCAAATCTTTTGCTTAAAAGCAAAATAGTCGATGATACGGTAAAAAATTTACAGGTACTTGGCACTATTTTGAAGGCGGAAAACTATAAAATAGCTGTTGCAACTAATGGAACCCAGGCAATATCGATTGCAAACGACATAAACCCCGATTTAATATTATTAGATGTCATGATGCCTGAGCTTGATGGTTTTGAGACCTGCAAAAAACTAAAAAGCCTTCCCGAGACAAAAGATGTGCCAGTGATTTTTTTAACTGCAAAAGTCGAAACTGAGGACATTATTGAAGGTTTTAAAGCAGGGGCTGTTGACTATATTACAAAACCTTTTAACTCTTACGAGCTTAAGGCAAGAGTCAAGACTCATATTGAATTGAAAATCAGCAAAGACCTGCTGGAGCAGAAAAATGCAATTTTGAAAAAACTTTCTATCACAGATGGCCTGACAGGGCTGTTTAATCACCGCTACATTACGGACGCTTTATCCAGACTTGTAGAGGAAAATAACAGGTACAGTCAACCGCTATCCATATCGATGTTTGATATAGATAATTTTAAGAAAGCAAATGACGAGTACGGTCATCTTTTTGGAGATGAGGTGCTCGTCAAAATTTCTAACTCAATTGAGAGCTGCCTTAGAAAAACCGATATGGTGGGAAGATACGGCGGTGAGGAATTCCTGGTATTGTTTGCCCATACAAATTTAAAAGGTGCAGCAGAATCAGCAGAACGCATTATAAGGAATATAGAAAACTTAAAATGGGAAAAGGAAAATTTCAAGATAACGGTTAGTGCGGGCGTTTGCGAAAAGAAAGATGAAGATACAACCACACTTATAAAAAAGGCCGATGACCTTCTCTATGCTGCCAAGCAAAAAGGTAAAAATAGGATGGAGTATTAAATTGCGGATTTTGTTAAAAGCCTTGTTCTTGAAGACATATGGACTGAGATGGAAAAAAGACAAAAAGAGTTTCAGGAATCCTATGAGGATTGAACTTTTACTATATTATTCTGAAAGAATATCTATCCCTTCATTCAAGGCATCTATTATTATAAATGAATGATCTTTAATTTGTTTTATCTCGTTTGATGTATAACAGAGATAGTCTACGTGTTTTGGAAACTTGATTCTATTTAAGACAAATGGCATTCTTTCTAAAAATCTAAGATCCTTGAATGCCTCTGAAACTAAAATCACATCAATGTCACTTCTCTCATTTGCTTTTTCTTTAATTCTTGAACCAAAAATGATGATGTTTTTAGGTTTAAATATTTTAATAATTTCAGGTACAGCCTCTTTAACAAACTTATTGTACCATCTATCCTTTATTATTTTTTTATTTTTCAATTAATTCTCCAATATCGAATATTCTTTTTTAAGCTTTTTAAAAATAATTTCAGCTTTTTTTACTTTTTCATCTGCAATTTTTTCATTATATTCTTCAAATGGAACCGAATTACTTATATCTGGATACCTGGAAAACGTATAATCTACTGTAAGATCGTTTATTATATCTATTAGTTTCTCACTTAGGTTAATTTCTCTTGCTAAATCATCTATGAAATGAGTTTTTGGAAGTTTATTTTTTTTTAAAATAATTATTGATTTTAATAGTTTTTCAACGGATTGATGAGCTAAAAATGCTGCTATGTCATAACCTTCGATTGATATATTTTTTCTGGCCATTTCTAAATCATGAAGGGATTGCTTAAACCATTTTTTTGCATTTTTTATATTGTTGCCCATATGAAATTCTTTTAATTCTATTTTTAAAATAATAGCACAATCATATCAATATGCAATTTTATATGAACTGACAACACTTTTAGGAAAGCTGTATCTGAATTCTTCTGTAATACTTCAGCTAATTTAATCTTTTGCAATAGCTATAAAACTTTTAATATAACCTTTTTTAACTTATAATATTTATAGAAATTGAAAAGATTTTACACAAAGTTTTTTATAATAATTTTAGTATATTAATGAAAAAACTATCTATAAACTTGCTAAAAAAAA
>JAZDLQ010000058.1:0-29353 GCA_043801855.1 archaeon | reverse complement strand
TTCAAAACCGTTAAGTTTGAGTTGCACAACTCTTGCTTAATTCTTCTCTATTTAATACTTTTTTACCACTCACTCTGCAATTGTTCCATAGGAAGTTTTTTTTATCATTTTAAAAAAGCCAGAACAAGTACCCATCATCTTGTTTTAGAAACGTTTTTAAATATAACCAGATGTTTTTTTGCTATATGGCTAAGAAGAAAAAAGACCCAATAGAAACAAAAGAAGAGATTCTTCCTATTATTAATGCTAATGAAGTTAAAAAAGAGCAAAAAGAAGAGCAAAAAACACCAAAAGACAAGATTAAATCAGTATTATATGAAGAGCGGGTGATTACTGAAGACAGCGATCCTGCCAGAGAGCTTTATTCCCAAAGCAGATTCGGAACAATTGAAGAGGGGAAGGTATATCTCTCTCTTATTGAAGCGCTTTATCTGATTGACAAGGGTAAAATTGACGTATTTGATAAAAAAGGAAAAGCAATTAATTTTGAATTATTTTTAAAAAAAGCACAAAAAATTGAACCGAATCTTTTTATCAGATATTGTGTTTTTAAGGATATCAGAAACAGAGGCTATATTATCAAAACAGCATTGAAATTCGGTGCTGATTTTAGAGTCTATGACCGTGGCGTGAAGCCGGGCGAAGATCATGCAAAATGGGTAGTTTTTCCAGTGCATGAAGGCTCAACATTAACCTGGTATGAATTCTCAAGCAAAAACAGAGTTGCACATAGCACGAAAAAGCGGCTTCTTGTCGCATGTGTTGACGAAGAGCATGATGTTACCTATTGGGAGATTAAATGGGTTAGGCCGTAATTACATAAGTATTATAGAAAATTCATAGCATCATTAATTATTTGGTTTTGATCGCACACTAATTTAGGGATATCTTCACCTTTCATAACTTTTGCGGATTTTGCATCATCTTGAGCCTTTAATGTGCCATTTCCCTCTAATATATATGCAACACTTATTACGTGAAACCTTGGGTCGCGTTTTGGGTCAGAATATGCATGAAGCTGCCTGATAATAGTTACATCAAGATTTGTTTCTTCCTTTGCTTCACGGATGGCTGCCTGCTCTAGTGTTTCACCATAATCCACAAAGCCGCCGGGAAGCGCAAATCCAAGAGGGGGATTTTTCCTTTCAATTATCACTATTCCTTCTTTATATTTAATTATCAGGTCAACTGCGATATGCGGCTGGTTAAATCCTTCCTTGTTAATCATTTTTCTAAAAACAAACATGCCAAATTTAAAAAAGTTTCCACCATCTTTAAATTATAGGTATACTTTTCAGTGTTTGAATGGAAGATAATATTGAGGCCATAAGCGCCCGCCTTAATTACTATAAGCGTAGAGACATTCAGGAAGCAATAATTGCCTGTGCAGAGAACAGGGAAGTTGCATTTAGGTATACAGATAAATTCGGACAGCGGCCGGACATTTTAGCGTATCCCAGAGAGATAATTGAACTTGTAAAAAAAGGGGTAACTTCTTTTCATATTTCTGAAGAGCAATGGCATGACATAATGCTACTTTCGCCATCGCTTAAAAAAGAAGAGCTAAATGAGCTCAGAAAAGGATGGGACTTGGTTCTTGATATTGATTGCCCATTCTGGGATTTTTCAAAGCTTACAGCACATCTGTTCATTAAAGCCATAAAAGAGCATGGTATAAACTCTGTTTCATGCAAATTTTCTGGAAACAAAGGATTTCACATTGGCGTTCCTTATGAGGCATTTCCCAGCGTAATAAAAGGCACGCCATTAAATGAAGCATTTCCTGATGCGCCAAGAAAAATTGCAGAATACCTTTTGGATTATATTGCACAAAAATATGTGGAAGAATCCAACGGTAAAATAATATTTGATTCTAAATATGAGTACACACTTGAGCAGTTTGCCAAAGAGCTAAGCTTAAACTTGAATGAATTAACATTTAAGTCAAAATGCAAAAAATGCGGAAAAGAAATGGTAAATGCCTATGTTACTGAATTTGAATATATCTGCACGAAATGTGAAACAAGAATAGTAGAAAAAGAAGAGAAAAAATTCACATTATGCCCAAAATGCAATAGCTTAATGGAAAGGTTCAAAAACATAAAAACCAAATGCGAAAAATGCGGAGGTACTGTGTTTGAAGACATTAGGCAATTCAACCCGTTTTCAGTTGTTAAAATAGATACAATTTTAATTGCATCAAGGCATCTTTTTCGCTCTCCATACAGCCTTCATGAAAAATCAGGGTTTGCATCTGTCCCCATATTACCTGAAAAAATAATGTCTTTTGAAAAAAAGATGGCACATCCATCTACAGTCAGTACAGAATTTAAGTTTTTAGAAAGGGCAAATGTTAGAAAAAATGAAGCATTAGAGCTTATCACTTCAGCGTATGAATTTAAGCTTGATATTACTGATGAAAAAAAGAGCTTATTTGGAGATAATTCTGAAGTTGAGCTTCTTGGAACAGAAATTCCAGTTGTGTATTTTCCGCCATGCATGTTAAAAATACTGGAAGGATTAGAAGATGGTAAAAAGCGCTCTTTATTTACTCTAATGAATTTCCTGACGTGTGTTGGCTACAACCACTTAAAAATAAAGGAAATCCTTACTGAATGGAATAAAAAAAATAAAGAGCCCCTTCGTGATATAAGTATTTTAGGACAGGTAAGATACCATGAGCAAAAGAAAAAACTAATCCTGCCGCCAAACTGCAGAAGCTATTATGAGGATTTTCGCGTTTGCTCTCCTGATTCATTATGCGAAATAATAAAAAATCCTGTCTCTTATTCAAAAAGAAAAGCAAGAGATTTGCTGCTTAAGGGAAAAAAAGATAAGCCAAGGCTTAGTGATGAACAAAAAGAGATGAGGAGAACATATAGGGAAAAATTAAAAAGAGAGGCAAAAATAGAGTAAATAGATGAAACTTATCAGAAAAAATAAAAAAGGGGAAAACGGGAAAGTATTAATCGTCGGCGGCAGCGAAGATTATACAGGAGCGCTGATTCTTGCAGGAATTGCTGCCTATAGAACAGGAGTTGATATTGTGACAATTGCCGCTCCTGAAAAAGTTGCATGGGCAATAAACTCATATTCTCCAGATATAATAACAAAAAAACTTCTAGGCAAAGAGCTTGACATTACACATTCAAAAGAAATTATTGATTTGTCGCTAAGCTTTGATGCTGTCTTAATAGGAAACGGCCTTGGAATAAAAAAAGATTTTGTAAATAAGCTTGTAAGATCAATAAACCTGCCAAAAGTAATTGACGCTGATGCAATAAAAGTAACAAATATATCTTTAATAAAAAATTCAATAATAACTCCGCACATAAAAGAATTTGAGTTTCTTTTTCAAAACAGCATTCAAAAAAAAGAGTTTTTGCCTGACATCAACCAAAATATTAAGGAAATGCAAAAAGTAATGAATGACAATGTTGTTTTGCTTAAAGGAATTGAAGACATTGTTTTTTCTTCAAACATAATTCATAAGAATAAAACAGGACATAATTCAATGACTGTTGGTGGAACAGGAGACATCCTTGCTGGCTTATGCGCCGGGTTTTTGGCGCAGTCAAAAGACTTAATTGAAAGCGCAAAATTTGCAGCTTTTGTTAATGGCAGAGCAGGTGAATCTATGTTTAAGCAAAAAGGGTATTCGTACATGGCATCAGATATGCTTAACGAACTTGGCAGATTTACAAGATAAATTTTTTGCAAAAGTTTATATCACCTAGTTAATTTTTTAAATCGATGATTTCACTTGGAATTGTGTGTGGGCTAATCGTAATGCTTTTGTGGGGCATAGCTGATTTTCTTCTAAGTGTGCCAACAAGAAAAATCGGCGCGCTAAAAACTATGTTTATACAAAACCTGTTTGGAGCAACAATCACATTAGTTTTCTTATTTTTATTCTTAAGTCATCCATTTCAACTAACTTTACGCAATTTTTTGATTATTTTTATTGGCGGTGTTGCTGATGTTTTGGCAATGTACTTTTTTTATAGGTCATTTGAGATAGGTGAGGTTTCAATAGTATCACCTGTATCTGGCTCATATTCACTTGTTACTGTAGTTTTATCATTTATTTTGCTTGGAGAAATACTTGCTTGGTATAATTATGTTGGAATAGTGTTAATAATAATTGGAATAATTTTAACATCAACAGATATTAGAAAACTAAAATCATTTCATGCTGTAAAAGGAATTCCAGAATCAATTGCTGCAATGGTTTTATGGGGATTCTATTTTTTTCTAATTGCAGGATTATCAAAAGAAATGGATGCAATCTCTTTGTTTTTCTTTACTGGCTTAACCAATAGCATAATTGTCTTGGTGTTTTTGCTTTTAAAAAGAAACGTTCCATTAAAAGCAGAATTTTTAAATAAAAAAATACTGATTATAATGATAATTTGTACAGTTTTTTATAATATTGCATGGCTTTTTATGACTTATGGCGCAACAATTGCACAGATGTCTTTGCTTGCGCCAATTAGCTCACTATATCCTGCAGTTACAATTATCCTGGCAGTAATTTTCCTTAAGGAAAAATTAATATTAAATCAAAAAATAGGAATTGCAATGATTCTTGTATCTTTGTTTCTTCTAAGCATATGACATTACTCAATAATAATCGTCTTAAGCTTTGGCAGACTGCAAAAGTCGCATGAAAAGTTATATGCACCTGCATTTAGGAACACTATTTTATCACCTACTTTTGGATTATCAAGAAATACTTTATACCTGAATATATCCATAGAGTCAGGTGTACATCCTTTGATTGTGTAAGCTATGCCAGATTTTAATTCACCATCAACAAGAAGCCTTATATTTGCAATAAATGTGTCCATTGCACTGTTGAAAACAGAAGCATTGATAATAATAGTATCATTATATATTCCTGTTATGTTTGCCTGAAGTGACATCGCTGGCGCAGCAATAAATCTTCCCGGTTCAATTATCATTTTTATTTTGTTTATATTTAGAAATGCTTTGAAGTCGTTTATCTTTTTGAATATAGGTTCAATAAGGTCATTACCGTAATTCTTGTAAACAGAAGGAAGCCCGCCTCCAATATTTACATAATCAATATTTTTTAGGTTTTGTGGCTTAATTGACTCAATAAATTCTTCTTTAATTCCCCACTCACTAGTGTTTTGCGTCTTTCTGTGAAAGTGTATTCCAACTTTTTCAATATTTTTATTTTCTCGCAAGATTGGCAAGAGCCTGTTTACCTGCTCTGAAAATAGACCGTACACAAAGTGCTTTCCTGTCTGTACTGTATGCTCTTTTAATCTCATCCTTAAAAAAAGGGTAATTTTTTTATTGTTTTTTGATATATAATCTGTAAGGCTATCTAAATCGGTTAAATTATCAACCACAAACCAGCTGATTCCAAGCCCAAATAACTCATCAAATTCTTTCTTTGTTGCTGCCTGCAAAAAAAATAGTATTCTTGACTTGTTATTTAGATTTTTTAAGCTGTCGATATAATGAATTGAGAACATGCTGTCTGTTTTCTTTTCTAAAACTTTTCCAACTACAGTATTAGTTTTAAAGCTATAGGATACAACATCGCTATGCTCTTTAGCTTTTTCGTAGTATTCAATTGCCTTTTTTTCTGAAAGGATGAACTTGGCATTAAGATTCATATTTAGAGAGGAGTTTTAAATGATTTATTAAGCTATCAGAAAATTAGATATTTTTCTTTTAGCGCCGTTCTTATAGTGGATGAATTAATTTTTTTATCTTCATATTCCTCAGGAGTATAAGCCAGGACATCAATATCATATGGTAATTTCCAGAATTTGATAATTTTAGATATTCGTTCAAGCCAATGCATTCCTTTAAATTTTTCTGAAACAATAATAAAGTCATAATCGCTGTATGCAAACGAAGTTTTTTTAGCTCGGCTTCCAAATAATATTATCTCTTGAGGCGTAAACTTATTCTTTATTTTGCCTACAAAATCATCTACTTCATTTTTTGATTTATCCAAATTAATACCTCTTCGCTTTTATCGAAAATTCTTTTGGTATTTTCTGCATCATATAATCTTGATGGAATGTCAACAGATGCGTCAGGATATCTTGTATCCACATACTTGGAGGTAAGTTCTCTTAAAAAAGAATGAAATTTAATTGGGATGCTCGTATTTATTGCAAGATAGATTAAAGAGTGAGATTGCGGAACTTCTCCTTTTTTTTCAAACAGAAACAGAGCTTTAAGCGCTTTTTCAACAGATTGCTGGCATAAAAATGCACAAACATAAAATTTTTTTCCATTAAAATTATATTGTGCAGAAATAAAATCTTCCTTTGACTGCTCAAGCCAGTTTTCAATTTCCTTTCTCATGTAAGATATAAAGTGCACCTTATTTAAAAATTTGACTTCATAAAAATAAAGTTATTACTAAATAATAGTAACAAAAACGAAAAGTTTAAATAGAACTGTAAAATAACATGAGTAATATTTAGGTAATATTTACAATAACAAAGGTGAAAAAACAAAATGGCAATTGACGAAACAATGTTTGGAAACGTATTTAACAATCAATTCAAAACACTAGATTTTTTAGCAGATTCAAACGCACCAGGCGACGCTTGTCAGAAAGCGGAAGCAAATTTACAGCTTTTACAAAACTTAGATACAGTTTTAGATAAAAAAGATCCAATTACAAAATTCTTGCTTGGATATAACGCTTTGTTAAGGAGCGGTACTCAAAAGAATATTGGATTGCTACATGAGGCAGCTAATTACTTATTAGAAGCATATGATTTATTAGATAAAATGAAACCTGGAACTGCTGAATATAAGTTGTACAATGAACTATGTGGCAATGAATTTTTTGTTGAGATGACAGCTGCAATAAAAATGGTATCAGCAATAGTTTACGAAAAAGCATGTATAGGATTGACAAGGGAACAAGCTAGACCATTAACAATAGCTGCTGCAAATCTCATATCTGGTGCACTATTTGATGTGAACTCAATACAGAACTATGAAGAAGCTTTCACGCCAACCTTTATTAGTGAGAATCAGATACCTCAGCTAGCAGTAAAGTATACGAATAGTACATGTAGGCCAGATGAACTTGTGAAACAAGTAGTGACTACTCAACCAAATACGTATCAAGGATTTTCTGTCTACGTAAGACCTTTAATGCAAAAGATGGCAGAGCTTTTATAATGTTTTTATTTAAATTATTATTTTAAATACCTATTAGATAAATTATAGTAGCTTTATCTCCTCAATAACCCGTCCTTCTCCAGTTCTTCCAGCGCTCTAATCATCACCAATGGAAAAGTAAATGTCACATCCCCAATTACAGTGCAGGCATCAGAATCATCTTTTATTTTGCCCCAGCTTTTTGCTTCATCAGTTGTTGCTCCAGACATGCTGCCTGATGTGTTTCTTGCTGTTGTCATGTATACTGCATAGTCAAGTCCGCCGTTAATTAGCGCCGCAAGAATAGCATGATGTTTTGATATTCCTCCGCCTAGTGAGATAATTCCTTTTTTCTCATCATGCGAGGTTGAAAAAATAATCTTTGAAAAGTCTTTTACAACATCAACAACAAAATCAGGGTGTTTTTGCTGCAGCATAAATAAGTGGAACCCGAATGAGCCGTCAGTTATTCCAGGGCAAAAAATGGGTACATTATGCTTTGCTGCCTGATATAATATTGAGTTATTATCATCAAGCATAAGGCCAATTTCCCTAATCATATCAGATACAGCCCACCTTGCCTGCTTTTTGTATAATTGTCCAAGAATCTCAGTGCAAGTATCCTCAAAGCGCGTATAGCTTTCGTTTCGAATGAATATATTTCCTACCCTGTTTACTCCTTTTTCATAGAGCTCAATATCATCAGGCACAAAATCTCCTAAAATAAATTCTTCTCCTTTTGCTTTCATAATATCTTCTTCAATACTCCCAACACCTGTCACTATAACGTCGATTAAGCCAAGCTCAATTAGTTGCGCAAAAAATCCGCGAAGGCCGGAAGTTACCATGTTTGAGGTAAATGTAAAGAAAATCTTGGCGCCGTTTTTCTTCATTTTTATAATTACTTCAATGGCTTTACCCATTTCAGCGCTTTGAAAGCCTACTTTTGATAATTTATCTGCCAACTCAGAAACAGTAATTCCTTTTTTCCAGCGAAGGTCGCTAACTTTTTGCATTTTTTATAATGAAGCTTTTTCTTCATCTGTCTTAAACATGCTCGGGTCCCTTTCTTCAAATTCTCGCTTTTTCATTTCTTTTCTCATTTTTTCAAGCCACCTATACACATTTGCGTGTGGGCTTCCGCCAATGAGTGAACCAACTGCTCTTTTTGCAATAGCAACATCTTCTACCCTTCCTATAATACATACAGTTTTTCCATAAACTGAAATATAAGTTTCACTTAGTTTTTCAATTAAAGATCTGCTTTTGCCATCAGAACCAATAATTCGCCCCTTTATTCTTTGTAAATGGTTTGGCTTAACATACTCTTGTAGGGCAACCATTTCAAAACAATAATCTTGTTTAAGTAATAATAGCGCAATATCAGGGTTAAATCCCCTTCCAATAGCTCTTATAATATCTCTTGTACAATATAATGAAAGTGCATCCTCTCCCTTAACAGATACATCTCCTTCTTTTGAATCAATACAAATGATTGTACTAGTCTGATCCTCTATCTGCTTTTTAACCTCTCCTTTTCTTCCTATAAGTACAGCAATTCTATCTTTTGGGATTTTTACTTCGTATGCAAATTCTGCCATATTTATAAAGAAAAAAGGGTTAATTTTTAAATATGCTTATTCTAAAAGCAATATGTGGCAATAATTGGCGTATTTCATCTACTTTCCGTATATTTTCTTTAGTATTTTGGTTTCGTCGGGGCTTATTCCTGTTTTCCTGAAATATCTGCATAAATTACCTATATCTCTTTTCATGAACTCTAATGACATTGTGTCATTTGAGGCTGTCCCTTGAGAAAAATCAATAAAATAAGGTTTTTCATTATGATTTAAGATATTAAATTCCGAAAGGTCTGCATGCACTAAGCCTGCTTTATACAGTTTTTTTACTGATAGTACACATTCATCAAAAAACGCCTGTGGATCAGCTGGCGGCTTATCTTTAAGCTGCCTTGCGGGAGTTTCATCACCGATTAGCTCCATCACAAGCACATTATTTGCAAAAACAAAAGGTGTTGGAACATTTATTACCTCTCTAGCCACAAGCAGGTTTCGATACTCGCGCTGGACCCATGAAAAAATTATCTTTCTTCTTTGTTTTCTTAAGTTTGTATATCTAGGATCTGATTTTATATAATCGTACATCTTATTGAAATTGCAGGATTCAAGCCTGTAGATTTTTACTATTACTTTCTGTGTTTCATCTTTTTTTGCCAAAAATACATTTGCTTCTTTTCCAACCTCAATCTGGTGGGTAAGGCCCTCAAAGTAACCTTGAGAAATCAACTTAAATATTGTGCCAATTGTAAATTTATCAAAAACGTTTTTATATATTTTCCACTCTCCCCTGACAGTTTTAGACATAGCTAAACAAGAAGTGGACTAATTTATAAAGTTTTACAGCCAAATTTTGGTGTTATGGGTTGAAATTATGGCTTATCCTCTAATATTACTACTAGCAAAAGGTTTAAATATATACGTAAATACTTGATGTTTGGTGATTTTTATGGCAATAGTTGGTTTTGATATAACAAAAATACATGCTGAAAAAAATAAGGCAGCAGTCGGAAAAATAGACATAGCAAACAACCTCTCAATAATTGATATAAAAGAGGCAAAGCTTAATCTTGGCACTGAAAAGAAGTCTGGCTTGGAATTTAATTTTCTTTATGCGTCAAGATACAACCCGGAAATTGGGATTATTGAAATACATGGCAAAGTAATTTACATGGAAAAAGAAGACAAAGTAAAAGAAGTACTTGATTCATGGAAAAAGGATAAAAAAATCAAAAAAGACATTGTTTCTGCAGTATATAACTCAATTTTAAGCAGATGCAATGTACAGGCAATAATTCTAAGCAGGGAAGTGGCGCTGCCAGCACCTATTCCTTTGCCTAAGGTATCGTCGCAGCCAGCTAAATAATAATTGAAGTCAACCAAAACATTTATTTAGGCTGCAAGTTTTTATTGTCTTTGTCAGATTAGAGAATAATTTTATGATTTAAGGTGGGAATTACAATGGTTAAAGATTTGAAACTTAAGGTTGCTGAAGCAATTCAGGATGATGTTAACAAAGGAATTGTAAGAATAGATTCAAGTGTGATGCATGAGCTTGGCATAAGGCCTGGTGACATAATTGATATAACAGGGGAACGGGCAACCGTAGGAATTGCTGATAGAGCATATCCTGGAGATATTGGGTTAAATATCATAAGAATGGACGGCCTTATCAGAAGAAACGCTAAAGCAGGAATAGGAGATCTTGTTCTTGTCAAAAAATGCGAGATTGTTGAAGGAAAAAAAGTAGTTATAGCGCCCCAGAAAAAAGGAATGGTAATAAGAGCAAACCCTATCATATTCAAACAAGGGCTTCTTGGCAGAGCAGTTGTTAAAGGAGATATTGTCTCACTTGGCGGAACAAAAAGCAGAAAATCAACAATGAGCCATAATCCGCTATTTGAAGAAGTTTTTTCGATGATTGATGAAAGCTTAATGGGATTCGGCCTTGGCGACCTAAAATTTGTTGTAATAAATGTTGATCCTAAGCAAGCTGTTGTTATTACGGAACAAACAGTCGTCCAGTTTAATCCTGAATCTGTTGAGGTTCCTGAAGAAAAGGTATTTGAAGTCACTTATGAAGATGTCGGCGGATTAGAAGATGAAGTTAAAAAAATAAGAGAGATGGTTGAACTTCCATTGAAGCACCCTGAACTTTTTGAAACTCTTGGGATTGAACCTCCAAAAGGAGTTCTTCTTCATGGCCCACCTGGAACAGGAAAGACACTTCTTGCAAAAGCTGTCGCTAATGAGACCAGTTCAAATTTTGTTTTGATTAATGGGCCTGAAATAATGAGCAAATATTACGGACAATCAGAAGAGAACCTAAGGAACAAGTTTGAAGAAGCAGAAAAAAACGCGCCTTCCATTATCTTTATTGATGAGATTGATGCAATTGCTTCAAAAAGAGAAGAAGTGCATGGAGAAGTTGAAAGACGCGTTGTTGCGCAGCTTCTCGCAATTATGGATGGCCTAAAATCCAGAGGAAAAGTTGTTGTAATAGGTGCTACAAATATTCCTAATTCACTTGATCCGGCCCTTAGAAGACCTGGAAGATTTGATAGGGAAATTGAAATTGGAGTTCCTGGAAAAGAGTCAAGGCTTCTAATATTAAATATTCATACAAGAAACATGCCACTTATGACAACGCCTGAATCAATAAGTCCTTATTATAAAAAAGAGGCAATAGTTAAGTATTTTCAATTATTTTTCAAAAATATAGATTATAAAGAATTAATTAAGCAAATCCCAGCAAAACCAAAAAATATTCAAAACGGCTTTGAGGAATTAAATACCAATATTAAAAATCACCTGAAAAATATTGCGCCAAAAGAAGATAAAAAAAACCAGCAGGAATTTTTTGATTTGTGCTTGCCTTATCTTTCAAGATATATTGCCATAAGAATAAGAGAATTTTTAGTTTATGAGAAAGGCATTTTTTCTATTTCTAAGGAATCAGAAAACATGTTATCAGAAAGAATATCAAATTTAAAACAGCCAGACAGCATTGAAGATCTTATTTCGCAATTCGCAAGAGAGCTGATTTTAAAAGATATTGCAGATATTACTCATGGATTTGTTGGAGCTGACCTATCTTCTCTTGCAAAAGAGGCAGCGATGGTTGTTCTGCGAAGGGTTCTTCCTGAGATTAAACTAAAGGAAAACGAGCCAATCCCAAAAGAGATACTTGAAAAATTAAGGATTAATCATGCTGACTTTATGGAGGCGCTAAAGGTTGTTAGGCCAAGTGCCATGAGAGAAGTATTAATTGAGATGCCAAATGTCAAATGGGAAAGCATCGGCGGGCTTAATAATGTAAAGCAGGAACTAATTGAAGCAGTTGAATGGCCATTAAAATACCCTGAAGCCTTTAAACGAATGGGTGTTAAGCCGCCTAAAGGAATTTTATTATATGGTGCACCCGGAACAGGAAAGACCCTTCTTGGAAAAGCTGTAGCAACAGAGACAAAAGCAAATTTTATTTTGATCAAAGGCCCTGAACTATTATCCAAATGGGTTGGAGAATCTGAAAAAGCAGTAAGGAAGATTTTTGAAAAAGCAAGGCAGGCATCACCTACAATTATCTTTTTTGATGAACTTGATTCACTTGCTCCAAGAAGAGGAACAGGTGATGATAATAAGGTATCTGAAAGGGTTGTAAACCAGCTTTTAACTGAAATTGACGGTCTTCAGGAATTGCATGATATTGTTGTGATTGGTGCTACAAACAGGCCAGATATCATTGACACAGGTTTACTTAGGCCGGGAAGGTTTGACAGAATTATTCTTGCCCCTGTTCCTGACAGAGAAGGAAGGCTTGCAATCTTTAAAATCCACACAAAAGGAATGCCAATAGATAAAAGTGTCTCGATTGAAGAGCTTGCCGACAGGACAGAAGGATATGTTGGTGCAGACATTGAAGCAATATGCAGAGAGGCCGCAATCCTAGCTTTAAGAATTGATATAAAGGCAACAACTGTAAAATTAGAGCATTTTGAAGAAGCACTAAATAAAGTAAGCCCATCTGTCAATAAGGAAGTTGAGCAGGCTTATGTTGAATTGCTTTCACAATTTAGGGCTGCAAAAGGAAAAGAGATGAAAGAGCAAAAGCCAAGGTACTTTGGCTAAATTTTTCTTTTTTACACTTTTTTATAATAAGTTTTATTAATTATTCTTAATTGGTTATTTATCATGAGCGAAAAAATATCTCCTGGCGATAAAATAAGAGTAACTTATGACAACGAAACAATTGTTGGAATATTAATGCCAACTCCAACTCTTTCTGAAAATGACAATTTAATAATTAAACTTGAAAACGGATATAATATGGGAATCGCAAGGCCAAGAGTAAAAAAAACAGAGATTGTTGAAAAATATAACAAACTCGAAATAGAAAAAAAAGAAGTGCTATTAAATAAAAATCTACCTACTGTTACAATTCTTTCAACAGGAGGCACTATTTCGTCTAAAGTTGATTATAGAACTGGTGGAGTTTATGCAGATTATACTGCAGAAGACATTGTTGCATTATGCCCTGAACTTAATAATATTGCAAACATCAGGGCAAAAAAAGTGTTGTCATTAATGTCAGAAGATATGCTTCCAACTGACTGGATAAATATTACAAAAATAATTGAAAATGAGATAAAAAAAGGAACAGATGGTATTGTTTTAACGCAAGGAACTGATACTATGCATTTTACTGCAGCCGCACTTTCATTTTTTTTTGATGAGATAAATATTCCGATAATTATTACCGGCTCACAAAGATCTATTGATAGAGGAGCAAGCGATGCATACATAAATCTGATTTGCTCTGTTAATGCAGCAGCGCATTTTGATGGTGCAGAAGTAATGACCTGTATGCACGGCTCAACTGATGACAATTATTGCCTTCTTATTAGGGGAACAAAGGTGCGAAAAATGCACACTTCAAGAAGGGATGCATTCAGGCCAATAAATGATATTGCAATTGCAAAGATTTTTCCTGATAATAGAATTGAAAAAATAAGCCGAAAATATACGCCTGCGAATAGAACTAAAAGAAACATTGTCAAAACTACAGCTTCTTTTGAAGATAAAACAGCGCTCCACTATGTTTATCCTGGAATGGACCCCGATGTAATTGACTATTACATTAAAAAGGGAATTAAAGGAATTGTTATTGCAGCAACTGCTCTAGGACATGTAAATACTTGTACTGAAAAATCACTGATTCCATTTGTTAAAAAAGCAGTAGACAGGAATATTGCTGTATTTATATCATCTCAGACACTCTATGGAAAAGTAAACCCATATGTCTATACTAATTTAAGGAAACTCTCAATTGAAGCAAAAGCAGTATATCTTGAAGATATGCACCCAGAGACGGCATATATCAAGCTTGGATGGGTTTTATCTCAGACTAAAGAATATGAAAAAATAAAAGAAATGATGCTGACAAACTATAAGGGTGAGTTCAACGAAACAATTACGAGTGATATGTTTTTGAACTAGTTTTTTTCTTGCTTTATAATCCAAATCAAGGCGTCTTCCTTAACATCGTCCTCGGGAATGGTATCGCATCTTTGATGTTATCAAGACCGCAGACCCATGAGATTATTCTTTCCATTCCAAGGCCAAAACCGCCATGCGGAACAGAACCATAAATCCTTGTATCAAGGTAAAACTTGTAATCTTCAGGGTTTTCTCCCTGCTCAAGTAACCTTTTTTTAATTGATTCAGGGTCAGATTCCCGCTCTGAGCCGCCAATCACTTCACCGTAGCCTTCTGGCGCAATAAAGTCACAGCCCCTTACAACATCTGGGTTATCAGTTTCTTCTTTCATATAGAATGCTTTTACAATTTTTGGGTAATGCGTAACAATAATTGGCGTGTCATACATCTTTGACAAGACATCTTCTTCAACAGTCCTTAGGTCTTTTCCCCATTCAACTTCCATATTTCCTTTTTCTTTTAATACTTTTAAGGCTTGCGTATAAGTCATTCTAACAAATGGCTTTTCAACTATAGGGATTAATTTTGATACGTCCCGTTTTAGGATTTTTAATTCTTCCTGGTTTTTTTCAAGGACACATTTTACCATATGTTTTATTACTTCTTCCCCATAATCCTGAACATCCTTAAAAGTTGCCCACGCAGCTTCAGCTTCAGCATGCCAGTATTCTGTCAGATGTCTCGATGTCTTTGATTTTTCTGCCCGAAATGATGGCGCTATTGTAAATATTTTTTCAAGTGAGAATATTCCTGCTTCTGCATAAAGCTGCCATGTCTGTGCAAGATAAATTTTTTCATTAAAGTATTTGACTTCAAATAAAGTTGAGCCACCTTCTGCTTGCATTCCCTGAAAAATAGGAGAATGGTACTCATAAAATCCATTCGTCCTGAAATACTCCCTGAATGCGGCAAATAAAGTGTCTCTTATCTTTAATATAGCTGTAATTTTCCTGCTTCTGAGCCAAAGATGCCGGTTATCAAGGAGAAACTCAGGTGAAAAATCTTTTGTTATTGGAAAAGGCTGCGCAAACTGTACTACTTCTAAGCCTGTAGCATGCAGTTCATAGCCAGTTGGTGCTTTTTCTTCTTTTCTAATCTCACCAGTTACTTTTAGTGAAGATTCCATATTTAATTTAATTGCATCTTCCCATATTTTTTGCGGAAGTTTTTCCTGATCAAAAACGCATTGTATTATGTTTGTAGAGTCCCTCACAACAACAAAAGCAAATTTATTTGATTTCCTTTCACGGTAAACCCAACCTCTAATGTTTACTATCCCACTTCCTTGTTTTATTGCGTCAGATATTGTTGTGTATTTTTTACTATCAACATCAGCTGGAGAAACAACTTTATTAACTCTGTTTTCAGTATAGTTTGTTTTTGGCTCTGGCTTTGATTGTGCTGCTTCTGTTTTTGTTATATTTTCAAATATTCCTTTTGTTGCTTTTTCTAGGTCATATGGCTTAATTATATAATCATATCCAAAAATACCGGTTCCAACATACAAACTAGGCTCATTTTTTAGCGAAGAATCAATGATTACCTTCATCTCTGTTTTTAGTCCAAAAGCAGGAACAGCTCCAACATTATATCCTGTGTTTTCTTTTATCTCATCAGCTGTAGCCATCATTACATCTTTTTCGCTTAAAATTGCTTTAAGTTTTTTTAGATCAAGGCTTGAGTTGCCGCCAGTCAGGCAGATATAAGCCTTTTTTGAATGGCCTTTCATAACTAGGGTCTTAACAACCTGCTCAGGTTTTACACCTAAGCTATTTGCTATCTCAGTTACTCCTTTAACGTTTTTGTCAGGAAATTCAATAATTTCATATTTTATTTTTAATTCATCTAATATTTTTTGACTGTCAAATTCCATAATATCACCTATATTTCCATTTAAAAAATATTTAATTAAAAACATTACTGTTTTTTATTGGTAAATCTTATAAATCTACTGGATTTAACTAAAATTATGGAAATATCTTCTACTGATAAAAAAATATTAAATATCCTGCTTAAAGACTCAAGGCTATCTTACAGGCAGATTGCAAAAGAGATTAGCGTCTCAACAGCAACAGTAATGACTCATGTTAAATCTCTTGAAAAAAAGGGAATTATTAAGAGATATACTACTGAACTTTCTTTTTTGAAACTAGGATATGAATTCAAGGCAATAATTGAGATGAGAATCTCTAAAGGAAAACTATTTGAGATTGAAAGAAAAATTGCAAAGCATCCAAACGTATACGCTGTTTATGATGTTACAGGAGATTATGATGCTGTTGTCATTGCCAGATTTAAGACCAGGTCATCACTTGACGGGTTTCTTAAAAAAATCCAAAGCTATGATTTTGTTGAGAGAACACATACAAGCTTAATCCTCAATGTGCTAAAAGAACGCCAGGATAATTTTGATTAAACAGATATTCAAAAAGCACTAAATTTTCAAGAATATTTTTCTAAATAATTAATATTTAATGTAAATAATTAAACATTTGTTCATTTTTTTATTGTATTAATTTATATTTGTATATTTTAGTTTAATTAAATTAGATATAATGGGAGATGAAAAAAATGAATACATTAGAAAAAATAAAAAAAGACAACATAAAATTTATCAGCCTTCAGTTCTCAGATATAATGGGAAGGGTAAAAAATGTGACAATTCCTGCTGAAGAAGCAGAAAGAGCTTTTACGCAAGGGATATGGTTTGATGGCTCTTCTGTTGAGGGATATATGAGAATCCACGAGAGTGATATGTACTTAAAACCAGACGAATCAACATATGCTGTTATTCCATGGCTAACACGAGATGAGATTAAGACTGCCAGATTTATTTGTGATGTATATACTCCTGAAGGCAAGCCATTTGAAAATGACCCAAGATACATACTAAAAAAAGCACTTAAAACCGCTGAAAATATGGGTTATAAGTATAATGTAGGTGCTGAACCTGAGTTTTTTCTCTTTAAAAAGGAAAATGGAATTAAAACACTTTTCAATGACGTTGGAGGGTATTTTGACCTTTCAATAGACAGCGCATATGAAATCAGGGCAGAGATGATGAATGCATTGGAGGCATTTGGAATAAAGGGGGAAAGAGGCCATCATGAAGTTGCGCCGGGCCAGCATGAGATAGGGTTCAGGTATGACGATGCACTTAGAGCTGCTGACAATGTAATCACGTTTAAATTCACATTGAAAGCAATTGCACAAAAATACGACTTGCATGCAACTTTTATGCCAAAACCTATGTTTGGAATCAACGGCTCTGGAATGCATTGTCACCAAAGTTTAACTGACCTTGAAGGGAAAAATATATTTTATGACGAAAAAGACGCATACAGACTCTCTGCTGTAGCCAAATCGTTTATCGAAGGCCAACTAAAAAATGTAAAAGGAATTTCAGCAGTTCTTTCTCCCATAGTAAATTCCTATAAGCGCCTTGTTCCGGGGTATGAAGCTCCAGTGTATGTCTGCTGGGCAAGAGTCAATAGAAGCGCTTTAATAAGGCTTCCGGGCTTTACAAAACCAAACGCTGCAAGATGTGAACTTAGGTGCCCAGATGGTTCGTGTAACCCATATCTTGCGTTTGCAGTCATGCTTCGCTCAGGGCTTGACGGAATAAAATCAAATTTATCTCTACGTGCACCAGTTGAAGAAAATGTCTATAAGTTTGATGATACAAAGCTAAAAGAAAAGTACATTGATACTCTGCCCAGCTCATTATTTGAGGCAGTCAGCGAGATGGAAAAAAATAAGGTTGCAAAAGAAACACTTGGTGAAGAAATGTTTAACAAATATATAATGATAAAAAAGAAAGAATGGGACGAATATAGGCTTAGAGTGCATGCTTGGGAGCTAGACAAATATCTAGAAGTGTATTAATTTAGAGCTTTTCAAGGTCATCCAGGGAGAAAATATCTTCTTCTATATTTTCTCCAGATTCATCTTCTTTTGTTGGTTGCTTTTTTGGTTCTACAACTTTAGTCTTTTTTACAGGTGTTTCTTTGACAGGGTCTTTTAATTTCTTATTTAGCCTTGCTATTTCTTCTTCTGGGTCTGGCGCAGCATAAACTAGCTGCACAACAAACTCAAGGCGCTCAAACATTGCATTTTTTGTGCACCTTCCGGAAAGCTTGACAATTTTTCCTAAAAGGTCTGTTTTTACTTCTTCAAATGATGAGTTTCTTAGGGATAAAATTTCTTCGTCTGTTTTTAAAAGAAGCCGCTGTGTCTGATTTTTCCATAAAACTGCTCTTATATTTGCGCTCCCGTCATCAATTACAAGGTTCATTACATAAGAATAGTTTGGAGTAACACTGCCATGCTCATCGCAAACAAACAGGTCTCCCTGCTGTCTCGCCCTTTTAGCGCAGTTAGGGCAAACCTCAAAGAATTTTGGATCAAATGTCTGGACAATTGTTCCAAGAATTTCAATATTATCTTCTCCACCGTTCAATTGATCAATTTTTTTCCTTTCAAACTGGCTTTGCACATTGGTTTGTGCAATATCAATTTTTACATCTTTTACTTTTGAAACTTTAGCTCTGTCTCCAAGATGCAACTCTGCTTTGTTTTCCCTGTTTTCTTTAGAGTAGCCTGCCTCAATTTTTATAACTTCATTTTCATTAATATCTGTAAATAAATCTGCCTTATCATTCCACGCTACTGCTCTTATTACGCCTGTCTCGTCGCCTAATAAAAAAGAAATAAGCTTTCCTTTCCTGTCTTTTGACTCAAATTCTTTTAATTCATATTTTCTAACTATTTTACCGGTTACATCAACGTTTTTTAAGCCAGGAATAATATCTTTAATTTTTTGAGAGTTTGCTTCCAAAACAAGCTTAACGCCAAGTTGGTTTGCAACAATGTGGGCAGCGCCCTCTTCACTGATCAATCCAGATAAAGAGTTTAACTTTTCTTTGATTTTTTTATCTATTTCACTTTCAGATAATCCTGTTTTTTCTTTGATTTTTGCAATTACTGTTTCTTTTGGTATTTTAATCATAATAACCCCTCAAAAAATCTAAAATAGAAGAAGATATATAAATATTAGTGTATAAATGCGTAATTTGTATTTTTTTTAAGGATATATTTGAATGCATTTTCCAGAATAGTACATGCATGTATTAAAACCATTAAAAATTATATTATTACATAATCCTTCATTATTGTTTAAAAGCGAACAGTCAACTTTACAATTGCATGGATTTTCTTTTTTTAAATTATCGTTCACATAATCTAAAATAATGCAATTTTGCGGGCATTCATTGCAACTCGTATATAAACCAAAAACATAATACGGAACACATTTTTTATTATCTTTAGTAATGGTTCTCGCACAGATTGTCTCATCTGGTGCTTCATTGCAACTATCAGGAGTGTTGCATTCATTTGTTGTTGTATCGCATCCATAAGGACAATTGTAAGAATACATTTCTGCTAATGAGTCTTGACCGTTATTGCCTTTTTCATTCAGGCAGTCATGACATGCTAAAAGGTAGCCTTCGTAACTTGTTCCTGTTTTTCCGCAATACGGCCCATGCCTTTCTTTTTCTATTGAAAAGCTGCCTGGCTCAATGAGTTCAACTATATTATTTTCATCGCATACATTACTATCCTGCAGTGCAACAGTTCCAAGGACATCATTAAAGATAGGCAATTTTTGGCATTCTTCTTTTTTCCAGTAGTCATTTGTCATATTAAAAGAAAACTTAACACTTACCGGAAGAACAGAGTATGACTTAAAATTCTCATTATAAGTTATTTCTTTATAGCGAGATGATATGCATATTCTTATCGCCTGCGACTCTTTTAAGACAGTATCTTT
Source organism: archaeon (assembly GCA_043801855.1). Taxonomy (GTDB): domain Archaea; phylum Nanobdellota; class Nanobdellia; order Woesearchaeales; family GW2011-AR15; genus CAYTWW01. The sequence goes on along the minus strand of JAZDLQ010000058.1, from coordinate 9,283 downwards.
ACCGACACATTTGTTATTAGCAGATATACAGTTTTTTTTGCATATGTCCTTGTTGCAGAAATCTCTGGTATAATAATTTTCGCAACTGCTTAGAGTACTTATTCTGATATCATTACAAGAGATGCATTCTCCGGTTGCCTTTCCATCTGAAAAAATTGGAATTTGGCTATTATCCATGCAGGCTTTTTCTTTATCTGTAAAGGAATTGCAATAGCCAATACTCACATCGCTTAAAGTATCTAAACTTTTAACTATATCAGAAGCTATCTCTTCAGTTAATAAGTCATATGAGCTAAAAGCTTCCTTAAGGGTTCTTGCCTTATTCTGTACATCTATAAAATAAAAAAGATTAAAGTCAATTTTTTCATTAAAAGAAGGATTGATGTAGTAATAACCATGCAGGCGACCAGAATTTCCTGCAATTCCATCTGTAGCGCTTTGCTTTTTAATAATAATCTCTTCTCCATTTACTATGTCAATTCTTAATTTAGTTCTTGCAACACCAATAATATTTAAGTTTTCTTCCAGTCTTAATTCAAGGTTAAAATCATCTGCACTTAATGGAATTTTGCCAGGATAGGCTTCCATATGACTGTTAAAAATAGTTTTGAATCTCTCAGTTATTTTCTCATTTATCTCTTCTTGTATATAGGCAGGAATGCAATCAATTTCTTTATTGCCCCATGAAATTTCTCCTAGATAGCGTTGGCCACATGAAGCATCCATGCTGCTGTTTGCAAAATCAACTATTGCTTCTTTTAACGAAAGCCTAGCTGACTGATCTATGTAAAAAAGAACCGCTTCTCCTTTTTCATATGTTTTTAATAAGTCAATTGCAGGCTCGCCAATTGATTTCTTGAAATTTAAGTTATGGGCTTGCATAACTAAATAAAGAGAGAGTAATATCGGTAATACGAAAATAAATGCAAGAAGAGGTACTAAAATTTGCTCTGATTTTTTATGTTTCATGTTTAGTATTTATTTTTTAAGCCCAGGTATTTCTATCCTAAAGTTAACTGTTTTCTTAATTGAATTAACTGGAAGCGAAAGAGTTACATTAGAATCAAGAAAAGGTGTTTCAAATATTTTTCCGCAGTCTTCTTTTGCAAAAAGTGTGTTGTCAAAGTAGATTCTCCAGCAAATAGAATCGCCTTTGTTGTATACTGGCTCCAATACTGATTTTGTTGCTAAAGAAAGCCTATCATTATCTTTTGTTAAATATGATTCTATAGCAATATCTCCATATGTGACTCCTTCTAACACTTGATACCTAAGTATTGAATTAAGAACCTCTGTATTGCTTAAGTAGGCAACTTTTTCATTGATTTCTATTTTTTTTTGGCTATTGCCATACATAAATACCACTACCCAAAAAATCATGCCGATAACAAAAATAGTCCAACCCAGAGCATTATCGCTAATAAACGAAAGAATTGTTGCTTTTTTTGATTTCATTTAAGCACCTCTGTTTTCTCTGTGCCTGGATTGCTGTATACAACTTCAATTTCAAGAAGTCCGCTGTCAAATTTTCCTTCATTTTCTATAAGGACAAATCTTCTAAGTGTATACTTGTCATATTCTTCAAAGGCAGTGTAAGGGTACCATCGATCAAACCATTTTTTATTTAAGTATAGTTCCTTTTTTTCATTTGTTCTTGAATTTTTTAATGTACATTTTGCGGCAATATAACTTTTTTCAAAAACAAACGCTTCATTTATATGCTGCTCGTCAAATTTTTTGATATCTATTATACCAGGATATACTCTGCCTATTGCGTCATTTTTATATACAAAAAGCGTATCTGAATACAAAAATCTTTTTTCAAATACTTTGTTTACAACGTTTTGCGACTCCAGATTAAACGTAAATAATGCAGTAAAAAATACATAAAATGTAACCATTAGTACACCTATAAAAATAATTCGTAGAGTATAATTTAGTATGTTAAAAGAATCATTGCTGCTTGCTCTTTTATTCATGTTATCTTAGAACCAGTAGTTTTGGCTCTATCTCATCAGATTTTTTTGTAAAAACAATAGGTACCAGATTTTTTTTATTTTGAGTGTCCATAATTTTTAATAAATTTGTTGCTTTTCCAGGGTTTAATTCCTTATAGATAAACTTAATATTTTCATCCTCTGTAAAATAATTTAATATTCCTGTCTGCGAAAGTGTTTCCTTATCTTTTCTATCTAAGATAGTAACTTTATTTTTTTCAAATAACACAGTAAAAGTAAATGTGTTTTCAGGGTATAATATCTCTAGGTCATTTGGAGAGGCATAAATCGCATCAGTAAGAATTGATATATCTTTAGCCAAATATCTTTTCTCAAACCATGTACTTTTGGATATTAGCCATATCTCGCCAAAAAAAGAAAATACAACAACAATAATAAGTATTAAGTCAAGCAAGGTAAATAATATCATGCTTTCTTGTCCTTTTTTATTTATTATTATTTTAATCGCCTGGTTTTAGACTAATAAGCCTTTTCAATGCTGATTACTTTTCCCTGCGGTGTTGTCGCTTTTTTAAGCTTATAGTTAAGAAGATTAGTTTCAGGGCCTACGCTAAAATCACCTAAAAATCTTATTTTTTCATCTAATGGTTTGCATTTGATAATTCCCTTATCAGCGCAACCAAGATCATTAGAGCATAAACACAAGCATGAGTTTTGGTCACATCCCTTTGGCTTTTTTGCTAAATCACGATCATAGCCTATAATTTTGTTGTTTTTGTCAACGTATAGTGGAATAATTTTTTCATCCTCTTCAATTCTTCCAACCTCAAGGACAAGCCTTTCAAATGACTTTTCTGTCCCGGCCTGTGGCTTTTCAATTATTAATTTAACTGTAGTTGAGCAAGTATGAAGAAAAAGCAATAACAGCGGAACAAAAATAATTAATGCAATAAGCAAGTTAAGTACTTCTTTTTCCATTGCCTTTTTACTGTAAAGACCCATGCTTTATTTACCTAAAATTAAATGATTTAGCAATTCTGGGCAGCTTAGTATGGCTTGCTGTTGTTGCGTCTGGATTGTTTATATCGTTCATCTGGTCAGTTGCTTTATCTACAAGAGTTGATGTGCTCTTTTGTACTTTTGCAGTTTCTGTAGTACCTGCTCCTCCTCCTCTAAGCAAAAAACTAATAGCAAATATCATTACAATTACACCAATTGCAAGACCTATAACTAGTTCCCAAGATATATGAATTCCTTTTTTATCTTTTAATAGTTTCATCTTCCCACCTTCTTCTTCTTTGTTATTGTATGTAAATAATAGTTACGTTTAACTCATTAGGATCAGTTATTTTTAATGTGTCAAGGGTTATTTCGCCAACAAAAATTCCTCCTTTTCTCTTGCCAAAAAACCAGTTTCCAAAATTATCAATTTTATCATAATAAATGCCATCCTGGCCATTTGAAAAATCAAATTGCCTTATACTAGTTGCATCAGCGTTTTTCAGATTACTTGACCATAATATATTTGTAAAAGTCATGTTATTTTTCCAGTCCTCATCAACAAAAATATAGTAAACAACTGTTTCATTCTCAATTTTACCCAGTATGAACCCGTTAATTATGCCATCATATGGATCCATTTCATTTCCAATACTGATTTTTGCATATTTTTTTATTAACTCCTCTTCTGTGTTTCCTGGTATGTATAACTCAGTCATGTTAATAAATAAAGTCGGATCAATATAGCTTTTTTCAAAAGGAATACCTTTGTAATATCCTCCTGGAAAAAAAGGCACAACATTTTCATTAAAATAAAGTTCTTCTTTTTTTCCGTCATAATAGCCTTGCGCTTTTGTTGCTTTTTTCACATTTATTATTTTTCCTTCTGTAATATTTATAATTGTATTATCTTCAATCCAGGTATTTGGCTCAGGCTTAAAATAGTAACTTGTTTCATCCGGCTTTTTAGTTGTAAATAATAAAAAAGATATTAATATAGCAAGAATCATAAGTATAATTATCACACCTGCAAATAGTCCAATTTTTTTAAGTTTTTTTATTTGTTCTTCTTCCATTTTTATTTGCAAAAGCCAGCGTTTCCTCCGTGTTTTGGCCATCTGAAACAACCTGCTTCAATAGCATCTACTATAAAAAAATCAATAAGCCCGCCTATTGTTGCACCTGTTGTAAATCCTGAAAGAGTTGCTGCTCCAAGAGTTGTTCCTGCTGCTGCAGTATCTCCTGTTGCTCCTATTACTGCACCTGCTATTGGTGCTCCCCATACAGCAAGGAAGTGCGCTCCTTGGAATACAACTGGTTCATAGCCCCTATAGCAATAATTAGGATCTGTATCGGCATCTAGTATTGGGTTAACTTCAATGCAAAGTGGCATATAATTCGGATTTGCATTCCATGGCAGATAATTTCCAAAATTTTTACCAGGGCACTCTTTTATCAATTCTCCTGTATTTTTATCTATCATAAATAGCATAGGGTTTACACCGTCAAAATTCTTAACATTGGTTTTGTAATAATCATTATATTCTCCTGTCTCATAAAGTACAGGATATCCGAATACTTCCTTTAGGCTGTCAGGAACATTTCTAAAAATTGTGTCCTCTGAAGCCTGGCCATAACATTCACAGTTTGTTACTCTGATTAATAGATTTGCCTTGCATGGACTAACTAAATGAAACCTTGTATTTGGCTGCGAGAAAAATCCGTTTAAGAATCCTACCTGGTCCCTTCTTAATGAAATAAAATAACGATTAACCTCAGGGACAACACCAAAATACCGTTCACTTGAATAAGAGTCCTTGTCTGCGTCTTTTTCTTCAGAATAGCCTCCATAATGGCCAAAATAATCCAAATACAAATCTTTATCATCTGGCCAAACCCAGTTCTTTGTAAATTTATCACTCAAAGGAACTACTGATTTATATGGCATTTTTATACCAAAAGCATTTGTTCCTAAAAATCCAAACTTGTCAGTTTCGCTGTTTTTTCTTAATTTATATAACGCTATCTCCTTTACTAAAATCGCTCTTAAATCACTTATTTCTGGGCTTGATTTTTCTTTTGCATTCTGAGTAAATTCTTCTAATAAAACGCCTGATGCCAGTTTTTCTATTGCTGTATTAAGCTCTATTTCAGAAGGAGTAGAACTTGTAGTATAACCCAAACTAGAGTAAATTAAGCTATTTATTTTCTGCTCTTCAATTGCCATTTTTTCAGCAATATATATTTTTCTGTAAAGCTCTTTTTTGTCTCTTGTTGATAATTGCTCTGTTTTTTTATTTTCAAGTATAATGCTCTTAATCTTAGCTGTCCTATCTTCATCATTGTCTAAGTAAATACTCATTATTTCATCATTAGTCTCTTCTGCTGCCCGCTGTATCCAAAAATAATCCCTTAGGTTATTTTCACAAAAGATCTTAATCCTGTTAACCACTGTTTCAGAAAGCTTGTCCTGTTTTGTTTTATCCTTAAATCTTTTCAGTAACTCATTCTCAAAAACTGTATCAAGCTTGTCATTTTTAAGTACATTTGGATTAGTGATTGTAAAATCAGGGTTTACTTTATATCCCATGTATTCCTCAATTGTATCTTTAAATACAGAAATGTAGATTTCTTCATACTCCTCATAATTTGTAGTACCATCTGATATTTCAGATACTATTTTTGTATAATAACCTGCAATAAACTCATTTACGCCATATTTTACAACAAGATAGTTTCTCACGTCTTCCGGATGCTTACTTTTCTTAAAAGATTCAATGTTTTCTCCTGTAAATAGAAACTTAATTTCCTTAATGAAGCCAATTAAGCTTTCAGTTAGTGAGTCCAGTGTTTCTTCAACAGCAGTTGCCATTGCAGCAATAAAATTCGGGTTATCAACAGCCTGCTTAACTCTTGTAACTACAACTCCAAAGAACGTGCATACATACCTATCGGCTTTTGTTACTTCCAAAAATTTGGCAACACCAAGGCCAATTGGATTTTTGCCCATTATTTTATAAACAAATTTACCAAGAATCCTGCAGCCAAGAACAGAGCCTGCAAAGGTAAATAAATTATCCATTCCACTCGATGCCCATGCTGCATCTTCTCCTTCAGGGAATTTTTCATAGTACGTAACATATTTTGGGTCACCATAAGAATTTGTAAGCCATTGAACTGCGCCAGCAACACTAAAACTTCCGCTTCTTTCATAATCAGGAAGATTAAAATCTTTAATAAAAAACCCAAGCTGCATTGCATCAGTTGGTGTCTTGCATAAATCTATGTTTGTTGTTATGTATATCTTGTCTTGATTCCAAAAATCACTCCATGAACCGCCAAAATCATATTTTCCTCCGCTGCCATCTTCAGCGCAAATCCTTACAGGAAGCGCGTTATTTACACTGTTTTGCTTTGTAATTTTTCCTCCCTGAAGAGAAAATGCCCAGTTAGGAGTCCATTTAATTATATTTGTTTCTGTCACTTCATTTAGTATTTTTATGCATTCATTATCACACATTGCTTTGTCTTTTTTTAAGTCTTCAAATCCAGCTTTAATATCTGCTTCAGTAACCTCTGCATCACCAATATAAGAAAAATCTCCGGCAAAGCATCTGACATTATTTTCAGCATTATCTTTGTACATTGCAAAGCATTCAAGAATGTTTTTTGCAATTTGCCTGCTTATTTCTTTTTTTTCACCTGTATAATAAATAACTGCCATATCCATTATTGTTGGTGTTACACCTGTGCTTCCATAGCTTCTTCTATAGCTATTTAATGAGCCAACACTTGTTGTTCCGCTACTTGAAGTAACTGTATAATCCTTATTTAGCTCTTCACCAATATTAACTGCTGTTCCAGAGGAATATCTTTTTCCATAATGTGTATCAAACCAGGCAAGCCGGTTTACGCTGTAAAGCAGTGCCTTCATTGAATCAGCAGCAACCTTATCTTCAAGCATAGATTCAGTGTATCTTGCAACAATTCTGTCATCAAATCTGCTTACATTGGTAAGTCCGCGTAAAGCATCAATGCTAGAAGGCATGAATTTATAAAAGAAAAATAGAACAGCAGCCAGAGTTAGCAGCATTAGAACGAGCTGTATTACTTTAATTAGAGCTAAATTTGAAGATTTCATCTTAGGTTAGTAAATGTGTATCTCCTATCCATGCTATTGTAGAATTTATTGGGTTCAAAGCAAAATATATCACGAGTATTCCTATTATCATTGCAAAAACCAATGCAATTAGTAAATATACAAGTCTTATTTCCATTTTTATTCATCCTGTAGTTGTTTCTAATGTATCGCAATAATCAACAACGTATTCCTGTGGTACAAATTGTAAAGTATTCACATACTTAATATTTTCTTTATCTCCTACTGATTTGCTTCCTAGTAGCCAGTCATATTTAGGGTCATGGTTATTTTCTATATAGCCCCAAAGGTCACTTGCAGTTGATTTTATATTATTTTCATTCCATGCGCTAAATATAATCGCATACGAACTACTCATATCAACATCATAATAAGGTGGTGCAAATCCATCAGCAACATCTGTTGCATATTCGTAGTATGTAATATCGTGCTGGTCAGGAAGAGTAGTTCTCATATACTCATCAAGGCAAAGCTTTCTGTAAGTTTCAGGCTCGTTTTCATATGAGATAAATCTCATGCATATTTCTTCATCTCCAAACTCTTTAACTAATTCCTGTGAAAACTCAATCACAGAGCAGACGACGCATTGCCTTGCAGAAGTGTATGATGAAAAAACGTTAAGATACCCTGCGCCAAATTGGTCCCAGCAATCTGTTATTGCGTCTGCAACGGCCTTATTCATCTTAGGAAAGTAGCACTTTGCAAATTCTTCTGAATTTATATTATATCTTGAACATTTATTATCATCTTTATCCTTAAAAGTCTGAATTCTTTTGGGCTTGTTATCATTGCAATTTGCTACTTCTTCAGTATATCCTTCTTCATCAAATACAAGATATCGTGTTGGACAGTTTATAGGAACCATCTCATTATTTACTAGAGGAATTCTTGCTTTTGAGTTTGCAATAACTGATGCCATGCACGTATTTTTATTAAAGCACTTATTGCTTGCTAATACTATTTTATAGACAACAAATATCATTATAGCTAAGACTATTATTGCTATAATGATTACTCTAAGAAGATTTAAAAGCGCATCATCAGTAGCTCTCTTTGATTTAAAGAAGTTTAGTTTAGTAGGCATTTATTTTACCTCTTAAATTATTAAAGTAAAAAAAGATAATGCCAAGTAAAATAACCATAAGGATTAGAAAAAGTATTAGGCCAAGCGGCATGTTAACTAGACCCATATCACTGTCCCCTCTTTTATTCATCTTCTTGTATAAAGAACTATGTAAAAACCTTAATGCAGCATTTTGGGGTTGATGTGCCATCACAGCTTGTGCCTCCTATGTTTGTTTCACCCTCTAGGCAGGAAGATCTACATTCTCCCTGTTGGGTTTCACAGCTTTTTGATGTTGCAGCAAGAATTTTAAATCTACCTGAAAAAAAAACAACAACAACTATTAGAGTCAAAAGTATTAATGCAGCAACAACTACAACATTAAGAGGCATGCTCTGTGATTTTTTCATTTTTATTATGTTGTAAGGCAGCAGATCTGGTCTTCATTAGGGCATTTTCCTATTATTACCTTGTCATAAGAGCCAGAACATTCTCTATATGGCCCTGTAATTCCTGTTCTTTCATTTGAAACGCATCTTCCGCCGTTGTTGCCACAGTTGTCAATTCCTTCTCTAGTTATTTTTATTCTTCCTGTAAAAATCAGCGCTATTATTATTAGCACAAGTAGAGCAAGTGCTGCAACAATAATTGTATTCATAGATAAAGATTGGGCTTTTCTTCTCATTTAATAACACCTCTTATATAGCCTAGTAGTTAGCAGTATAGTTTATAAATATTTCGAATTTTTTTCCTCTATTTCTTTCCATAGTGCCAAGCATTAACAAATTTTAAATAGAAATGATTTTGTCTAGATTTTATGAAAAACAATATTCCTTTAATTAGTGTAATAATTCCCGCCTACAATGAAGAAAAGTGTATTACAGAATGTCTAAACAGCCTAAAAAATCAGCAGTTTAAGGATTTTGAATTAATTGTTATTGATAATAACAGCAAAGATTCTACATCAAAAATTGCAAAACAATACACTAAAAAGGTCTTCTTATGCAAAGAACAGGGAATATCTTCAGCAAGAAACTTTGGCGCAAAAAAGGCAAAAGGAAAGATATTGTGCTTTATTGATGCTGATGGAATTGTGAGTAGCAA
>JAZDLQ010000021.1:0-21143 GCA_043801855.1 archaeon | reverse complement strand
GCTAGCTGTCAAAAAAACAGATGCACTCTGGAAAGAGAGTCTAAACATATCTAAAGATATACAGGATGCCACAGAACTTCTTATCTCAGCACTGATTTATAAGACTCAGTTTATTTTACCAGCGTAAGTACCCATCATCGAAAAAACAGAGTATATATAAAGATTGTTCATTGGATAATTTTATATAGTTATATTTCTGGATACTTTATTATGATATCTACACTAAAACAGGCAAAAAAAATATTTGATGAGAACTTTAAGTGCAAAAAAAACGAAAAAGCACTCATTGTGACAGATGACTCTCTTTTTGGCATTGGTAAAATACTTTATGATGCAGCAATAGATTATGGGCTTGACGCTGTAATTATGTCTATGAAGCCCAGATTTGAGAGCGCTGATGAGCCACCTGAAGTAATCTACAGGGCAATGCAGGCAGCAAATGTGATTATTATTCCTACTCTAAAATCTCTTACACATACTAAAGCAAGAAGAGATGCCTGCTCTAATGGCGCAAGAGTTGCAACAATGCCTGGAATTACAATGCCTGTGTTCAACCGAATACTCGCATGCGATTATGTTTTACTGCGAAAATTAAGCGCAAAGCTTGAAAAAAAGCTTGTTGGAGTTGAAAAAATAAGAGTTATGACAAAACTAGGAACAGATATTACTTTTTATATCAAGGGAAGGATTGTTGAATCTGATGTCGGTGTTTTTTATAATAAAGGCGACTATGGAAATCTGCCTGCAGGAGAAGTTTCCCTATCACCGATTGAGAATAGTACAGAAGGAGTCTATTATATCGACGGCTCTGTTTTTGAAAAAAAAGTAAAAAAGCCAATCAAAGTCACAGTAAAGCGTGGATATGCTACTGCAATTGAAGGCGATAATTTTGCAAAGGAAATTTTTTCAAGACTTAAGTCTGTTGGAAAAAATGCATTTAATATCGCTGAACTTGGAATTGGGACAAACCCTTGCGCAATTCTTACCGGAAATATATTGGAAGATGAAAAAATATACGGCACTTGTCATATCGCATTTGGGAATAATAAAAGCTATGGTGGAAACGTTGATGTTGCCATGCACCAGGATGCTATAATAAAATCACCTACTATTTATTTTGACGGGAAAAAAATAATGTTGAATGGAGAGCTTTTGTGAAATTCCAATTTTCAAAAATATTATAAATGGATGTTTCTTTTAGCTGTTTTATGAAAGAGATGCTTTTTATAGGCAGCGATCACGGTGGATATAAACTAAAAGAAGAAATTTGCAGGTACTTAGATAGCAATGGCATTTCATTTAACGATCTTGGCATATATAGCGAAGAATCGTGTGATTACCCTGATGTCGCAGAAAAAGTCTGCAAAGATATTCTTAGCCATGGAGGAAAAGGCATTTTATTTTGCGGAACAGGCATAGGAATGTCTATTGCTGCTAATAAATATAAAGGTATAAGGGCAGCTGTTGCCTGGAATGAATTCACAGCAGAGATGGCAGCAAAGCATAATGATGCAAATATCCTTTGCCTTGGCGGAAGAGTAATTGAATCAATTCTTGCAAAAAAACTGGTTGATATATTTCTAAACACGAGTTTTGAAGGTGGAAGACACAAAACCAGAATTGATAAGATAAAGAGAATAGAAGAGTGCTGATTATTTTATATGTATGTGATTCTTATGATAATTAAACAAGTGCCTGAAGATTTTATTGTTAATGAAATTTCTAATGTAAAAATTGGAGAAAACGGAAAATATACTCTTTTTGAGCTTCGTAAAAGAAACTACACAACAGAGCGTGCGATTGAAACAATATGTGAAATATTCTCTTTAAAAAGAAAAAATGTTGGCTATGCAGGAAACAAAGATTGCCATGCAATTACGACGCAGATTTGCTCTTGCCTTGGAAATGTCAGGGATTTTAAGCATAAAGACCTTGAAGTTAAAGTTCTTGGAAAAAGTGAAATCCCGATAACTCTTGGCGACCTTAGCGGGAATAGTTTTGAAGTAATAGTGAGAGGAATAGATAAGCCACCTGAAAAAATTAATTATTTTATAAATTATTTCGATGAGCAGAGATTTTCAGATAATAATGTTGAAATAGGAAGAAACATAGTTAAGCATGATTTTAGGAAAAGTGCATCATTGATTGACCAGGAGGAGGCAAAAGCCCATCTTTCAAAAAGTCAGAATGATTTTATCGGCGCAATAAAGCGTGTTCCATTTAAGGTTCAGACAATCTACATAAATGCATACCAGAGCTATCTCTGGAATAGGGTGGCAGCAAGTTTTGCAATTAAAGAAAAAGATACAATAAAAGTTTCATATTCGCTTGGTGAATTTATTTTTACTAAAAAAGAAATCAAAAACCAAAATATTCCGCTTCTTAGCTTTGATACAATTTTTAGCAATAAGGATGTTGAGGCAGCCTATAATAAGATTATGAAAGAAGAAGGAATAACTCTACGTGACATGATAATTAAAAGCATTCCTGATATAACTCCGCATGGCGGCTCCCGCAATTTAGTAGCTCACATTGATGAGCTTGAGTTCTGCAGCATATCAGCAGATGAATTGAATCACGGAAAGAAAAAAATCCGGATTAAGTTTAATTTAGGAAAGGGAAGCTATGCAACCATTGCGCTTAAGAGAATGTTTGCTTAAAATAGATTAACTCAATTTTAACAATTTGTTTTTTAAGGAGTCAAAAAAATTATGAATGAACTTCCAAATATTTTTCAAATCTATCCATGCCATCAAGATCAGATATTTGTTTCTCGCAAACATCAGAGAATTTTGCCAATACTTGACGACCTATGTCTGTTTGATTTTCAAAAATACCAACTGCATGAAATTTTAAATCCCATTTTTCGAACATAAGAATTGATATCATGGCTTCTCTACATTTATTGTCGTTATTTATGGCAAAAATAAAAAAAGGTTTTTTTTCTCTTTCTATTATACAATCAACGGGGTATTTTTTATTTCTATCATTAGTTTCAATAAAGCTATTAAATTTGATTTTAAGCTGCTTTTTCACAGCAATTTGGTTTACAGAAACTCTGAAATCTTCCATAAATGTAGATTTGATTCTGTCTCTTTCTAAAAAAGTGATATCAGTTATCTTTAACAAACACTGAACAAAATTATACAATGCATTGCCAAAATCATTGCTATCAATATTAATCTTTAATTCACCTTGAGATTCAGTTATTCCAAACATTTTTTGTGAATTCTCTATAATTTCTTTTCTTGTTCCTTGAGTAAAATCTTTAGAATCCATAAAATAACTTATGTGTTGAAATGTTTCTCCTTCATCAGTAAGATACCATTTTTTTGATTTTTCATTGTATTTTAAAAGGATTACTAGATTGTCACCATCTTCAAATATGAATGGAGTCTTAACTATATATCTGTTTATTCCTTTTTCCTTCAGAGTAATTTTTTCAGATACTTTTTCTTGAAACTGTTTTAAAATTGGTTTTAATTCCATTCTTCCATCCTTTTTTGGTTAACATCAACAGGCATCTTGAAATTGTTCTCATGAAGCATAGTTTTTAAGGCATTTAGCCAATCAGAGTATCTTTTTGTGGATTCGGCAAATCCTTCTGGTTGAAATCCATTTTCTTGGTACCTCTGTGTTGCTGTGTGAATATGAAATCCTTCCATTTCGTTTCCTTCTATTTTGTTTGTATGCTCATGTGAGTCGCCATTATATCTCTTTAATCTGAATAATTTACCATCAAGGATTACTCCAAATATCACTGAAAAATTTAAAGGATTTATTTGATTTTGTCGAACAATAATACGAAAAATATTGCCTGATTCTCCGTTAATATCTGTTTCAAATATATTTTGACTATTTTTAACCTTAAATTTAGGCTTAAAACCATTAGGTAATATTTTTTCTTCTTTAATATATTCTAATATCTGCTTATCTGTTAGTATTACCATCCTATTTAAAGAAGTATTCAATTATTTAAATGTTATGCCAATATGTCCTGTGCTGTTGGCATTGTTATACATCAATTTTAAACAATAATTAAATCGCAAACATCAGAGAATTTTTAAGAGTGCTTTTGTTATTTCTTCAATTTTTGGGCTTGCGTCAATTTCAGCAAGCAATTTCTTTTTCTTAAAATAATCAATCAACGGCGCAGTCTCTTTATTATAGACATCAAGCCTTTTTTTTACAGTTGCAGGAAGCTCATCAGTTCTTTGTATTAATTCGCCATTGCACTTGTCGCATACACCTTCTTTTTTTGGTGGGTTCCAGATTGTGTGATATATGCTCTGGCAGCCTTTACATGTCCTTCTGCCTGAAATTCTTTTTACTATCTCGGATTCAGGGAGCGTGAAGTTAATTACTTTATCTATTTTTTCAATTTTTGATAAAAAATCTGCCTGGGCAATTGTTCTTGGATACCCGTCAAGGATATATCCGCTTTTCATGTCTGTAAGAGTATCTTTGACCATGTTATTTGTAACATCATCAGGCACAAGATATCCCTTATCCATGAATTCTTTTGCCTTTTTTCCAAGAGGTGTTGCGTTCTTAATGTTGCTGCGAAAAATATCACCTGTTGATATATGAGGGATTTTTTTCTGCTTTGATACCAAATCTGCCTGTGTTCCTTTGCCAACGCCTGGTGCTCCTAGAAAGATAAGTTTCATCTATGTTAAGCCTCGCACAAATATATATTTTTTCATTTTGTTTTTTTCTCTACAAATGAAAGGCTTTGCGACACTCATCTATCCGGTCGTTCTGCTCATTTCTGAGCATATACCATTATTGCCAGTCGCAGCAGGCATCCTCTAATCATAAATCAGCCGTGCTCTTTAAAACAAATAAAGCGCATAGAGCTATGAACTGTCCAGAGGGCCTATGATGCCTTATGAATTTGTAAAGCTTGATATGGGATATTATTGATTAACATTGCGTGAATGAATATAAGCATTTTCCTTGCTGTTGCAGTTATCGCAATGTTGTGTCCTCTTCTTTTTTTTATTCTCTGATAAATTTTTGCTAATGTCTTATCGTGCATGACTGCGACATTTGCACACTGGTTTAAAATCCAGCGCAAATGCTTGTCACCTTGCTTTGATATGTGGCCAGTATAACATTTATCACCTGATTGAGATACAGAAGGATTTAATCCAGCATAACTCACTAATTGTTTAGCTGACTTAAACCTTCTGATATCTCCTATTTCTGCTGTGATCATAAGTCCTGAATAGTAGCTTATTCCTGGAACTGTCATTATAACCCTAACCATAGGATTATTTCTGACATAATCTTCTATAATCTCTTCTGTTTTTTTAATTTGAACTTCCAAGTGTCGAATCAATTCAAGCATTTGATCCATTTCATATCTCTCATTTGCAGGCAAATCAATTGAACGCAGGTAATTAGTGCCTTGCTCTCCAAAGACATCACTAAATTCGTAGACTATCCCATGCCGTGTCAGGATAGCCTGAATCATGTGTTTGATGTGTGCTTTGAGTTTACCTAATCTTTGCCGATGCCTTACAATATTTCTCTGTTCTCGTATATCATTTGGAGCTGCATAGCTTGTTGGCAAGAGATTCACCCGCAACAATTGTGCCAAATTTAGCGCATCTTTGAAATCTGTTTTTTGTTTTGTTTCGGCAATCAAACGAACTTTCATTGGATTGGCTAATGAGATATCTGTATAGTTCTGGTCATGCAGATAATCATAAACATAATACCAGCAACTGCAAGACTCCAGCGCAATCTTGGAATCCTTCGGCACTGTCAATAGAAACTTGTCCAGTTTCGTATTGTCGTTTGGTATCTTTTGCCGAGTTATCTCATTCCCGTTTGGGTCGATTACTACTGCATTGATGTGCTTTTTATGTATGTCTAATCCAACAATTTGTTGCATTTATACCACCTCGAGTAATATATATCCTTTACAGGAATATAAAGTGCGAGGCTTAACATGCAATCATTATATAACAATAAAATAGTAAGTTTAAAAAATTTACGTTAGTCTATATGGACTGGACAATTATATTTCTTAATAAATCTTTCAACTAATCTAGATGCAGCCTCATATGTATGCTGCTTAAATATTTGCTTCAATTCAATTAATTCTTTCTGAACTTGATACAATCCCGGAACAGAAATATCTGTTATACTTATGCTTAATGTTTTGGGAGTGTACGTTATGTCTGCAACAATAGAACTTTCGTTTGGTCCTATTTCTAAATGACATCTTTTACCTCCTCTTTTAGGAATTTTGCCATAACAGTATAATTCTTGACCTTCATTAATTCCTTGATACAAACGTATAACTAAATCTACCATTTTTTCTGGAGTTATCCATTTTGGGTCCACATGTATTGTTACATCGAGATCATACATAGGATCTTTTTTTGTGGCGTACTTCACACAGTGCAATGTTCCAGATATCCCATTATCAACAAAAGGAGTGCTTTCTCGAGCTTGTTGTCCACATAATGTAGTTAACGTATTACTCATTACAGTCACAAGCATATCCAAAGTAGGTGTTTGACTTTTCATTTTGTTACAACTTACGAGAAGTAATAACTTATATATAAAAGTTGACCTCAGGATTCCAGTATTCTATTATCTCGCTGTCTGTAATGCTTCAGCATATATATTTTCATACTGTGAAATATATAAGCTTGGAAATAAATACATCAATATGCCTGTCGGATGAAACAGGCCTTTTACTAAGCGCTCAATTTTACCTGTTTTGTCTAGAGGTACTGCCCTTAGAGAAGGAGGGATTAATGAAACACCATGCTCTTCAAGTCCTTGTTTTAAGGCAAGTGGAAGATCATCATATCTGTCACTTACTGCAACAATCCATCTTGCTCCTGCATCTGATTGAACAATTGCGTAAGATGCCAGTTCGAGCGCTCTTTGGTAATCAATAATATTATTTGGTAGCGGCCTATTAGCAAACCAGACAAATTCTGTTCTTTTTGGATTATTGCTCAATCCCAAAGTTATTGGCCTAAAGCAGTATTTATGTAGGTTTGCAACACTTTTTTCTGAACCCAGATGATCTAATGTTTCTACATTATGCAACATATCACCAAACTTATTTGCATGTATCCATCTGTCAAGCATTCTGCTTTCTTTGTCTGTTAAAAAATCAACAGGAGAAAAAGTACGATATATTGTTGCATGCTTTAAATACATTGAATAAGATTCATCTACTTGACCTGAATTTGGAAGAAGAGCTCTTATTTCTTTCATTAGATCTGCCTGCGAATTGTTTAATAGCGCTAAAAGCCTTGAAAAGGATGAATACTCTTCCATTTCAAATCTTACTCCAGCAAAATTGAAAAATCTGTGTCTGACTCTATCTGCAGCAGCATCATAGCTAAGTCCTACAATATTACTTATGTCAAAAATATTTTCTGCAAAAACTTTTTCAGATTCATCCCTATTATTTATTCTGCTTTCACGTACAAGCCTGAAAAGGTCACCAAAATTATTAAGTAGTTCAATCTCTGCATTATATACGGGCGCCTGCCTTGAGAATTCCCTATTAAATGCCTGAATTCTTTTATCATCGTAGCTTGCGAGAACACCACTAATGACGCCAGTTGCTGTCCTATACTCAGGATGATATCTTAAAATTCCATTTGCAAGAGAATTTATTCGCATTAAAAGATATTCTGCCCTTTGAGCGACGCTTCTTCTGGTTGTTCTTTCAACACCATACCATAATATTTTTCTTAGTCTCTCCAGGTCATTTTCAGCATACATATCTTTCATAGATAGACCACTTTTTTCAAATGGAGTTGAAAATATTCTAGTAAGTCTTTCATCAAGCTGTGCTCTGCTTACACTTGTTACATCTTCATCTTCAAAAGAGTCATGTAAGTATGATAAAAATCGTCCAATATCTCTCCAACTTATACCACTGTATCTAAAAGGAATAAAATCAGAGAGTGGTTTTGGAACACTATTTCTATTGCCCATTAGCGTTCTTGATATACCTTCCGGAATAATTCTTCTTATATCAGTTGACAAGGCTTCCTGAATCAAAGTAGGAAAATAATCATCAATATGTTTACCTCCTATTTTTATCGGTCTGCCTTTAATAACAACAGCATCGATATCTCTTTTCATTGGTTCAAATCCTGCCTTATAGGCTTCACTAAGCGTAGCATATATACCGATTGAAAATGTGCTGGCTGCAGTTTTAAGTGATTCCACAGTAAGCAGCAAAAACGGAGCATACCTTACAGCTTGCGCTAATATAAATGGAATATAAGAAAGATATTCAAGGCTGGTAGAAAGAGCAGGCTGAGTAAAATGGTATTCTGCAAGTAACGGTGTAATTCTTTCCATACATACACTTCCAGCCATATTTAATCCAGCCTCTGTCCACTCTGATAGTTTTTGAAGAGCGCCTGTTCCTTCTCCCAAAAAATAAATTGCAGCTATTTTTGCTAATTTCATAGCGTAATTAGGAAGTTCTTTGAATACAAAATTATTAATTACTCCAATTGTAGCAGCATCAGTGTTTCTCTGATAAGGAAGCGGTTCATATAACAAATAATCTAAATTTTGTCTTGCTGTTTCAAGATGAGAAAACATGGTTTGTCCACTTTTTCTTCTTTTTCCTGCATAAGCTTCTTCTGCAAGAACAGAAGCCAGTGCAGTTAATGGTCCTTCCCTAGAATGATTTACTTCTGCGTAGTGCAACCTTTTTAATGCAACAGAAGAATGGATATGTCTTATGAGCATTTGTCTGTGTTTTTGAATAATTGCTTCAAGATGGGATTCTGTAGCGCACGAATATGGACTTTGATGCGTTGAACTACTTGTAGCTGGATGAAGTTCTTCATCTAAAACAATAGGTAAATCTATCCATCTTATTCCTTGCTCAGTTATTATCCACACCACAGTGGTTATTTTTATTTATGTTTTATATAAATATTGCTCTTTTAGTGAATTGAAAAGAGAAATAGTAAGACGAGACAATCATCCAAGATAGCTCAAATCTTCCTTTATTGAAGTTTCAATTTTCCATGATTCCTTTAGTATTGAATATAATATTTTTAACTCTTTTTTTATTTCCTGCCACTTGGAATAAAAGTCTCTTATAAATTCTGCATTTTTTTCTTCAGTATTTATAAGCGAGATTTCATTAGATTGGCGATAGAGCATCATGAGCGCCTTAAAGTTCTGGTAAGCAACTTCCTTTTGCTCTTCAGTTATATGCCTGCTTTCGCATAGGTTTGACAGGTTTACATCAGGCTGTAAAACACCTTCAATTATTTTTAACTGCTCATCAATCATTTCAATTATTCTAATTCTTATTTTTGTTAGCAGAAATGAAGACTTTTCAATATCTTCCATATCGCATTCTCTGGATAATGCATCATAATCAGGCAACCTATATTTCTGGGCAAGCTTAATGTATGTTTCTTTTAATTCATCCATTTTGCAAAAAGAAAGATGGTTTATATAAAAACTCTTTGGTGATGCGAATCTGTTTCGAGATAACAGGCACATCAACTTTCAAAGAAACTTTTATATACCATTAATCTATAACTTAAATATAACTTAAATTAAAAAAGGGGGAATATGGATACAACGCAATTTCTGTCAGCGCTGGTTATTTTGCTTATTGGGCTTGCATGCTATTTTGTCACTAAAAAAACACACTATTATGCGTTATTCATGATTGCTTTAGGGATTGTTCTTGGTTTTTTTAAGGTATATTTAGGACTTGCAATTCCAACAGTATTGTTAGAGGGAATATCGGCAGGAGCACTTCTCCTTTTTTCATTTTTAGCAGGAAAAAGCCTTATACATAATAATTCAGACACAAATTCAAGAAGAGCGTTTAAAGAAGCAATTATAATTCTTCCGGCTACAATTGTAACAGTATTCTTAATTGCAGAAAATTATTTTGGGCTTGGCGTTGTCTTGTCGCTTGTATTATCAATAATAATACTTGCGCTTGATTACTATGAACTCGAGGGAAAGGCGAGCGCAACAGTCTACGAGATATATTATCGCGAATCAATAATAATCCGTCCTGTTGTCCTAATTTTACCAACACTTATTTTTCTTGTATTTCAAAACATCTATTTGCAGGGAGCAACATCTGGGTTAATCAACGCAGGAAAAACAATATTTCTCTCTATTGGTATCGGAATATTTTTATCTCTTATCTCGATTTATTTTATGAAAAGGCACAGTAGCTTTTTATCGTTCTTCTCTGTAATTATTATCCTTGGATTATGCTACTTTGCATCAAGCATTTTAGCCGGTTATTTTTTTATTGCTGCTTTTGTGTTCGGGATATTTTTTGCAAATTTTGAGATTCCAAATAGGACGCACAGGGAAAAAGGATATGCTCATTTAATGAAATATGCAGAAGCGCTGGTGCTTTTGATAACAGGTTATATCGCATATGAATTTTTGTCTTTTAATTTGTTTTCAAAATCTCTGTCAATCTTTTTTGCAGCTCTTGCAATAAGAACCTTAGGGATATTTATTGCACATAAAAACGACAGGATATCAAATACAGATAAACTTGTCCTTAGCTTTTATTCAGGAAAATCAATGGCCGCATCTGTCATAATAATTTCACTTTTTTTCAACTTTGCTTCAAACACATACATAGGGTTTAACGCGCTTCTTGCCATTGTCTTTTTTTTAATATTGCTCTCTGAAATTTTATCAGTTTTGATACTGATACTTATAGGAAAAAGAGATCTAAAAAAATACTATTAGATAATATTACTATTAGATATTTAGTTAATAATAAAAGAATAATAAATATTCTAGCAATCCATGACAATTAAAATATGTGCAGCCGGAAATGTGATGCCTGATACTCTTGAATCTTTCAGGATGATTAAAAAATCAGGGCTTGACGGCCAGGAGCTTGAATTTGTGAGGCAGGCCTATATGAAAGTCCCTGCTGCGCAGGCTGCCGGAAAATTAGCGAGAGATTTAGGCTTAAATTTAAGCATCCATGCAAGCTATTTTATTAATTTAAGCTCAGAGGATAAAGAAAAAATTATTGCTTCAAGGCAAAGGATCCTTGCTGCCTGTGAGATAGGCCATCACCTTGGAGCAAAAGAAATTGTTTTTCATGCAGGATATTACGGAACAAAGAGCCATGAAGAAATTTTTGAAATAATTAAAAAGGAAATAATCTTACTAAAAGAAGAGATTTCAAAAAATAAATGGGAAGTGAATATCTCCCCTGAAACAACGGGAAAAAAATCTCAGTTCGGAAGCCTGGATGAGCTTCTTATACTTAGAAAAGAGACTGGCTGCTCTATATGCATTGATTTTTCGCATCTTCTCGCAAGAGACGGCAAAATAAATTATAAGAAAGTTGTAGCAAGCTTGCCGCAATATTTCCATGCGCATTATTCAGGGATTGAATACACTCAAAAAGGAGAGCGAAAGCACCTTCTTATTGATGAATCTGATTTTTCATTGCTTGCAAAAGAATTGTGCTTTGCAAAAAAAAATGCTGTCATTGTATGCGAATCCCCTGACCCATTCGGGGATGCGATGAAGATGAAAAGGATTGTTGATTCGCTTAATAAATAAGAAGAATCTAAAAAAATGAAAAACGCAATCATTATTTATGGAACATCCTGCACGCCGGATTCATACTGGCTCCCATCAATAAAGAGATTCCTTGAAAAAAAGGATTATGATGTCTTTATTCCAATCCTTCCGGATGGTGATATCCAAAACCTAAAGACACAGCTCCCATTTATCTTAAAAAACGGAAAGTTCGATAAAAACACAATCCTAATAGGACATTCCTCAGGATGCCCACTGATACTGTCAATGCTTGAAAATATTGATGTAAAGATAGATAAGGCAATCCTTGTGGCAGGGCTTATAAAAAGCAGCCACATCCATCTGCAGAAGATATTCCAAAAAGTATACAATGCAAAAAAAATCAAGGAAAACGCTAAAGAAATAATATTCATAAACTCAGACAATGACCCTTGGGGCTGCGACCATAATATGGGACTGAAAATGCTTTCCCTTTTTGGGGGAACCCTTGTTGTCCCGCATAATGAAGGCCATTTCGGCTCAGAAAAATATAAGCAGCCATACAAAAAGTTTCCGCTTATTGAAAAATTGATAATTGGATGATAACTTGGTTATAAATAAAACATCTACTGGAATAAACCTACCCAAATAATTCTCTGTCGATATCTATCAGCCACTTGCCGTCTTTCTTTGTCATATATGCAAAATCATCTCTCTGTTCAGCATTCTTATAATAAATTGAATAATATACTTTCACATTATTGCTGTCATATTCTTCAGAATTTGTTATTTCAAAGCTTTCAATCTGTTTTTCTGCTTCATTTGCCGCAAACATCAAATTCATATATATCACAGTTTCATTATAAGATAGCCCTGAGGCATTTTCCATTTTACTCTTGCAGGAAGAATTGCAATAACTGTTCCTGACATAATTTTCCATATTGCCTGATTCATATACTTCCCTTTCAAGCCTCTCTATAGCATGCTCCGGAGATTCCTGCACACATCCGCAACATACAATTAATAATGAAATTGCAGTAAATAGCAAATAATTTATTTTCATCTATGAAAACCTCGCGTAAATCATTAGATAGCATAATGGTGTATAATATATAAATTTTTGTAATGAAATTATTTGGGCATTTGCCTTTCATAAATGCTTAATATTATAAATAACCCGAACCTACATCTTTAATTATGCTACGAATTATCCTTGACACTAACTTTTTGTTTATTCCATTTTCCATGAAAGTTGATATTTTTAAGGAAATCGAAAGAATAATCCTGGAGCCTTATGAGCTTTGCATTCTTGAAGGCAGCATAAGAGAACTAAATAACATAATTGCCAAAACAAGCGGCAAGGAAAGGGATAATGCACGCCTAGCGCTTCTTTTAATAAAAAAAAAGGGAATTAAGATAATATCTCCTCCTGACAAACAAAAAAGCTTATATACTGCCGATAATTCCCAAGAATTAATCCATCTAGATACAGCAATAGTTGAAGCTGCAGACGCAGAAACAATTGTTGCAACGCAGGACAGGGGCCTAAAGAGGCTGTTAAAAGAAAAAGGCATAAGCGTAATTGTACTTAGGGAAAAACAATATTTAGAGCTGATTTAAAAATGTTTTATAAAACACTTATTGAGGATTTTGTGAGAGTTCCGCCAGACCAGTTTGGAAAGCCAATTGATGAAGCCATAACCGGACAGATAAAAAAGCAGTATGACGGCTTTATATCAAAAGATATGGGTGTTGTAATTGATGTATCTTCTGTTGAATCCATAAGCGAGGGATTGATTATTCCAGGTGATGGCGCAGCATTTTACAAAACTAAGTTTTACCTGATAACATTCAAGCCTGAGCTTCAGGAAGTAGTGCCTTCTGTTGTAAGGGATATTGCTGATTTTGGCGCATTTATGACTCTTGGCCCGATTGAAGGAATGATTCATATTTCACAGACAATGGATGATTTTGTATCATTCTCAAAAGACAAGGTTCTGCTTGGAAAAGATTCTAAAAAGACTCTGCGAATTGGCGACAAATGCCTGGCTAGAGTTATTGCAATAAGCTACAAGGAAGTAACTAACCCAAAGTTTGGCCTTACAATGAGGCAAGCTGGCCTTGGGCGAATTGACTGGATTAAAGAAGATCTTGCAAAAAAGGGTGGTAAGGTTAATAAAGATTAGTGACTGGGCAACTAAAAATGTTATCACTCTTAATAAAGAGGATACTATTCATAAGGCAATAATGCTTATGGACAAGCATGATATCGGAGTTATTCCTGTTGTTGAAGAAAATGTTCCTGTTGGCATTATTACTGAAAGAGATATACTAAGAAGAGTTGTTGTAAAGGAAATTGATGCAAAACACACACCTGTTGCAAAGGTAATGACTAAAAACCCTATCTGTATTGATGCAGATACTTCCCTTCTGGAAGTTGCAAGGCTTATGAGCAAGAACAATTTCAGAAGGCTTCTTGTCATAAAAGACAAAAAGCTTGCAGGAATTATCACAGAAAAAGATGTCATTAGGATGATGTCAGCTTAAGAATTTAATGGTGATTTTTAAAAATGGCAAAAGAAAAAGTATGCAAAAAATGTAAGCTATTAATTGAAGGAGATGAGTGCCCTTTATGTAAGGGTAATTCATTTGCAACCTCATGGCAGGGACAGATTAATATACTTGACGCTAACAAATCAGAGATAGCAAAAAAAATGGATATTACAGTAAAAGGCAAATATGCCCTTAAATTCAGGTGAAAAGAAATGAAGTTAGAAATAATAAAACAAAATGAATTTCCACTGCTCTCGAGATCAAGGGTTTCTTTATGGTGCGATGAAAAAAGCGCAACACCATCAAGAAAATCACTTATAAGTGAGATTGCAAAGCTACTCAAGATAAAAGAAGATCTTGTGATTATAAAGCACATCTACCCACAGGTTGGATCGCCAAAATCAAAGATACTTGTGCATGTCTATCAGGACAAGGCTAAAATGGATTTTTTTGAGAATAAAAGCCTGTTAAAAAAGCACAGGGACGAGCCTAAGGCTCCTAAGAAAGAATAAAAATATTATAATTAAGGAAGTGATTAATTATGGCAAAGCCAAGAAAAAGAGATAAAAAACATGTTAATACTAAGCCTGTAAAAATAAATACATTGTATGTAAAGGGAAAAGCTCAAAACAGGACTTGCCCAAAGTGCGGTGCTGGTGTATTTATGGCAGATCATAAAGACAGGATTACGTGCGGCAAATGCTCTTATACTGAATTTAAGAGCAAGAAGTAAATTTTTCTTATTTTTATTTTCACCGATTTCTATTATTGAAAAATGCTGAATAAATTTTGCTAAATGTTAGAAAAAGTATTTAAATTAAACAACATTATTTGCTTGTGATGAAGAAAAAAAGATTACTCATGATTATATTAATGATTGCATCTGTTTTTTCAGGTTGTTCATTAAATTCCAGAGATTCTACTGAGTTTGATTTTCTTCAAAGGCAAATTGAAGTAACACAACAAGAAAAAAGCCTATTGCAAAATCAAAAAAATCAATTGTTAGGGCAAGTAGAAGAACTTGAAAAAGAATTGGAACAACAGAATAAACAATCAAACGAACAGAACAATCAATTGCAAGCGCAGGTAAATGAGCTTCAAAAACGAATAGAGCAACTGAATATTCAAAAAGATAATGTAACTGTGCCAGTGGTGTTATCAGTGCAAAAAGAGCCGAATAAGATAACTTTTTCTGCAAAAATAAAGGGTAAAGTGTATATGCCTGATTCTAAATATTTGTATCCAACTGGTTCCTGGCAAATATTCAAATTAGAAAATAATGGATGGAATAATATAGGGAATTCAGGTTTTTGCTCTAGTTTTTGTGATAGTGTTTGCAGGACAGGAACAGTAGCTTGTGTCGCTGGCGGCCCTTCACCAATATGTCAGCTAGCTTCGCTTGAAGAAAAATTTGAGTGGAATAAAAGGTACATCGATTTCAAAAATACAACCTGTGGTGGTGAAACCTACAGTTGCGCTTATTATAAAAATGCAGAACCTGGACAATATAAAATAGTATTCAATTATAAAACAGATTGTAGTGATAATCATTTATATGAAGAAAGTCAAAGTCAATTATATGCTGAAGAAGCATTTACAATATAAATATAAAAATCAGAAACTTAATTCTCTTCCTTATCATCAATTTCAGAGTATGTCTCAACTTCAGATGCATCAGCTACATCTTCTTTTGCTGGAGTTGTAGGGATACTCTCTTTAGTACTGGACTCATTACTGTCATCATCATCATCATCAGTTCCCTGGAACACTAAAAGGTCTTCAGTTGTAAGCTTTTTACCGCTTTTCATCTTTTCTTTTACTTCAAGGATTTTTTCTTTTAAGGTTTCTTCGTCTTTTTTCTTTTTGGCATCTTTTTGAGCGGTTTTAGATCTTTTTATGCCTTCACCAATTTTGTTCATTTCTTCAAGCTTTTCTTTTAGTTCTCTGTTCAATATATTGAACTCGGTTTTAAGGGTGGAAAATTTTTCGAACGCTTCTTTTTCCTTTTTTTTCAGCTCATCAATTCTTTTAGATGACTCAATCAAATGCTCGTGCTTTTCTTGGGAAAGCCTTGCTTTATCCTGTATAGAATTATGAATTGAATTAGCATCTTTTCTTAGGGATTTGATATCAGTCGAGGCTTCGCTGATTTTTGACCATATGTCGCTAACCTTTGATGCATCCTTAAGCTGCTTTTTTAATTCATTTATTTTTTTCATAAGCTCTTTTTCCCTGTTAAAAGGAAGAGCCTCTGTTTCAATCCGAAATTCAAGGCGCTCGATTTCCTTAGTTAAGCGCATAGGATTTACTTTGATATTATTTTTTTTAATTATGTCTTCCTTATCGGTATTCATTTCCTTTAATGTCTTAGCTACATCAGGTATTTTTGAGTTAAAATCCTTTCTTTTCTCTTTTAAATCCTTAACCTGGCTTGTAAGGTCGTCTCTTTCATGCTTAAGCTCTTTTAGTATCTTAAGCTCATTAGTTATGCTTTCAGAATAAGTTTTTTTCTCTTTGAATGCTGCTTCTTTTTTCTCATCTATCTCGTTTAGACTTTTTCTAAGTTCAGAGATATCCTTTCTTAAAGAAGATATTTTCTTGAAATTTTCCTTATTGTCTTCAACAGCCATAATCTCACTGTAACTTAATATTAAATATTAAAAAATAAATAAAAATTTATTTTTTTAACCAAATAATGAACCAAGACCTGCAGCGGCTTCTTCTTCTTTTGGCTTCTCTTCTTTGTGAGGAGCTTTCTTGTGTTCAGCTGCTGGTGCTGCTGCTGGAGCTGCGCTTGCAACTGGAGCTACTGCTGCTGACTTAATAGCCTCATCGATGTTAACACCGTCAAGGGCTGCAACAAGTGCTTTGATTCTTGCTTCATCAGACTTAACGCCTGCTGCGTCAAGAACTTTTTTTACTCCTTGTTCGTCAACTTTGTGTCCTGCTTTGTGTAATAGCATTGCGGCATATATGTATTCCATTTTCCTTTCCTCCTATTTTATCCGAATAATGAACCAAGACCTGCTGCTGCATCTTCTTTTGGCTCTTCTTTTTTAGATTCTTTATGTTCGTGATGTGTTGGCTCTTCTACGCCAGGTGACATCTGAGCGAAAACAGCTGCAGCATCAGCCATTGCTTGAGCAAAAAAATCTTTAAGGTTATCATTTGTGATAAACTTTGCATCCATTGCAACTGCGCTTGAATCTTTGTATGCTTTTCCAAGCAGAGTATTGATTGTGTCTTTTGACATATAAGCACTAAATATTGCAACATTGAAAGCCTCAATTGCTGCAAGTTTAACTTTCTGCTCAAACTCAGCCTTATCAATCCTTAATATGCTTCTCTCATAAATCTGGCCGCCTTCATAGACAGCAACCGGAGAAACCCCAATTTCCATTGGCTCGATTCCAAGCCTCGTAAGAATTGAAGCTAAATCTTCTGAGATAACATCTCCTTCTTTAGCAACCATCTGATCTTCTTTGATTGCGATCTTTCCTTTTTCAACGCCTGTCTTTATCTTGTATTTACCAAGCTGGCCAATGATTGGGCCAGGTGTAAATGAGGTTGATCCTGCTTTTACCCAAATTGGTTTAGGCGCTTTCTGTCCGCCTTTAGCTGGAGCGCTTGACTTGTTCTTATCAAGTAGGCTGTATAATTTGAATGGATTTTCTTTAGAGAATATTAAAGCTGGCATTCCTTCAAGATAAGGCTCAAGCTTAGTTAATTCTTTTTTATTGCTTTCCTTAAAAGCAATTTTCATAAGCCTTCGCTTTGCCATCCTTAGTTGAGCGACTCCTCTTATCTGGATCCTGATTTTCTGTAGCTGTTTAGCCGGGATATTTGTCATATCTACAGTACCGATTATTGGGTTGCTATTGATAAGAGTAACAAGCTCTTTTACAACTTTCTTTTTATCTTCTGAAACATGAGCCATTGTAATCACATCAACCTTACAGGCTTACCCATTGTGTACTTAATTGATAAGCTTTTTATGTTATTTGCTCCTTGCGGAAGAGCATTGGTAACTGCATTGAATATTGTTTTGACATTGTCAAGGACAACTTCTGCTGGGGTCTCTTCTGTGCCAACGATTGTCATGATATAAGGTCCTTTTTTATTTGTAACTTTAAGTGTTTTTTGAAGCTTGTCATAAACAGCATTCATATTGATGTTTGGAGGGACAATGCATCCTGCTTTTGGGTTTGGCATCTTTCCCCTCGGACCAAATGTTCGGCCGAATACTGTTGCAATCTTTGGCATGATGTTTGCCTGTGCAACAAAGAAATCATACTCTTCGCAAAGCTTTTTTGCAAGTTTTTTGTCTTTATACTTGTCAAAATCAGCAACGCTAATAACATTGTCGCAAACGGCTTTTGCTGAATCTATCATGTCAGCATCAACAAGAGCGCAAATCTTTAATTTTTTTCCTGCCTGCTGGTGCAGTGTTAAGAATATCTCGACATTATGCTCAGGTTTTTTTAAGTCAATGTCCTTTAATGAGAAAACAAGGTCAATACTCTGTTTGAAATTTCGCTTATCTGACTTTTTCAAGTTAGATATTGCTTCTTTTATAGTCTTATCATCCATTTTAACGCAACCCTCCTACAGGCCAGCCATTACTGACTGATGTAGTACCTGGGAAATATGTTAATAGTGGCTAGGAAAACAGAGGTAATTTAAAAAGATTACGGAAGTGTCTGAGTTGATGAGTTGAATCATTTTTCCTCCGACATCCAGCTGAGTTTTATAATTCCTAAATTTACATCAAAACCGAACATTCTTTTAAATGTTTTATTCTCTTCAATAACTCTTATCCCTTCAGGAGAGACTCTGTAAATGCAATAAAGGGGCAAATGACTATATTCTTTTTCGCCAAATGTGGCCTCATATTTAATCAAACATTCATCCATTAAGTAAAAAACAGCTCTATCGATTCTCGATTTATCCCAAGGAATTTCATTATAGATTTTATCTAACCTAAAAAGTTCGCCAGATTCTTCCATTAATTGATCAGACACATATTTTTGATATAAAAATATGAGAATTTCACCTGCGTCTTTTTGAATTCCCATCATTAATTCACCAATTTTTCGCTAATGTAAAATTTGTTCTTAAATAAATTTTTCAAGAGACATATTTTTACATTCGGATTCAGATTTATCTGATTTTTCACAATTAAATAATTGGTTCACGCTTTCTATTTCTTTTCCATTCCATTCTTTTACTATCTGAATCAATCCTTCATTTGGAGTCAAATTTAAACCTAATAATGGACAGAATATTGGAACTCGTTGTTCAAAAGCCATTTTTGTTTGAACCATTGAACCTCCTCGAGCACCGCTTGCAACCATTATAAGTGCATCTGATATTCCAGAGGTTATTCTATTCCTTTGTATAAAAGATATTCTTGAACCTGGAAATCTTGGAAGATGCTCACTAATTAACAGGCCTTTCTTTGAAATTTCATTAAACAAATTAATATTCTCTTCAGGATAGAGTTTTAAAAAACCTGAACCCAGGACAGATATTGTTTTCCCATTTAGAACATCAAGTGCCCCTTTGTGTGCAGCAGTATCTATTCCAATAGCACCGCCACTGACAACAGTAATATCTTTTTCCGCTAAGATTCTTGCGTTGTTGTAAGCCCATTTTTTTGCTTCTTCTCCGGACATTCGAGAACCAACCATAGCAACTTTTCGAGTTTGAAGAAGATTTTTATCTCCTTTTAAGTACAATGTAAGTGGAGGATAAGAAGTAAGTTTCAAATTGATTGGATATTCTTTGTCTATTAATGTTACAATTTCAATAAAATTATCTTTACAATCTTGAATAGCTCTTAAGAAATTTTCATCTGCCACACACTTTAATTTCTCCCATTCTTGGAGCATTTCTTCATTGAATATTCTTGTTCTAAAAAGTTCAGATTTAGAGGCGGATAAAAAAATATCAAAAGAACTAAAAATATCAAAAAGTTTTTCGATTTTTCTCGGTCCAAGTTTATGGACTTGTGTAAGCTTCATCCATAAAACTAAGTCTTTCTCATTCAAATTAGTCAAAGTTACCACCAACCCCTTTATTTTACAGGAATATTTGAAGTATGAGTTCCTAATGAAAATCCAATAATCTCTTTTGCACCACTTTTAATAAGGGTATTAGCACATTCCATCATTGATATGCCTGAAGCTCTAACATCATCTAATAATAATATTTTCATATTTTTAACCGAATCAGTCACAATCATTGATCCTTTTACATCCATATACCTTTCTTTAACCAAATAACCGCTTCTTTTTTTGAATATAGCTCTTTTTATAATTTGTATATAAGGAACATTTAACTCTTTCGACAATATTTCTGCTATTGATTGCATTGTTGGAGATAATGGCAACTCAATTTTATTGGTTGGAATTAATGTTATCAAATTACATTCTTTAAACCTCATTTTTTGTTCAAACTTATTTATCGTTAGGATTACCTCTTTTTTAAAAAATGAAGATTTATCTTGTCTTTTTCCCTCAATAATTTTAAGGGAATATGTTTCATTATGTTTTTTATCATAATAATATTTAGGGGATAGACCCTGAATGCTTATTTTGGGATAATAATCACTATACTCAATCTTTGATATTACTGCTCCATCTTCTTCTTTATCTGTAGGAAAGGTACGAACCTGAAGTTCCATAGTATCACTATTCACGATTATATATTATATATGTAATATATTAGGTTTTTTCTAATATATTATATAATACATGTCAAATATATAAAGCTAACGCCAGGTTGTCCAGTGATGCGATGGCATTCAATCCTGATGATTCGAAACAATCTTTCAATTTCGATACCATCTGTAATGAGGTATAAGCGAGACACCCCCTGAGGTATTTTTATCGCATTATTTTTGCTTTCTGATAACAACATACGCTTTGTAACCGATATATTTTTTTGATGCAATAACCATAGCACCATTTCCAAGAGCCTTGACTTCTCCGTCAATAATCGCTTCAATCTCTTCCTCTAATCTGAATTTGTTTTTCAAAATATTC
>JAZDLQ010000020.1:0-14994 GCA_043801855.1 archaeon | reverse complement strand
TCCATTTCCATTTTAATGGTTTTTTTCATTGTGGTTATTTTGTAACCACTTCTTGCTTATATGTTTTTCTATATTAGAGTATATAAATCTAAAAAAGAAAGAAAATAGATGTTGAAGTAGCTATTTTAGCTTAATAAGTACATTTTTTAGAAAAACATAAATAAGCTCCTTCTTTATTTTAGAAAAATGACTTTACTTAAGTTTAGAAACATTAAATTTATTCCAAAAAATGAAAAAATAAAAGTGTTATTCATGGAACACTTTTACTTTTATACATCCAGTGATGAGCTTAAAAAAATTTCGGATTTTAAGATTATATCAGATAATTCAATAGAGTTTCAAAAAGCGAAAAACAGCGAAAAAAGATTCTTTTTTTTCCTCAATCAGAAGTTTCGTGAGCTAAAGTCAGTAATTAGCAACAAAGAGTGCATTTACATCCATTCCAATTCAGGAATCCCGCTAATTGGAAGCAGCGAGTTTGGAATAGTTGACCGTGCGACCAATATGATTGAAATAAAGCCAATAACCCTATGCAACATAGACTGCATTTATTGCTCTGTTGACCAGAACAAAAGAAGAGCGGATTATGTAGTAGAAGAAGAATACTTAATTGATGAGTTAAATAAAGTCATTAAAATCAAAAAAAACAAGGTAAATATCCATATCGGCGGCCAGGGAGAGCCTACACTTTACTCTGACCTTGAAAAACTCGCGACAGACCTTAGAAGTAAACGGGAAGTCAATCATATATCTATCGCTACAAATGCTGTACTTTTGAGTAAAAAGAAGGCTGATTCACTTATCCGTTCAGGCATCACTCATTTTCATATATCTTTAAATGCATTTTCAAAAGAAAAGTGCGACTTTATCTCCTGCAGAAACTATCCGATAGAACAAGTCAAGAGCATATGCAAACACATTGCTAAAAACGCTAAGCTTGTTATTGCACCTGTATATATCCCTAGTGTAAATGATTCTGAAATAGAAGAGCTTATTCTATTTTCAAAAAAAATAAATTCGCCTATCATGATTCAGAACTTCCTTGAGTATAGGTTTGGAAAAAGGCCAGTTAACTCTATTCCTATGAAGCTATTTTTTCAAAAGCTTTCTTTGCTTGAAAAAAAATACGATGTAAACTTAACTGCTTTATCTGAGCCAAAAATAATTGCTGATGAGAAGTTGCCTAAGCCGTTTCATAAAGGAGACGTGATTGACGTTATTATTGTTGGCAACGCAAGAATTCCTAATGCAAAACTTGGTGTTTGTAAAGATAGGTCAGTAATAATCGCAGATTGCTTTAGAGACAACGGTAAAATTAGGGCCAGGATAATCAGAGACAAGGATAATATTTTTGTTGGTGTGCCTGCTTGATTATAGAATAAAAAAAGAATTAATCTCAAAAGAATGAATTTACATATATTTAAAAAATTCTTCTTCATCAATTTTTGCAAGCGCAAGGATGCTTTTGAGTGTTCCTGTTTTTAAAGTATCATGCAGTGGAACAACCGTTCCAACTACACCATTAAAATGCTCTTTTTTTAAAACAACATGGCTGCCCTTTTGCCTTACGGCTTTAAAGCTAAACTTGTTGCATAGAATTTTTATACATTCTTTGCCAGAAATCTGTTTATGCACAATTAAGCAACCTCAAATGTTGTTAAAAGTGGCTTGGAATAATCTTTAATTGGTGCTTCCTTAATTGGGAACTCTTCAAGGTAAATTTCTGTTGCTTCTTTTAGGTTCTTTAATGCTTCATCAATAGAATTGCCTTGGCTGACTGTTCCTATTTCAGGGCATTTTGCTATATACATCTCGTCTTCTTTAACTATGATTGCGCTTAGTGTATGCATAAATTTTGATAAACATTAGCACTTTATAAAATTATCGTGTTTTGTTTATAAAAAATATTTAGAATCCGTATTTTTTAAAAAATAAAAAAAAAGAAAAAGGTTTAATTTTTTTATACTTTGGTTGGAGTTGTTACGTCTATGTCTGTTAGGCTTGCTACAACAACTTCTACTTCATTGCCTTTCAGCTTTGTTGCATAGTCTTTGTAGTCAGCTAGGACATAAGCTGCGCCCAGTGAATCCTGAGCACTGTAACCTGCTACAAGTAGAGCAGTTTTTCCTTTCCTTGTGTAAAGCTTAACTTTTGCTTTACCCATCTCATAGCCTTCTGCACAATCAACAGGGTTTCCTGCAAGTTCAGCAGCTACAGTGTTAACGCATGGTCCGCCTACAACAATCATGTTCTTTGTCAATGCTTCTGCATCTTTGTCAAGAACACTCATGCCTACAGGGATTGAGTTAACTTTCTCAGCGCCTGATGCACCTGTGCTTCCGCCAGCTGATATAACTGCGTTTAGTGGAGTTACGAATACATTTGCATATGCCTGCCCTTCAGGATAAGCTAGTGTAATATCGTCGTCATTCTCCTGATCATAGGTGAATGTTGTTCCCCATGTTGTTGCTTTGCAGTAATCATCTGAGCCATCTGTGCATTCAGAACCTGTTGGTACTAGGCCAGAGAATCCAACTGCATCATCGTCGTCGCCTGCTGAATGATCAACAGTCCAGTTGATAGCACCTGCACCATCTGTGCCTTCGCTAGCTTCATTTTCCCATACCTGAACAGCTGTATCTGGGTTTGCAAGAGTTGTTGATAAATACATTCTTGCGCCTTTTTCAGTCTGCATGTAGTCAACTTCTTCAACATTGTTAAACAATAGTTTAAATGTCGCTTCTGTTACTGTTACCTGTAGGTTCATGAAACCAACATCAACTGTCTTTGCAACAGTTGTTACGTACTCTTCAGTGTACTCTGCGCCAGATTCAACATCCTTAAATGTGATTTGGTCATCATCTACATCGATACTTGTCAATTCAAGGAGTCTTGCTTCTCCGCCAGCACCCTTTGCCAGGACTAATAGTCCTTCGCAATCAGATAGGTCAGATGTATCTTGGCACAACTCATTATCATTCATGACAAGAGTTCTGTTGAGCTTAACCTGAGCACCTGTTGTTGCATTGATAATTGCATCAAAGTCACTCATTGCGACTTCGCCAAGGTGTGTGTACTCATAGCCTGTTGCATCATCATAGACAAATGGAACTTCAACAGTGTCTCCCTCTGTGTTAACAAAGGTTAATGAGCCGCTTGATGCGCCGCCGTCAAATTTGATTTCTTCATTAACAGCTGACATTCCCTCAAAAACCATTTTCCAGTTTCCAAAAACAGGATCAGTCATTGCATCTCCTGGTGCTAGCCACATGTCATCATCTGGATCCCATGTAACCTGGATTTTGTCAAGCCTGTCTGCTCTGTCTGTCTTAAATGTAAAAGCTACATCTGAGCCGTCAATATCTACATCATTGACTGAGACTTCGCTTCCTGATTTTAAGACAATTTCCTGAGAGCCTACTGTTAGCTGGCAAACATCCTGGTCATAGTCTTTTGAGTGAACTGCAATTGCATCAAGAACACCGATTGCCAGGCCACTAAAGTCTACTGTGTCGCCGACATCAACCCATTTCATAACGCCGTCAACTTCAACTCCGCATTTCCTGTCTGTGGAATCGTCGTTAACATTGACAACCATTACTGTATGGTCACCTACTGTTAGAGGCTGATCCTGCTGAAGCCATTTTACAGTATCGCCTGCAAGCAGTGTTAGCTGATCAAGTTCACCACCGTTAACTTTTGCATCAGTGATTGTGTAGACATTGCCCTGCATTTCAAGGGTCAAGCTTTCAAAATCGTCTTTTGCAAGGGTGTTTGTACCGTTTTCATATTCAACATAATTGTCGAAATCAACAGTGTAGGTATACACATCAGTTCCTTTTGGGAATTTAAGATATGTTCCTGTGACGTCTGTATCGTCATCCTGTTCATAGACAACTTGTGCTGTAGCTGTTGTGAAGGTAAGGTCTTGCTTATAATCTTCGTCTCCTTCGTTCTCTCCTGCATTGTCGCTGAGTGTTCCTTCAGCAAGCATGTCAAGATCATCTTCAGAGAGTTTCTCATCAACATCCTGCACATCATCATTGTAGTTTAGCTTGTTGCCTGATTTCTCAATCTTAACGCCAGTTGAAACTGTTGGATCAATTGTTGTTCCAGGTAAGTTTACTGGTGTTACTGCTGCTGCCTGTAAGCTAGCTGCAATCTCAATTGCACCCATAACGTCTGATGGTGCTGCTTTTTCTCCGATAACTATTACGCTATCTGACCATACTCCGCCTGTTACAAATGGCTGTGGGTAGGTAGACAGATCTGCTGCCATTGCGCTAGCAAGTGTTGCGCCTACAATTCCAGCGCCTGCTGCCAGTGCAATTACTTTCTTTATTGCCTGTTTAACCTTCATTCTATTAACACCTCCGTGTTATGTTTTTTTTTTTAGGTTATCGTGCTTTTATCCGCACAGATACATTCTTATCTGTTATGGACTATAAACACTATTGGTTATGGCTATGTATAATCTCACTACTTTATAAAGCTTTCGCAGTGAGCCTGCCTTTTGTCGAGGCAAAATATCCAATAAGCCTTGAAACGAGATATTTTGCCTTTCATAGGCTGTCATAACTGTTAAATAAATACAAGGAAACATAATACTTATTTAAAAGTATGGGGTGTTTTAACATTAATATCTTATTGCACTGTCACCTTGCTTACTCCTGCATCTTTTGTAACCTTAAGTACTTTTTCAACAAATCCTTCCATCTTTTGCTCATGCGAAACAATTATTACCTGCTTTGCATCAAGCCGCAAAAAAACTTCCCTTACGCGGTCAAGCTGCTGGCTTGAAAACCCATATGTTGGCTCATCAAGTATAATTAAATCTTTAGTCCTAACTTTTGAAACAAGACAGCTAATGACCTTATTCAGCGCAAGCCGATATGCAAGAGCTACTGCTGTTTTTTCACCACCTGAAAGGTTGTCATATGAAGCCTCAAACCCATCCTGAAAGATCCGAAGCGAAAATTCATCATCTATCGCAACTTCTATTCCTTCTTCAATAAGGATTGAAAACCATTCCTTAAAAAGGGAATTAAACTCATAGTAGATTGATGAAAGAATGTGCTTTTCCATAGTTTCAGATAGCTTTATGAAAAACTCGCTTAGCCATGCGCGGACATCATTAAGATATGCAAGCTCGGCTTTAATTGCCTCTTTTTGCTCAATTTCAGATAAAATGGCCTTATTTTGCTTTTCAAGCATTCCTTTCTCATTCACAAGTGCTGCAGTTGAAGCATGGAGCCGGTTTTCATCGATAGACAATTTCTGCAAAGCATTACTGATCGACTCAATTTTTTCAATAGTATTAGAATAATCAAGCAAGCTTTCACTTAAGCTTTTAATTGATGCTTCAAGAGCGCCTGCCTCTTTACTTATTGATTCCATTTCCCTGCTGCTCTTTTCAAGTGCCTCTTTTTTCTCAATAGTGCGCTTAGCCAAAGACTCTTTTTCAATAAAAAGTGAATTATTAAGCCTTATCTCCTTAAGCTTTGAATGCAACTCTTCAATAGATTTTTCAAGTGTAATTAGGTCAACCTGCTTATTTCTTGCAAGTTCACTTATGCATGATTCCTTATCATTATTAAGCTTTGAGCGCTTTTTTTTGAAGCAACACAAGCTTTTCAGCTGATTTTCTTGAATGGATAATATCAGAATTAAGCCTGATCAGCGCATCCTCATGTTTTTTAAAAGAATCAAGCGATAATTTAAGCACCTCATTTTTTTTAATAAGGGATTCTTCCATCTTTTCAAGTTTTGCAATAAGTGCTTTTAATTCATCGCTTTCAGTTTTTTTAGATTCTCTAAATGCGATTTTATGGGAATCAGGAACTTTCTGGCGGCATTTTGGGCAAAGCCCAAGTGAATTAAGTTCAAGTATAGATTTTTCAATAGACCCAAGCATTACTTTTTTTTCAGTAAGTTTTTGCCTTAGGACTTCTTGCTTTTTTACCTCATCCAAGAGCTCTTGCTCAAGTTTTGGCTTGACAGATAGTTTTTCTTTAAGCTCATCTATCATTGCGCCTTTTGAAATAACATGTTTAGCTTCTTCAGCCTCTTTAATTATTTCTTTATTCACTTCATCAGTTGATTTTTCAATAAAAGAAAGGCGCTCGCTAAAAATTGCCCTTATGCTTTTTGTCTCATTAAATTGCTTTTCCTGCAAATCCAGTTCTTTTTGGATCGGCTCTTCAAAAATGACCCGCTCAATAAGAGCGTAAGTTTCCAGCTTTTCAAGAATAATTGAAATCTCTGATGCAACCAGCGCGAAATCTTTTTTTAATTTTACTAATGCCTCTTTTTTTTCTTTAAGCCTTGCACGTAAAACATCCAGCCGAGATTTCTGCTCGTTATACTCTTCTTGCTTTTTTCGAAGAAGCTTCTCTTCATTTTTAGCTGACTTAACTAATTCCTTAATATCAAGGAGCGCTTTATTTTCAACAATTATACGCTCAGATAGTATCTTTGCTTTCTCTTCGTGCTCGTTTTTTTGCTTGATAAGAGAATCTAAATTTTCAGTCTTAGCACTTTTTTCAATCGCGAGCGCCCTAAGCTCTCTTCCATAGAATAGCGCATTATCACGAACCTGCTTGTATTTATCAATGCCAAATAATTTTCTAAGGGTAGTTAGTCTGGTTTCCTTATCCTCTAAAAGTATCTGCTTCATCTCTTCTTGCGGAGTATAGACAGTATACCTAAAGATCATCGACTTTGATTTTGAAAGAATGTCATCTGGGTATCCAAGAATAGATAGTATTTTTGCCTTAAGCTCAACTGGAGTTCCTTCTGTTTTTCTTCCATCAATGATTATATAGCCAGTGTCTTGCGCAATTGTATCTTTGCTACGTTTTAGGCTTCTTTTGATCATGACACTTTTGCCTTCGATTAAAAAATCCAGTTCAACACTTCCCTTAGCTTTTCCATGGCGAAGAAGGCTTGCGCCAGAAAAATCCCCTCTTTGGATGCCAAAAAGCGCAAATTCAATCGCAAGAAGAATAGTTGACTTGCCTGACCCAATGTCTCCGGATAGCAGGGTTGAGCCTTCACTGAACTCTATTTTTTCAGAAATATAGCTTCGTATGTTTTCTAAGAAAACCGATTTAAGAATCATAAATCAACAACAAGTTGCGAATAAATAAAAAGATTGCTAAAATTGAATAATGCCCGTTAGCATCAAGCAAAAAAGTATCTCTCCATAATAACTCACTGCAAATATTTCAGTTTATCAACATATTCAGGATTCACAAACTATAATTATTTATATAATTAAATATTATTTTAATCTAAATGCACCAAATAGCACTCAATAGTGATCTCTTAACTCATGTAACGGAAGGAGATCATACAATACTATTTGATTTTAAGGGTAATAGTTTTCTCTATGAAAGATTAGGCAATACAATCCATTCTGGAGAGAGAGCAACTCTTGAGCATCTTGCGCAAGGTGTACAAGGAAGGATATACAAACCTGTCTTTGATGCAAAAAGCATGTTAAATCAGTTCACAGGCAAAATTGGGTCATTAATCTTAGGTATCACAGAAGATTGCAATATGCTTTGCCAATACTGCTATAACTCAGAGATATACACAACATCAAGAGATAAAACCTCAGCAAAAATGGATTGGGTTGTTGCAAAAGCAGCAATAGATTTATTGCTAAAAAATTCGGATTCAAGACCAAAAGTTCAATTTTTTGGAGGAGAACCATCTTTAGAGCTAGTATTACTGGAAAAATGCATGGAATATGCCTTATCATTATATTCTGGCAGTCAATTTGGAATCACTACAAATGGATTACGTCTGCATGATCTTACAGACATTGCTCTTAGATATAATATGAAAGTGACAGTTAGCTTGGATGGTCCAAAAAAAATTCATGACAAATATCGCTTAGCTAGGAATAAATTTCCAACCTTTGATTTAGTTGATAAAGGATTAAGAGACCTTATCGAAATGAATCCTGAATTTGTAAGATCAAATGTCACATTGGCTGCCACATGTTGGGATCCTGAAGATTTTCCTGTGATTGTTGCTAATTTTTTAACTCTAGATAAATTTTTCTCAGCAATGTACGTGGACTTTGTAGAACCTAAAGGGATGCTTCCAGATGTAAGGGGAATGCATGCTAGTAAACATAGTGTAATAGATGATTTCCTTAGTTATGGCCTTGCTTATATTGATAATATACTTCACGGCAATGAACAACCAAAATTAT
Source organism: archaeon (assembly GCA_043801855.1). Lineage (GTDB taxonomy): Archaea > Nanobdellota > Nanobdellia > Woesearchaeales > GW2011-AR15 > CAYTWW01. Next base: position 6,770 of record JAZDLQ010000020.1, on the reverse strand, counting down.
TTCGCACTTTTTTTGACAAACAAATGACTCAATTATATTATCGTTCCAGAGAAAAAATGCCTGCTGGATTGCCTCTTGATGAGATATGTGTTCCAGGTCAGAGTTTTATTTTTGTCAATCACAAGGGAGAAGTGTTTCTTTGTGAAAAAATGGAAGGGTATTTGCCAATAGGTAATAATCATGAAGGTATCGATACAAATGCTCAAAGGGAATCTGTGTATTTACTCAAGGGTATGCGAGACCAACTATGCACAGATTGTTGGGCTGACAGGATTTGCAATCCCTGTGTGACAAATGCAAAAAATTCAGCGAGAGAATTGACTGCAACGGATTTGAGTGAAAGTTGCACAGGGTTTAAGGACACAAAAATAGTATATTTGGCGTTGTTTGGAGAATTGTTGAGAATTGACAATAAGAAGCTGTATGAAGCTTATTTCAAGACAGCGAATTTTGAATTATAAAACATTGGAGGGAAAAAATGGGATATTATTATACCGCAGGTTATACAGCAGCATCAAGTGCAATACCACAATTGGTGGTTCCACAACCACTTTATAATACATTTGCGGTTCAGCCTGGAGGGACAGTGGACAGATTAGAACCACTTGAAAGAATCCTACAAAGTACTACACTTTTAGAAAGTGCTCCGCCAGTAAGTCCGAGAGTAGCAGCAGATTGCAACTGTTCACTTTGGAGAAGAGACAGTTGTAATCGGTTTAACATGGGAATGTGCGACTAAATTGAAAAACAAGAAAATAGGTTATCCCATTGCAGTAAACCTGTGAATTTTCATCTAAAAAGAGATAAGCATTATTAGATTATATAGCATATTGATAAAAGTTGAAAGTATCAATGTATTCCACACAATATCAGAAACTAAATGCATAAAATTGGCAACAGGCTCTGGGTTGACAGGTATAAATATAACAAACGTTAATATATTTCTTATTGTCACTGCAAAAATGTAAGCCCAGAAAAAATTTGGCAGCCATGTAAGCCCATGTACCCAATAACCCAGGTAACCTGCGAAACCAGTCATTAATATCTGGACAAGAGTCTTGGTAACCAATCCTGCTTGTGACCAGATATAACCGCCAATGACCAGACCGAAGAACATTGCTATCTGCCAGCCATAGAGATATCCAAGGAATATTGAAAATGTGGTAAGAGTCTCTATACCCATATTCTTTACATATTTAGTGGTTTTTACAGTGAAAAGGCATATTGGATAAAATATAATCATTAGTGTGATAGCTTGGACATATTTTGGGATAAAAAGATATAATACGAATAATAGAAGCAATAGCAAGCCATTCCGGATAGTAAAATATTTTTTCAGGTTAAACGGATAATATTTTTGAATAGTTGTAATTTTAGGAATCATTTTTATCAATACAATTGTTTTTTATAAAAGAATTTGCAAAAATAATAAGTACCATAAGGCACAAAATTTTTTCAGATATATATATTTTTTGTAAATTTTATAAATAAAGCTTATATTTGGGCAAATTATGAACCTATTAATTATTGCGTTTCTTGTACTAATTGGCGGCGCTTCAAAGTTCTACAAGCGCTTTGTTCCTATTTCCATAGGCTTAGAGTTAAAAACATTTTTCACAATACTTATTGCATATTATAATGACCCTTATACAGCTCTTTTGTGCGCAATCTTTATGGTAATTATTTCTGCAGCAGTTTCAGGAAGATTCTGCCACTGGATGGGAATAAAGATTGGAGTTTACGCAGGTGTATGCTTAATAATTGGAGTTTTCCACTCTTTTGGAATAGGTGTCGCCGGAAAAATTGCAGTAGTATTCCTTAACGTAGCTTATGTTTTATTCAATGCATTGTTTAAGGATTTTAAGATATATAGCGATTTGCCTGGCAACATAATTAATGTTGCGTTTAATTTTGTGCTTTTGGGACTTGTCGATTAGTATCTTTCATTAGATAAACACAATCTCCAATCCTAACTTTCTCACTCACCTTAATCCCGAAAACTTTTCCAACTGATGCCTTATTGCAAGTTTTTCCAATATCATATTCAATTGATTCAATTTTATGGAAAATACAACCTGTTGTAGGCCCGATTATACAAATCTCATCACCGATTGCAAAGGGATTATCCTGAATTAAAACGTCAGCAGCTTTAGCCTTATTATAACAATTAGTAATTTTACCTGTATAAAGTTTTATCCTTGTCTGCACTCCGCCATATTGCGCTGCAAACTCAGAAGTGTCAGGCTTTGCCAGATAAAAACCAGATGAAAAACCTCTATTATAGGTAGATTTTAGTGTTTCAAAAAGCTCGTTTTTAAGTTCATTTGTCAATTTTCCTTCAAAATAAGCATTGATTGCTTTTCTGTAAGCGCCTGTTGTTATCCTTACATAATCTGCGCCTTTTGTTCTTCCTTCAATCTTGAAAGCATTTATGCCTGCTTCAATCAATTTATCAATAAATTGTATAGTGCATAAATCTTTTGCGCTCATCACAAAGTTGTTTTGTAATTTAAGCTCAAATCCTTCTTCAGTATCCCTGACAATGTACTCGCGCCTGCAAGGCTGGATGCAGTCGCCTCTGTTTGCGCTTCTTCCAAACAAAAACTGGCTTGTAAAGCACCTTCCTGACTCCGAAACGCACATTGCCCCATGAATAAAAGCTTCAATTTCAATATCTGTGTTTTTCCTAATATCCTTTACCTGTGATAATGAGCATTCACGTGCAAGCACTATTCTTTCTGCGCCAAGATTTTTATAAAACTGCGCTGAGACACAGTTGCTTATCGATGCTTGCGTTGAAATGTGAAATGGAATCTTTAATTTCTTACATTCAGATATAACAGCAAAGTCCCAGCAGATTATGGCATCCACTTTTGCTAGTTTTGCGGTTGTTATAATTTCGGATAGCTTTTCAAGCTCACTATTATATAATATAGTATTAAGAGTTAAGTATGCTTTCAAGCCAAGCTTATGGCAGTATATTATTACTTTTTTTAGCTCTCTTAATTCAAAATTTTTGGCAGTTGCCCGCATATTAAGCTCTTTTAATCCAAAATAAACCGAATCTGCACCTCCCTGGCTAGCTGCGGTAATACCTGCAAGATCCTGTGCTGGCGCTAAGAGCTCTGGTTTTTTTTGAACTATAACCATAATGTTTCTGAAAAAGAAGGAATTATAAAAAATTGTTGAATTGCGCTAGAATCATTTTAAGTCAATATACTAATGATATATTTAAATATAATAATTTTAAACTTGTCTCTGATGACTGATACACTTGAAGAGTATTGTAATAAAATCATAAAGGCTGTAACAGTTCCAGACGAAGAAATGTGATTGTTTCCTGGATTAAGGAAAGGAAATATTAGTTTTTTATTTACACCTAAAAACGCAAAACAACGAGGACAAGCTGTAGCACTAGACGAAGTAGCGCTAGCTGTTGTGCGTGGATTCAATGATATAATGGACTGCATAACCGTTGGCAGAAAAGCTGCTGAGTACGTAATATCTGATAAAAATCCTCAAAGCCCTGAAGTTGTAATTTTAGGAGTGCGTAACACTTCAAAAGAAGGAGGAGAACAAGATTTTAGCTTAATTTTTCCTTATTCTAGAAGGCTTGTAGATATACTTCAGGAAATGCCAACAAGAAGAACTCTAACTGATTTTGAAAGAAATGCATTAGGCGGAATTATTACAAGATATGGTGGTATACCATTTGACGCAACATGCTGGTATAAAATAATTAGGCCTGGACACAATATTACATTCATTGAACCAGGGATTTTTACTAATTCAGATAGAGCAGTAGACTTACACGAGGTAGTAAGGGAATCTCATGCAGCAAGAGAGATAGTCAGAAGCTCAAATGTACTAACAACTCTTCTTTATAGTGGCACCAGCCTTCTTGCATATACCAAACATTTCAAGCCATATGCACAATATAGAGCAAGGCATGGAGAAGCGGGTTGTGTTACTGCATATCTTCATTTTGATAATATGGATTTTCATGTAGATAATTCATTTGAGAATAAAGATGTTTCTAATTATGAAGGAGATTATGGCTATGGATTTGGAATTACCTTTTCAGTAACATATGCAAAACATACTAAAAGCGATAAAAGATATAATGAAACTACACTATACTTTATAGTGAATTCTCAAAAACAACTCGCTGAAATAGCTGGTAAATCTGGAAGGTTAACAAAAAACACACTAGATACATTAATTAGAAGAAAAATAGTCTATATTGGAACAGTAACCGAAGATCTTCAAACTGTGATTAAATCTAAATCCATGATGAGTGGCTATTTTTCACAAACACCGGAACTAGGCATTGTTGTTGACACATTTTATGAAAATATAGATGCATTATTGATTTTTTTAAGAGATTTGCCATCTCCGTTTAAATTAATTCGCAGAGATGAAAGCCAAGTCATATATTAGGAAAATATTCTAGAATTTCAAAAACCCCATCGCCCTTGCAAGGTCATTCTCATTAATCAGAATCATAACATCTGTCCAGCAGCTCATCTCTTCAACTATGTTTATTCCGTTTTCCGCAAATGAGGAATAGACATGATTAATCACACCCGGCGTTGACTCAATTTCAGGAGGACAAATAATATTTATCTGAACTAGCCCTTCGTTTATTTTTAAGATATTAGATTTTTGCGCTTCTTTTATCAAAGGAAGAAATTCAATTGAAGTAATTATTGTTATTGCTTGAGTTCCTTCAATCAGGCTAAGGTTGCCTTTTTTATTTTTTATTTTTTCTTCAATAGATAATAAATCATGAAAATACCTTGGCTTTTCTATTACAATTGTAGCAATTTTGTTTTTTATCTCAATCTTGCTGTTTCTTAATACTTCAAGGATCCTTTTCTGAAGGGTTTTGTTTTCTTTTAACTTGAACTTGTAGCGCTTTGCAGCAGCAAGAATTGCTGAAAAATTCTGTATGGCTGTTTTTTTACCTATTTCTCTGGCCAGGGCTGAATGATTGATCAGGCCTTTTTTTAAGCAGTCTTTCACACTTGGCCTTTCTGCAATATATTTTTCTGTTGTTTTACTTATATTCATCCGCTCGATACCTTAAAGCTTTTCAGCAAAGCAAGCATGCAACCATCAATTATATAGCCGCTGATGTCAATATAGTTTGAAAGTTTTGTCTGCGTTTCTTTTGTTTTTTGCACTTTTGATTTCATTTGACAGATCATAATTAACTAATATTTAAATTTGTCTAATTTTAGACATTTTTGTTTAATTTTGTTAAATATAGAGCAAATTATTTATAAATAAAAGCAATATTAGGTATAATTACAGTTAAAGAAAAAAATGTATAAAACAAAATCTCATAAAGATAGTAATAGAAAATATACCCAATTCATAAAAGGCCCTTTATTTACAAGGATACTGTTAGCTGCAATTGTATTATTCATACTTTCATTTTTTATAAACATAAAAATGATTCTTTTCCTTATCGCAGCTATAGTGTTTAATGCAAGCCTTGTTACATTTCAGCTAGATAAAGGCTTGCCGACCGATTTTGAATTATCGACTTTCACAACAGTTATCATGACAATGGCTTTTGGCCTAAAAGCAGGTATAATTGCTGCAATTGCAACAAAAATAATCGCAAGCGTTTATACAGGAAGTATAATTGTAGATCATATGTTCATGATTGGAACATACATTTTCGGAGCTCTTATTGCCAATTATTTTGGAGGTGTCGGGCTTCCATTAATAGGTTTTATCATTGTTATTACGAATAATCTAATCATGTTTAATATCTCAAAATTTATTATCGGCCTTCCTATAACAGATAATCTGGCTTATACGCTAACGAATTTCATCTTTAATATGGTCGTGTTTAGCGCATTTTCTTCAATTGTTTATTATTTAGTAAGACCAGGGTAGATTCTAATGGAAAAATACGTTATTCAGCCTGGCAAATACCAGCATTACAAAGGAAAGTTCTACGAGGTAATTGGCGTTGCAAGGCATAGTGAAACACTTGAAGAATTTGTAATTTATAAAGCACTTTATGATTCAGCAGAATTTGGAAAAAATGCTCTATTTGTGCGGCCAAAAAAGATGTTTTTAGAAAATATTAGTATTGATGGAAAAATTGTGCCAAGATTTAAGCGTACAAATGACTGAGCTATCCAAGCGCAACTATTATTGCTCCAGCTGCAATAAGTGATGCTCCGATTCCTGTTTTGATTGTTAATTTTTCTCCAAGGATTAAGAATGCAAGGATTATTGCGAAAACAACAGAAAGCCGATCAATCGGCGCAACCTGGGAAACTTTTCCTAATTTGAGCGCAAAAAAATAAAACAGCCAGGATAGGGCTCCTGCAATTCCGCTTAATACTATATATAATAGTGCTTTTGAATTTGAAAAAATTGTATGAAGTTCTGAGAATTTACCCTGTAATAATGCAATTGACACCAAAAAAATAGCCATAATAACTGCACGAACTGCTGTTGCTAAGCCTGAATCAATACCAGTCAAACCAATTTTTCCAAAGATTGCAACAAATGCAGCTGTTATTGCTGAAAGGAGAGCGAATATTAGCCAGAGATGTTCCATAATAAAAAGTAAATTAAAATGAGTATAAATTTGTTTGGAATTATAGATGATGGGTACTTACGCTGGTAAAATAAACTGAGTCTTATAAATCAGTGCTGAGATAAGAAGTTCTGTGGCATCCTGTATATCTTTAGATATGTTTAGACTCTCTTTCCAGAGTGCATCTGTTTTTTTGACAGCTAGC
>JAZDLQ010000003.1:0-6456 GCA_043801855.1 archaeon | reverse complement strand
TTCTTATTATTGTATTTTTTTGTAGAGGTTGTTACATGCATAACAAACAGAAAGATGAACTTATTTATATATTTTTCGTATGTGTCACACGAAAATGTAAAAAAATATCGACGATAACAAAAATTGAGTGCGCAAGATGGGTATAAAGAGCTTGAAGATTCATTTGCAGACAAAAAGCTTCATCCGATGGACCTAAAAAAATCTGTCGGAAAATACATCAATGAGCTAATAGTTCCTGTAAGAAAGCATTTTGAAGAAAATAAGCACGCAAAAGAGCTTTACGAAAAAGTTATGTCTTACCAGATTACAAGGTAATTTTTTGTTTTTATATTAATTTTAAAAAATAAGGGCAAATTTTATTAAGTATATTTCTAATTTCAATAATATGGATAGATTAACCAATTATTCAATAGCCAAAAAAGCAGATTTAACAATCATTTTTAATAATGACAATTCCCCTAATCCTAATTTTTATTATTTTACTGGATGCAATGCATATGGGGCGCTTGTAATCCCTAAAGGAAAAAATGCATTTATAGTAACTGTATCAAGGGATTTTGAGTCTGCAAAAAAGTCAGGTATTAAAACATACAATGCTAAAAAAGGAAAAAAGCTTTTTGAAGAATTATCTGAAATTGTTGCTAAAAATAAAATATCACACAAAACAATTGGGGTTGATAAGGAAAACTATAATCTTCTTGTCTTTGAAAAGCTAAAAAAGAATATTAAAGGCAAATATATTGATATATCACAAGACTTAAAAAAGTTAAGAAGTGTTAAGTCCAATGATGAAATAAAATATTTAAAGAAAGCATGCAGCATAACAGATAATATTTTTAAAAAGATTATTAGTGATTTCAAGTTCAAAACTGAAAAAGAAATTTGTGAATTTATTGAAGCTGTTGCAAAAAAGCAAGGTGGTGAATTATCTTTTCCACCTATTGTTGCATCAGGAAAAAATGCATCAATTCCTCATTATTGTGGCAACTTAGAAATTAAAAAAGGGTTTTTGCTGCTAGATTTTGGCGCAAAATACAAAGGTTACCATGCAGACATGTCAAGGACTGTTTATATTGGAGCTCCAACTAAAAAAGAAGTATTTTTTTATGAATGCGTTCTGTCAAACCAGGAAAAATGCATAGAATATGCAAAAGCAGGAGCAAAAGGAGGAGAACTTTATTCAGTTTCATTAAAACAATTTGGAAAATACAAGAAAAAATTTATTCATTCACTTGGCCACGGCGTTGGACTGCAAATCCATGAGTATCCTAACTTAAGCCCTGAATCAGAAGAATTAATACTTGAAAATAGCACATTTACTGTTGAACCCGGTCTTTATTTTGAAAACAAGTTTGGAATAAGAATTGAAGACACTATTTTAATAAAGAATAAAAAGCCGATTCAATTAACAAAATCAAGAAAGGAGCTGATAATAATTGAACCAAATAATAACTAAAATAATTAGTGCTGCAACAGATGTTTGGCCTTTATTTATTATCTTACTTGTCTCAGAGGTTTTTTATTTTTCAGTCACTAAGACTAACATTATTTCTTCCTTAGTAAAAAAACAGTCTTTCTCAAAAAATAAAAAAGAAGTTATTTTAAGGATAATAAAAGCCTACAAGATTTTACGATATATTATATACGCAATTTTAATTGCAAACTTTGTTTTTACGTATCTGACATTATAGAAGCACAGTTTTACAATCACAACAAAGACAAAATGAGATACAACAAAATTAAGTTTGATTCTGCAGTAAGATATTATAAAAAATATTTTTCAACATTAGACGCAAAAAATGTTTTTATATATGGATTGTTTAGTGAAAATGCATTTTTATCTATTGCTCCGCTTTCAAAAGCTGCGCATGAATTTTCAATTGATTTGCATGTAAGTTTCACGGACAGCAAGCAAAAAATAGCGCTTTTTGATGTGTGGAATACCTATGATGAACTAAAATCAGGAAAAAAAAAAGAATGCACTGCATTGTTATCTACTTTTATTAATTATGTCGATACTAAATCAGAGGGAAAATTCAAAAAGATTTTTAACAGGCCTGGTTTGATTATAAGATCAGATGAAGATAGTTTTATTGGAAAAAATTACCTTGAATACCAATCTGGATGGCTTATTAAAGAAGACTGGAAAAGAATTGAAAAGTGCGCTGCTGCGATAATTAAAAACGTAATCAATCCAAAAAAAAATGAAATTTTTGGAATCTCATTTCCCCTGCTGCCGAAAGAAGAATCAGAAGACTCTCCCCTCTCTGATTATATCGATGCTTATTGTCTTAGCTTATGTACTGCCAAGAAATCGGTCGGAAAATATAAGGTGCTTCAGATATCATCGTCAACACAAAGAAAGAGCATGCTTGAACCGCCTGAACCTGTGTCGGATTTAATCACTACAATTCTTGGATGCGAGCTTTCAAAAGAGGTTGACGAACCTATTTTTAAGATATATAAAAAATTATCATCAAAGCTATACTTATCTAGAATTACACCTGCTAATGCTGTTTTTGGAGTAAGGGGAAAGGGATATTCTGGGAGGCATTATTTCGGTGAATTGATAGGATACCCTACTCCAAACAATAAAACAAGATGGGACTCACCAGCATCAATGCTCTATAAGTTCTCTTGGTATCCTCAATCAGCAAATGATAGCAGATTGCCGCAGTCAAGAACAGGTTTTACTTCAACAGTACCGCTTGATATCCTAATGGATGCAGTGTTAGTTGATTATAAAAAAATGAGAGCAAGAAATAAAAAAATTACTGATGAGCTTTCAAAATGTAATATAATCATTGTGAAAGGAAATATAGAAAACAGCTGCGATTTTGAAATTGGATTAGTAAAAAAAGATGGCAGCAGGAGAAGAATAAATAATAGCGACAGTGATGCAAGAAATCTAATTCATCCTGAATTTGCAAAAGAAGGAAAAAATTTTGGAATGATGGCAAATATTCCAGGCGGTGAAGCCTATACAACACCCGAATATGTCAAAGGAAAAATAGTAGGTGATGTTGTTATTAGCCTAGATAAAAGCTATATGCTTTCTGCAAAACATCCTATTGTAATTGTTGTTAATAATAATAAATATAAACTAATAGGTGGCGAGAAAAGAATTATTGAAAAAATTCTTGAAAAAAGAAAAGAATCTTGGGAAAAAATTATCATACAGGAAAAAAATAATAGTATTCCTTCTGAAATAATAGAACTGAAAAAAAAAAATTTTGATTCAATCGGAGAGTTTGCAATCAATACGAACCCAAAGGCAAGGCTTTGCAATTACTTAATTGTCAATGAAAAGATAGCAAATATGATTCATGTTGCTCTTGGAAGCGGATTTGAGCCTGATAAGGCAACTGAATATCATTCAGATATTGTAATTGATGCTCCAAGACAAAAACTAGATATATTTGGGCTTGATGAAAATAAAAAAGAGTACTGGATATTAAAAAAAGGTAAATTTGTTATTTAATTTTTTCCACAACCTTTATTAATTTTTTCCTATTCTATTTTTTCTGGATGATGCAAAACAGTAACGTTACAAACGATCCTTCTAAGCTTATTTATTCGTATACTGCTAATGTAAGTGATATTGAGGAAGAAAATCGAATATTGAAGGAAACCATTAACCAGCTTAAAAACGACGTCGACAGGCTTAAGACACCGCCACTAATGCTTTGCGAAGTAAGGGAAGTGCAAGGTAATAATGCCGTTATTAAAGTTCCAAATGGAAATCACTTTTATGTCTGGGTTTCGGAAGCCTGCGAAGATGTAAAACCTGGAGATACGGTCTTAGTCGACCAAAAAAATCTAAATGTCATCAGAAAATATTCTAATTGTAAAAACTTCAATGTTGACAGCTTCATAATAATTGAAAAGCCAAGCATAACATGGAAAGACATTGGTGGGCTTGATTTCCAGATTAATGAAGTAAAAGAAGTAGTTGAACTTCCGTTAAAGCAACCAGAATTGTTTGAAAAAGTTGGAATTTCGCCTCCAAAAGGCATTCTTCTTTATGGAGAACCAGGAACTGGAAAAACACTCCTTGCAAAAGCAGTTGCAAATTCAACAGATAGCACTTTTATTGAAGTTGTGGCTTCAGAGCTCGTCCAGAAATTTATTGGAGAAGGTGCAAAGCTTGTAAAAGAGATTTTTGACCTTGCACGTGAAAAAGCCCCATCAATTGTTTTTATTGATGAGCTTGACGCACTTGCTGCAAGAAGAATAGAGATTGGAACAAGCGGCGAGCGCGAAGTACAAAGAACATTCATGCAGCTATTAGCTGAAATTGACGGATTTAATAGTCTTGATAATGTAAAAGTAATTGGCTGCACAAACAGGAAAGACATTCTTGACCCTGCAGTAATAAGGCCTGGAAGACTTGACCGATTAATCCATGTGCCTCTTCCTGATAAAGAAGGAATTATTGATATATTTAAAATTCATACAAAACTTATGACTCTTGACAAAACTATTGATATTAATAAGCTACATGATCTTATGGATGGTTTTTCAGGAGCTGAAATTAAATCCGTATGCACTGAAGCCGGATATTTTGCAATAAGAGATAACCGATTCAAGACAAAAGAGCTTGATTTTGTTAAAGCTATTGAGAAAATTAAAAAAGAGAAGGATGAAGAAGACCCAGCAAATTATGCAGAAATGTTTGGATAAAAAAGCAAAATTACCAATTCTTTGCGAGAATTTATAAGTAAACCCTAATTTATTCTTTTTTGTACGTGATGATGAGGTGAACACCCAGGTTTATCCAGAAATGGAGTATGGCCTTCGGTAAGTAACTGCTGAGCGTACACATTAAAAAATATTTAGTTAAGGATTCTAAGAATAACAAAATTTATTTTCTTACTTTAAATAACTATTATGTTTAAAAAAAATACGAAAATTATAAAAACTTAATATTCATAGCCACATCTTATGTCAAATTTAATGGATTTCATAGGGTTTACTTTATCTGAATTATTCGTATAACAAAATATTTAATAAGAAATATGAAAAAAATTGAACTATATAGTTGGATTTGCTTATTTTTAATATTTTCATCTTACGATGTATATTCACTGCCTATAGTATATTCGGAAAAATTCAGGATTAATACAGAGCATGAAAGCAATATTATCAGCATTCCTATAAAAATTAGGAATATAAATAATCTCTACGCTTTTGAAATGAGCGTAAGCTATGATAATTCAAATCTTATCCAATACAATAATATTACACCGGGAACTTTCTTACAACAAGGTAACGCTCAACTATTTAACGGGAAAGATATGAATATGCTGTCAACCAGCTCAGGCAGAATCTCAAGAATAGTAATTTCAAGAAAAGCTACGAACAGTAGTGTATCGGGCAATGGAGATTTGGTATTTTTTAAAATTTAATAAACTGGGAAACGGAATTGTTGATTTTTATTTATACAACGTTAGCCTAAGTGATTCTGATTCAAAATCAATAGCTAATGATGTATATTATTTAAGAATTTGGGATGATACAGATATCACATTAAAAAGAACAGGAGAAAATGTTAATTTTTTTGCATCTTTGGAAGATAATCTGGGAAATAGCGTCAACAAAAATTGCATTATTACATTAAATGGAGTAAATTATAATATGAATTATGATGGATTAGTATATAAATACACTTCAGTTTTTTCTTCAGCGGGAGAATTCTCATGGGCAGTAATCTGTGATTCTTATTATAATGTATTGGATTATACTACCATTTCTCCTCAACAGTGCAACGATTATGATAACGATGGTTATGGAAATCCAAAAAGTGCTTCCTGTAGATACAACGAATTAGATTGTAATGACAACAATCCTTCAATTTATCCCGGAAGCCAGGAAGTGTGTGATAACATAGATAATAATTGTAATGGACAAAAAGATGAAAATAATGCAGGATGCTCAGGAGCAACGCCTTACTGTGTTAGTGGAAAATGTATTCAATGCATCTCTAATTCTGACTGTGATGACAAGCTATTTTGCAATGGTGCAGAACAATGTATCCTTGGTCAGTGCAAATCAAGTACACCCCCATCTACGGATGACAGCATAAGCTGTACAATAGATTCTTGCGATGAGACAACTGACAAAATTACACATTTGGCTGATAATTCCAAATGCCAAAATGGATTATGGTGCAACGGAATAGAAAAATGCGACCTTACTGGCGGCTGCCTGGGAGGTACTTTGCAAAATTGCAATGACAATATAGATTGCACTTTGGATACCTGCAACGAAGGTACTGACATATCAGACAATCTTGGAAACTGCTTTCATAGTACTGCATCATGTGGTTGTACAAAAAATGCTGACTGCAATGACAATAATCCATGCACGGATGATATCTGCACTGCACAATTAACATGCCAGAATAAAAATAATGATACTAACAGTTGTGATGATGGTTTCTGGTGTACAGTTAAC
>JAZDLQ010000104.1:0-46221 GCA_043801855.1 archaeon | reverse complement strand
AGAAAAAACAAGCCGCTTATGAAAATTAGACCGTTGGCGCAGCTTTGTCAAGTCATGGCAAGAATAATTCTTCATAACAAAAGAAGAACTTCTTATTTCAACAGGCTAAGCAAAGCCTGTTAATTTCTGCGCAAAGTCTATATGTTGGAAAATTCATTAAAAACAGCAAATAATTTATATAATTAATAAATTAAGGTTAATTATATAATCTTATTTAAATTATTCAATAGCGATTGGTGGAAAAATGCTTAAAAAAATATTGTTTTTAGTTTTGTTTTTAGTAATTGTTGCATCAGCCTGTGATACAGCGCAGCAGCCTGCGCCTAATCCTAATGCAGTAGTTGATAATACAACCCAGAAAATGTCGCAGGATGGGCTCACACTTAGCGTTAAGACTGATAAAGAGGCATATTCTGTTGAGGAAGAAATAAAAGTCCATGCTGAACTTGAAAATACAGGAAAAAAAAGCATTTCTTATTCAGTGGCAAATCCTTGCGAGCCTGATTATTATGTGTATATTGACTTGCCAGCTAAAGAGCGCATTTATTTTGAGGAAGATGATTTTTTTGATAGTGCCTGTGTTCAGGTCATTGATAACAGGGCAATTGTTGCAAAGCAGAAGATAACCAGAGATGTTTTATGGGATTCGATGCTAAACACTGTACCGCAAAAAATGCCTGCTTTTCCAGGAAAATACGCGCTCACAACAATATTTTCCTATATTATTGACGGAAAGCAAAAAGACTTAATTGTTATAAACAATATTGAAATAAAAGGCGAAGCAAAATTAAAACTTACAAAAGAAAAAGCAATAAGATCGGCATATAAAGATGATAGAGTTATTGAGTGGTATAACGCGCATGTTGGAAAAGCTCTTGTTGAAGAGGAGTACGGCAAGTACTATATTATTAGTATTAGCGGCCGCGACAGGATTGATAATACAACAGCGCAAAAAATACTTGAAAGTGAGCCTACTATTGATGCATTTTTAAGCAATAATTTATGGACAATAAATTTTATGTCTTTATACGGCGAGGAACCGCTCAGGCTTAGTGTGATTGTTGATGCAATTAGCGGAGAAACAAAAGACGTCAGGTTTATTGGTTCTGTTTAAATTTAATTAAGAGGTTTAACAAAATGGCACTTAAAATATATAATACTCTAAAGCGTGAAAAAGTTGAGTTTAGAACAGTTCACAAGGGTGTTGCAAGAATTTATTCCTGCGGGCCTACTGTATATAATTATCCGCATATAGGAAATCTTAGAAGCTTTGTTTTTTCAGATACTTTAAGGCGTTACATAAAATACAAAGGATATAACGTTTTGCATGTTATGAACCTAACTGATGTCGATGATAAGACAATCAAAGGCTCTAAAAGCGAAGGAGTTTCATTAAAATTATTCACAGAAAAATACACAAAGTTTTTTTTTGATGATCTTGCTGCGTTAAACATTGAAAAAGTAGAGCATTACCCTAAAGCTACAGAAAATATTCCGGAAATGGTGCGTATAGTTAAGGCTCTTCTTGACAAAGGCATTGCTTATACAAGCGATGATGGCTCTATTTATTTTTCAGTGTCAAAATTCAAAGATTACGGAAAGCTTTCAAAAATCGAGAGCAATAACCTGATGGCTGGCGCAAGAGTTAAGCAGGATGAGTATGCAAAAGAATCCGCTAATGATTTTGCGCTGTGGAAAAGCTATGACGAGAATGACGGTGATGTTTTTTGGGAGACAGAAATTGGTAAAGGAAGGCCTGGCTGGCATATTGAATGCAGTGCCATGTCAATGAAATATTTGGGCGAGACTTTAGATGTCCATACAGGCGGAATAGATTTAATTTTTCCGCATCATGAAAATGAGATAGCGCAAAGTGAGGCATATACAGGAAAGCCATTTGCAAATTTCTGGGTGCATTGCGAGCACCTGCTTGTAAATGGAGAGAAAATGTCTAAATCAAAAGGGAATTTTTATGTCCTCAAAGATATACTTAGTAAGGGTTATTCGCCAAAAGCCGTGCGATACCTTCTTATCGGAACTCACTATAGGCAAAACTTGAATTTTACTTTTGAAAGTCTTGGAGCAGCAACTCAGACAGTTGAAAAATTTAGAGAATTTATGTCTCGCCTAAAAGAAGTAAAAGAAGGAAAACAAGATCCGGATTTTAAACAAATTATCCTTGATTATAAAAATAGATTTGAAGAAGCTATGGATGATGACTTAAATATGTCAGTTGCGCTTTCACATATTTTTGAATTCATGAAAGAAATCAATAAAAAAGTTTCTGAAAACAATTTATCACGGCAAAATGCTCTTGAAGCGTATAATCTTATGATGGAATTTGATAAAGTTTTGGGAATTTTTGATTTCAAAGAAGATGCAATTCCAGATGAAATAAAAGCACTCGCAGAAAAACGGCTTATTGCAAGAAAAAATAAGGATTGGGCAGAATCTGACAGGATAAGAGATGTTATTAAAGAAAAAGGATACGTTGTAGGAGATTCTAAAGAGGGATATACACTCAAAAAAGCATGAGTGATTACTTTGCTCCGTTTTCTGGCGCTACTAATGAATAAGGGGATATTCTTGCGTGAAGTTGTGCTATAAAGTGAGTTTGCGCAGAATCTATGGCAGCAAGAACAGGTGGCGGTAAATCATTTTCTAAATGTTCCTTAGCCATAAGTAGCTTAAGCAAGTGAAGATTCGGTGGAACCCAATTTAAATCATATTCCAGGTCACTAAATCCAAACCATTTGGGTTCTCTCACGGTTTGGTCACTTGGATGAACACACAATTCGGATGCAGATGTGTATGCTTCGTAGACAAAAACTCTTGTTACACGAGTCACTCCGTCTCTTGTTGCATATTGTGTAAAAGCATCATATAGATTTGGCAGCCGATCTATACTTGTTACTGAATCTCTGCATACACCAACTTCCATTGCCAGCCGCTCAAGCAGGCTAAGTTGAGCTGTTTTGTAAACATCATCCCAAGTATTTAAACCTGAAGCAGCATAACCATTTGCTCTTGCCATACCGCCCGGAAAAACACGAGACCCTTGAAATGTATTTGGATCTGTCTTTAAAACAGAAGCAAATTTTCCGTCGCTTGTTCTTTTAAGGTATGCAACTGCTCCTACACCTATTTGTATATGATTGTGTGTGTATTCAATACATCCATATTTGTTCACGGTAAAACAGACAGGTTGTGCATAGGTCATTTTTTCTTTCTAAATTAAAAATCTAATAACGAGATTTTTAGTATTATTTAAACCTTAGCACAAAAAGTGTTTCAAATTTTATTTCACGAGTTGGGTGAATACTGTGAGATTTATCTCACAGATGAAGCCCCTCAGTGAAATGTTTAAAACTCGAGTTGGTGATACATGGAATCATTGATTCCAGTACAAGAAAAGCAAAGCTTTTCTACGTACTTTGCACATCAGCGCAAAGAGAACCCTCGAGTTTTATCATTTAATGATTGCAGCAAAGAATTACACCATAAAATATAAAAAAATTATCTTTTCACAGCCACCTTTACTTTTTCATTCACAACATTTTCTGCCTTATTAAATTCAATGTCTTTACTTGCTGTTGTTGCCATGATGTCTTTTATCACAAGCTCAATCAGTTTCCTTGTGTACTCGTCGCACTCGATCACAATCTGCGATATTTCATCTTTTAATGACATCTGGTTTTCTGACTTAAATTTTCGTACATATCCAATTATGTCGACAGCATGGTCGCCAGCATTTTCACTTGTCTCGTCAATGTAATCTTTGTCAACAATTGGAAAGCTTGTTACGTGTATGCTTTTTTTGCCTTCTTTTTCTGCATAATAAAGCTGGTATAGTTCTTCAGTAATATAAGGCATAATTGGTGCAAGAAGCTTAAGGATATTAAGAGTGCTTTCGTATAGCCCAAATTGTGCTGATTCTCTTGCTCCTTTATGATACTTATCAGGATTATATACACGGTCTTTTATTATCTCAAGGTAATAGTCACAGAAAGTATTCCAAAAAAAGTTTTCAGTCTCTGCTTTTGCTTTTGAATACTCATAGCTGTCAAAAGCATCAGTGCATTTAACAATCAGCTTCTGTAATTTTGTAAGCATCCATTTGTCCATCACTTCAAGCTCATGCTTTTCGTATTTGAAATCCTGTAGGTGCATATATGAAAATTTAAGTGCATTCCACATCTTTGTTGTCATTTTCTTGCCGTTTTGCAGGTCTTTTTCCTGAAACGCCAAGTCTTCGCCAAGCTTTGAGCAGCCTGCCCAATATCTTATGCAGTCAGCTGAATATTTTATCATCATGTCCTGCGGTGCAATCACATTTCCCTTGGATTTTGACATTTTTTTTCCTTTAGGATCAAGTGCCCATCCTGAAATCATTATATTTTTCCAGGGATTTTTTCCATAGTGGATCTGTGATTTTACCATTGTGTTAAAAAGCCAAAAAGTAATGATATCATGCGCTTGCGGTCGAAGATCCATAGGAAATAGGCTTTTGTAGCACTGTTTGCCTTTCATCAGCTCAACTGTGATCTGAGGTGTGAGAGATGACGTTGCCCATGTATCCATAACATCTTTTTCAGGGATGAATTTTATTGAGCCGCATTTTGGGCATTTGTCTACTGGAGGCATTGAATCAGTCGGGTCAACAGGCAGCTGTGAATATTCAGCAACAATTATCTCTTCGCATTTTGCGCAGTACCATACAGGAAATGGAATTCCATAATGCCGTTGCCTTGATATGCACCAGTCCCACTGGATTCCATTAATCCAATTAGTAAGCCTGCTTTTCATGTAATCAGGATACCATATCATTTCTAAACCGTTTTTTTCAAATTGTTCCATTAAATCAAGATATTTGATGTACCATTGTTTTGAGTGCATGATTTCAATTGGTGTACCGCATCTTTCATGGACATTAACACTATGCCTTATTGGCTTTTGAGAAATAAGTTTGCCAGCTTCTTTTAAATCAACAATAATAGCTTTTCTTGCTTCAGAAATTTTCATTCCTGCATATTTACCGGCTAAATCCGTCATCTTCCCATCGCTTGTTATTGATGTTTTCAATGGCAGGTTATGCGCTTTATACCACTCAATATCAGTCTGGTCGCCAAAAGTGCAGCACATTACCAAGCCTGTTCCTTTTTCAAGGCTTGCGCGTGGATCTGCAAGTACAGGAACTTTATGATTAAAAATAGGAACTATTGCAGATTTACCTTTGAGATGCTTATATCTGGAATCATCAGGATTAAAAAATACAGCAACACAGCTTGATAATAGTTCTGGTCTTGTTGTTGCGATAATTAGATCTTCATTTTCTGTCTTGAATACAATATCATTAAACTGACTGTCAAGTTCTTTATCTTCAAGGTCTACCTGTGCAACTCCTGTCTGGCATTCAGGGCACCAAAGTGATGGTGAGTCTTTCCTATAGCCTCTACCAACTTTATATAAATCAATGAATGATTTTTGAGAAATTTTTCTGCAGTGGTCATTTATTGTTGAATAGAATATTGAAAAATCGCATGAAATTCCCATATTTTTCCAGTCCTGCACAAAATCAGGCCTGATTTTTTCTAATGTTTCAAGGCAGAGCTTAATGAAATCCTCTCTTTTCATGCTTTTGCTTCTGACTTTATTGATGCTTTCAACCAGCCGCTCAGTTGGAAGCCCGTTATCGTCAGTTCCAAAAGGATAGAATACATTATAGCCTTTCATTCTCTTATATCGAATCACAAAATCCTGCTGCGAGTAGGAAAAAGAGTGGCCCAGATGCATCTTTCCTGAAACTGTTGGAGGAGGCGTATCAACGCTGAATATCTCTCTATTAGTATCGTCCGGATCAAATGCATAAACATTTGCTTTTTCCCAGTATTCTCCCCAGTATTTTTCACGTAGATGTGCATCATAATTTTTTGGCAGTTCCATTTTTGATAACCTCATTAAGATTGTAGTCAACATGTATTATATGAAAGTATAAAATGATTATCATTTTTACTATTATTGCATGCGCTCCGTATACATTGGATTCAATAAAGTATTTATATACATAAAGGCTGATATAATATGTGGAAGAAAACCATATAAAATTTCCTTTGTTCTATCTTGGCCTTATCATTTTTGCTTTATCCATAATGGCAGCTTTTGTTAAGATAAACAACTGGTACTTTCCAGCAGTAATCGGTGCATTGCTTCTATTTGATAGTGTTTCAGGCAAAAAGAATTCCACAATCAGTATTTTTTGTAACAATAAATTTAGGTTCCTTAAGTTATACCTATTACTCTTTTCTGCCGGTATTAGCATTGAGTCCATAGGTAGGCTTATTTTGCATCTATGGGCATATCCGCACATTTCGAGTATTTTTCATGAGTTTATGCTTTTTCTTTTCTATCCCTTTATATTAATGTCATTTAGGGAGATGTTTGAATCAATTCTTATGTATACCCAAAAAAAAGCAATGTCTTTCATCGCCTCGATGATTCTTGGAATAATTATATGGGAAATACCAAACCTTTTTGCAAAAGACTGGATATACTTATTGCCTATTGATATTAGTTTTTTTAATCTAAATGTTATAGTTATACTTGGATGGTCTATGTTAATCGGTATACCTTTGTTTATTTATAAAGAATATATCTAATCACAAAACCAGATTATTTTTTCTGGGTTTTAATGAAATGGTTGCTATATTGCCATATGCACTTAAGTTATTTCAGTATTCCATGCCAAAGTAAATGATTCAGTTTTTCAATCCCCAACCTTAATAAACCTTATATCTTTTTGTTATGATATGGACACATGGACTCTTAAATATCGCCCAAAAAGTGCAATAGGCATTCTTGGGCAAGTCGAACAGGCAGAAAAGCTTAAAAATTATATTTTAAACTATAAAAAGCAAAAAAAAAAAAATCTATCTTGCTCTATGGCCCACCAGGCTGCGGAAAAACATCGTCAGTCTATGCAGTTGCTGCTGAACTTGATTATGAAGTGATTGAGCTTAATGCTAGCGATGCCAGAAATAAGGAGGCAATTGATGCGATAGTTGGTGCAGCTGGCGCCCAGATGTCTCTTTTTTCAAGAGGAAAGATAATTCTTGTAGATGAGCTTGACGGCTTATCAGGAACCCAAGACAGGGGAGGAATTACTGCTTTGTCTTCTGCTATTGAAAAAACCCATTTTCCAATTGTAATTACAGCAAATGACCCTTTTGATTCTAAATTTAATCCAATCAGAAAAATCAGCGAGCTTCTTGAGTATAAGGAATTATCAGCATCTGACGCTAAAGAAGCTCTAAAAAAAATCTGCTATACTGAAAAAATAAATTATGATGACCTGGCGTTAAGTGCTCTTGCAAGGAGAAGTGGCGGTGATTTAAGAGGAGCGATACTTGACTTGCAGGTGTTATCAGAAACTACAAAGCGCCTTAAGATGGATGATGTTGATGAGCTCTCAGGAAGACGACAGGCTGAATCCATGATGAATGCACTAGTAAAAGTCTTTAAGTCAACAACTCCTGAAATTGCGCTTAGCGCTTTTGAAGATATTGAAGAGGATTTTGATGAGGTTTTTTTGTGGATTGATGAGAACCTTTCTAAAGAATATACTAAACCTAAAGACCTTGCAAAAGCTTATGAATTTGTAAGCCTTGCTGATATTTTTCGAGGAAGGATTAGAAGATGGCAGCACTGGAGGTTCCTTGCATACATAAATGAGTTTTTGTCAGCTGGTATTGCACTCTCAAAAGAAGAAAAAAACAAGAATTTTGTTAAATACATGCCTACTATGAGGCTTCTAAAGATATGGCAGTCAAACATGAAGCTTGCCAAAAAAAAGGCAGTGGCGTCAAAAATCTCAGCAAAAACCCATACTTCTGTCAAGCGTGCAATTAAAGATAACCTTCCATATTATAAGATTATTTTTTCATGATAATAAGATAATCGGAGAAAAGATTGCAGATGAGCTAGGACTTGATGATGAAGAGATAGGCTATTTGAAAAAATAAAAGGGATGCGAACATGGATATAGATTATAAAGACCTACCAATAGAAAAGCTTTTTGATGAAGAAGGAACAGGAAACAGCCAGATAAACGATGAGACAATGGAAGATTATTACTTCATGTTTCTGGCAATTGAAGAGCCTATTTATTTACACCATAAGAATAACCCTAATCTTAAAGACATTGATGTAATCAGGTCGCTAAAGAATGTAAGGGATAACCTGTTAAACTCAGGTTTTGAATTCAGCAGCATGGAAAATGATATTATTGATTCTATTAAAAATGAACTCATTGAAAACATTTACAATAAGCGGGATGTTTTGCTTTCTATTTCAAAAATATTAAATTTTGCAAGATACCATAAAGACGAAGGAGAAGGGTATCTTTTATTTTTGGATAATAACCTACCTGATGCTTTAGAAGAAAAAGGGAAAGCGAATGAAGAAGAAGAGGTAGAGTCTGAAGAAGAAATAGATTTTTCAAGCTTAAGCAACGATAAAAAATATTCTTATTTAATTGGCCTTGAAACAGATGATAATCTTGATGGCACAGAATATCTTAATTTGGCGCAGGAGCTAATTAATGCAAATGAAATTGACAAAGCCAAAACAGTTCTTTATAAGGCTATTGAGTTTTATTTTTATGATTTTAACATATACGAGATGCTTGGAGAACTATATTTAAATGAAAAAGACTATGGA
Organism: archaeon; assembly: GCA_043801855.1. Classification (GTDB taxonomy): domain Archaea; phylum Nanobdellota; class Nanobdellia; order Woesearchaeales; family GW2011-AR15; genus CAYTWW01. The sequence goes on along the minus strand of JAZDLQ010000104.1, from coordinate 37,506 downwards.
TTTAGTATGCACTTTTTTTCTAGGGCTCTTGAGATGGCACGCCAAGAGCTAATTGATGATGAATCTTCCGTTGATGGCTCAGAAATTCCAAAAATAGATGAAAAATTAAAGTTATCTCTCTTAAATTATATTCCTAATGAAGAAATACAAGCATTAATCAATGAGTTGACTAAATATGATAATGAGGAAGGGTACGCCCTTGAGCGGAATTCTTTAAAAGAGCATTTTGAAAGTGTGTCTGAAAAAATAGTTGCTTATGGCGAAAAGGCAGTTTATTACCTGCTGCCTCTTCTATCTTTTACAAATACTTATTCTGTTGATGAAGCTATTGAGATTTTAGGAAGAATTAAAAGTGAAAAAGCAGTTATACCTCTTATTAAGTTTATTCGGTACAATGAAAACTGCGAGTATGACTTTGAATGCTCAGATGCAGCTGGAGCCCTAATTGATATAGGCATTGGTGCTGTTTCTTATTCAATTAATGAGCTAAAGCAGGTTTATTTGGAAAAAAGGAATTCGCTTTATCTTTTAGATGTAGTTTTTTCAATTAAGTCAGAAAAATCAGCAGATTTTGCTCATGAAATTATAGATAATATTTTAGCAAACCCTGCTAAGTACTGTGATTGGTTTGAAATATCAGACATTTTAGAGCATATTCCTAAACAGGAAGATAAAAGCATAATTGAAAAACTTGAAAAGTTAAAAGACATTGGCTTTTTTAAAGATGGGTTTGATTATATCGATGAGACAATTGATATTATTAAAGATCCAGAAAGCCATGAGCAGCGCCAAAATGAAATAATTCTTGATTTGGTAAAAACTTTCACAGAGCCAGAGATTCTTAAACGGGCAATTCACTTTGCGCAAAACTCAAAAATTAAGCTGGCAGGTATGCTTGCAGATCAAATGATTGTGAGGTTTCCTAAATCTTACTCAGGCCATTTTATCAAATATAAAATTGAAAAAAAGCTTGGAAACAAAGAATTAAACATGCTTGAAAAAGCGCTAATTTTGGCAAAGGAAAATGCTGCGCTTCCTGAAGTTATTGATTCAATTGAACAGGAATTAATAGAAAGTAGGTAAAAACGTGGAGAGACACGGAGGGGTGGGTGGAATAGAATAACTCTATTTCTCTCCACATTTTGTGATTGTTAAGCCATGATTTCTTTGTAATACTCTGAAATAAGCTGCTTTTTTAATTCAAGGTTTTTTTCGATTTTTGCCTTGTCTTCGATTGTCTCTTTTTTCTTGTCGTCGAGCAGCTCATTTAAAGTGTTCATGATACTACTATATAGAAGGTACAACTATATAAATCTTTCTATTTTTGTTACTTCTAAGTAACAATATATTTGTTTATTCTGCCTATTTCTGATAAAACTTTTATAAAGAACTTCATTTTTTGTCTTCATTATGTATCTATACTCAAATATTTTCGGAACATTTGTTCTAAGCCAGAATTTTGAAATAAGGGAAAAAGTGCTTTTTGAATTGAGCGAAGCGATTATGGTTTCTGATCTTCTTGAAAATGGCAAGGTTCTTCCAAGCGAAGAAAAATTTTTGGCTAAATTTAAGAGCATAGAAAATCTTAGGCAAAGCAAGGATTTAAAAAAAATCAGGAAAGCAATCGAAGCAGTAGATTCTATGGCTGGTGATTTTTATGACACAAATATGGTTGTCACAAAAACTAAAGTTGCAAGCTCAGTTACTGCAGATATATTACTAGTCCAGTGCTCAAATGCAATTGACGAGTATGCAAAAGCCTCAAATCTTCTTGTCAAAAGGCTTCGTGAATGGTATTCTTTCTATTATCCTGAAGCATCTGAGTATATTGATGATAATGAAAGCTTTGTTTTAACAATCATTGAAAAATCAAGAGAAACCCTTAAACGGGAGCAGCGTGTAAAACTGTCGATGGGCGGAAAATTGACAGACGAGGATGTGGATGCGATAATAGTTATGGCAAAATCAGTTGCTGCAATGTATGAAGCTAAAAAATCAGAAGAGCTATATCTTGAAAACATGATGAAAAAAGTCTGTCCAAATCTCAATTATGTTGCAGGAACAATGATTGGCGCAAAACTATTGTCAATTGCTGGAACCATGAAAAAACTGGTCTTATTTCCAAGTTCAACAATCCAGTTACTAGGTGCAGAAAAAGCGTTATTTAGGCATCTTGTCAATAGAAGAGCCCTTCCTCCAAAACATGGGATCTTGCACGAGCATAAATTATTGTTGGGAAGCCCAAGGAAAAACCATGGAAAAATCGCAAGAGCTCTTGCTGATAAGATTTCTCTTGCAGTAAGAATTGATTATTTTAAAGGAGAATTTAGAGGAGATTTGCTGAAGAAAGAGCTTGAAGAAAGAGTTGCTGCTATCAACAATGGAAAATGATTTTTTTATTGAGATTGGAAAATTAAAGGCTTTAAAAAGAAAAGGCTGGGTTGAATCAGGGATAAATTCTCCTGAATCAGTTGCAGACCATTCATTTAGGACAGCGATAATCGCAAGCGTGATGTGCCCGCAAGAGCTTGATAAAAATAAAGTTTTGCAAATGGCGCTGTTCCATGAGCTTGGCGAAATAGATGCTGGCGACATAACGCCATATGAAAATATCACTAAAGCAGATAAAGAAAAAAAAGAAGCAGACTGTGTCAATCGCCTAGTAAAGCTACTAGGAAAAAAAAACAGTGCACAAATAAACTTAATTTGGGATGAATATTTAGAACAAGAATCAGGTGAAGCAAAATTCGTTAAGCAGTGCGACCTTTTTGAGATGGGCCTGCAGGCATATGAATATGAAAAATCGCAGCACGATAATATAAAAAATTCAAGATGGGCTTTTTTTGAGTTCATCGATAAAAGGCTTAATGATAAAAATTTATTAAAATTATATTCGGAGATTAAAAATGCAAAAAGCAAGATTTGACGGTGTATATGAACTTCCTGGAAAGCCTAAGATTTTCACTAAGAATATGGTAGAGGGCGTATCAGTTTACGGCGAACGCCTATATAAGGATGGTGGAATTGAATACCGCGAATGGGACCCGAAAAGATCAAAGCTTGGTGCATCAATTCTTAAAGGAGTATCTCAAACCGGCCTTCGTGAAGATTATACCGTATTATATCTGGGAAGTAGTACAGGAACAACAGTTTCGCATGTTTCAGATATAGTGGGCGTTAAAGGATTTGTCTTTGCGCTTGATTTTGCGCCAAGGGTTCTTCGTGACCTTGTTTTTTTATGCGAACAAAGGAAAAATGTATGCCCAATTTTATCAGATGCAAATCAGCCAAGCAAATACATGCATCAGGTGCAATTAGTAGATTTTCTCTTTCAGGACATTGCACAGAAAAATCAGTTAGAGATTTTTATGAAAAACCTTGACTTATTCTTGAAGGACGGCGCATTTGGCTTTTTAGCGATAAAAGCAAGAAGCGTCGATGTCGGAAAAAGGCCGCAGGTAATATATCAGGAAGTTAGGGCAGAACTTGAAAAAAAAGTAATAATTGTCGACTTTAAAGTTCTTGACCCATATGAAAAAGACCACTGCTGCTTTGTTGTGAAAAAAAAGTAAGAATTATTAGCTACATCAATAGCCACAGGACGCAATAGCCACAGGACGATAGAGTCAAGCGAAGTTGTTACCAACTCCTCCTGCTCTCATAGACCGTACGTACGCTACTCACGTATACGGCCTTCTTTGTCATTGCCCCTTATCAGGGAACGAGGAAACAAGAGTTATTAGGGAAGCTAACTTATACTCTCTTTTCAAAACAATATTTGGTAATCTACTGTTCGCATATCGTGATTTTCTTTTCTCAATGAAAGTTCTACACCTAGTCCGTATCCAAACATCTAGTTGTTTGAATAAAGATGTACAACAAGCAATCTTGAAATAGTTACCCCATCCTCTGATGACTCTGTTAAGCCTGTAAATCATGTCTTTTGGTTTTAGAGGATTATGTCTCTTGGTCATTATCTTAACAGTGTCTTTAAATTTTATCAAAGACTTCTGTCTAGGTTTAATGGCCAATTTACCTCTATTGAAACCGAAGCAAAAACCAAGAAATTCGAATGTGTCTTCTTTAGAATTCACAATCCTTGTTTTCTCAGAATTTAGTTCCAGTTTCAGATTTACTATAGCTTTATTTACTACAGCCATCATTTGATTTGCCATCCATTTTGTCTTGCACAAAATGACAAAGTCATCTGCATATCTTATGAGTTTTACATTAGGAAATGCAGATATTACTTTATCCATTTCATGTAAGTAAATGTTTGCAAGGAGCGGCGAAATAACACCACCTTGTGGTGTTCCTACTTCTGTTGCTTCGAGTCTACCTTCATTCATCACGCCTGCTTTTAACCACTGCTCTATGAGATTAAGTATTTTCCCATCAGCAATTTCTTCAGCTACAAGACGCATTAGTATATCATGGTCAACATTGTCAAAGAATGATTTAATATCAGCATCTACTACCCAAGTGAATCCCTGATTCAGATATTCCATTATCTGGGTTACTGCTTGATGAGCATTTCTCGACGGACGAAAACCATAACTACAATTCATGAATTTCGCTTCGAAAATCTGTTCAATCACATTCTTTGTCGCCTGTTGTATAACCCTATCCTTAACTATTGGAATACCCAATGGTCGAAGTTTGCCATTGCTTTTAGGGATGCATTTTCTGAGTACTGGCAATGGAGTGTAACTATCGTTTCTCAGTTGTCTTTCAATCTCACTAAATTTCTGGTCTTTTTGTGACCAGAAATCTAGTATGCTTTCTTTATCTATTCCTGCACATCCCATGTTACTTTTAACTTTCGTCCATGATTCCTTAAGGTTATCTTTATCATATACTTTGTCTATCAGTTGATAGAATTTTCGTTGTGGGTACTTTTCCTTAAATCTCATTAGATATTCAAACATTTGTTCCTCCTCGTTGACTATAACTCCATATCTTTGCGTTTCCAAACCGAAAGATTGTTCGGTCAATATGCATGGGTTATTTGTTCCGACAAACTAGACCCCTTTGCTTAGTTAAATTTTATCCTCGCCACTGTTGCCAGTGTTCATTGGCTTAACTTCATCGCTACTATGAGTCAGCTGACTCCTCCAATCAATTACCTATCTTCCCAAACAGGTGAACTGGAGGTCTCCCTTGGTAAGTCTATCGACCAGTATACATGCCAACCTTTTCTACTTGACAAGTTTGTTATGTTTCATTTGCTTATTTATTCGCATAACATTTCAGGCTTCCCTTACCAGTGAGAAGGTCGCCAACTTGCCCAGCTAATCTAGGTTTACTTTCGTTTTGGCCTGCATACACGTCTGCAACTTTCTTCATCCATAATCTCACGATTATGAACCTGTTATCCTAAACTTAAGGATATTAGACCTTTAGGGTCATCTTCGACTTGAGCCCGAATAAGCAATTTAGGCTCATTGGCAAGTGCCAATCCAACGATAGACATACAAGGCGCACCACTGGACAAGTGCGCATAATATTTATATATTTCACTAGTTTACATCATTTTTAAGGGGGAAATTTTATTGTTTTGTATCTAAATTAATTTCTCTTTTATAAAAAAATGAGACTTATACTAAAACTAAAATCAAACAAGGAAGTTAGCCAAAGAGAATTTATGGAAAAATATTACTGTTCCGTAAATGGATTTATTTATAAAAAACTGGAGGCTAACCCAACTCTGATTAATCTGCATGATAATAATTCTTTCAAGGGATTTTGTTTTGGCAATATTTATCCTGTAAAAAATGGGAGGTTTGAACTTGATAAAGAGTATAATCTTGTTGTTTCTTCAATAAACCCTAAAATCATTGAAACATTATTTTTTGCAATAAAAGAAGGTGATGTAATTAATCTTGGAGAAGGAAGCTTCACTTCAGCTGGAATTGAAGTAAGAAATTTTGTATTAAGAAATACAGACAGAATTGAGACATTGTCAATAATTAACCTTACTGAACAGGTTAACGGAAAAATTCACGCAATTGATTATGAAAGTGATAAGGAAAAGTATATTGTACATTTGAAAAATAATCTTATACGTAAATACAATAAACTTACAGGAAACAGCATAATTGAAGATTTTCTTTTGTTTGAGAATGTTGAAATCGGAAAAATAAAAGTGGGAAAATATTCCATCAGGATGTTATTTGATGATAATAAAATCTGGAATGCAATAGGGTATAAGCTCTATTTTAAATTTAATAATATAACGCAGGAACAGTTGGCAATATTTCAGGTATGCTTTGATGCAGGTTTTGGGGAGAGAAATGGGTTTGGGATGGGAATGATGGTGACGAGTAGATGATTCATGATTTTTATAGTTTAGGAAAAAATAACACTAATTTATTAGATAAATATGCAGTTTTAAAATCCCTAGAATATGATATTGATTTTGAGAAAGAAGTGTTTAAGAAAGATAAAAAAACTAAAGAAAATAGTTCTGAAAAAATACCCCTATATCCAGTTATTATCAATTTTAATAATAAAGAAGATAAAATCGAAATTGAATATGGGAAGCAGGAAGAATGTAAAGACTATTTATGCTTAGAGCAGGACACTTCAAGAGGCAGAAAAATTTCTTTCTATACAAACAGTATAGTAAATCAACTTTCAATTACTTTATCGGAGTTTATTTTGGAATCAGAAGAAAAACAACCCAATAAAATAGAATTTATTAGTTACTTGAAAAATATCTCAGATAATTTCTTTAAAAAACATGAAATAATTAATGAAAATAAGAAGAAAGCATTAGTTAGTATTATGGACTTCAATAAAATTAAAGATGAGTCTATAAGAAATTCATTATTAAATTTAAAAATTTCGGATAAGAATTTTAAGAAAGATATAATAGAATTATTCAATAAGAAACATTTTCCAGACCACAATCGTACCTTCTTGATAAAAATAGATGGAGAACATATATTAAAATCTGCTTTTAAAGAGGACTATATTTCTGTTATCTATGACTATTATTTAGGAGATTTACTGAAAAATACAAAAAATGGGATTTATCATGTTTGTAATAAAGGGGGTAAGGTCTTAAATGAAGTAAAATTTCCGTTGAAATTCTACAATTTAGACAAGCGAGAATTCTTTCAAGATTTAGATGTTGATAACTCTAGTAAGTCTTTTTCTATTTGTGGCGATTGTTACCTATATGTTATTTCAGGAATGAAATTTTTAGAAAATACTAGTAAAAATAATTATTACTTTGGCTACAAATTTATGATTATACCTAAGGAGCCTAAAAATAATGAGGATTACATATTTATAAAAGAAAAAATTAAGGAACAATTAACTAGTAAATTTGGTAAAGAAAATATTGAAAAATTAGAAAAATATAAAATAGATGATTTGTCCTTTTCATTAGTTTTTTATGACAAAAAAAATGCTTATTTTAAAATAATCAAAGAAATAAATGACATTTCTTATTTTAATATCAGAAAGATTAACAGATTATTAGAAAGTGCGAATAATGAACTCCTTATTATTGATTATAATGGTAATGAGAATTATTTTGGATTAGGAAGTATAAAGGAAATACTATATTCAAATTCGCAATTTAAGAATGAAAATATTATAAAAGAGCTATTAGAAATCATTTATGCTGTTTATTCTAATATTCCAATTGATAAATCATTTTTATTAAATCAGATTTTATCAAATTATAAAAAAAATTATTTTGACAATAAATTTCTTAAATATAACTCCGCAAATTTACTTAAATCATTCGTATTTATTCAATTTTTAATAAAAAACAATAATTTGGAGATGAGGAATATGCAAATTGAAACTTATACCAAAATACAAAATAAGGAATTGCTAGAGTTTTTTGAAAAGAATAGAAATCTCAATGAAATAGAAAAAGGATTAATTACTTTTGGTTTTTTAATAAATAAAATTATTTATGCTCAGAAAGAAAAGAACTCAACATTCCTAAAAAAAGTGGGCTTTGATGGACTAGATGTTCATGATTTAAAGCAGTTATTCTCCGAATTAGAGGAATATAGGGAGATATATAAAATCAGTAAGTATGATAATGCAGAAACTTCTTTTGTTTCTGAAATTATTTCAAAAATACAAAAAGACAGTATCTCTCCAATAGAAATAAATTATTATATTCTTTTTGGAATTGAATTGGGTAAATATATCGGCATAAAAATGTCTGAAAAAACAAAACAAGGTGGAAAAAATGAGTAAAACAATAGAAAATAATTCAGAGATACTTTTTTTATATGATGCAAATAAATCTAATCCAAATGGGGATATGGATGACGAAAATAAGCCACGAATGGACAAGATAAATAAAATTAATCTAGTTTCAGATGTCAGGCTAAAAAGGTATATTCGCGATTATTTGAAAAATTTTAAAGAACAGACTTTATTCATAGATGAGGATGCTAAGGATAGCAAGCATAGGGGTAAACAGCTTGAAGAAGAAGGGAAAAAACATACTGATTGCATTGACGTAAGGTTATTCGGTGCGGTTTTGGCTCAAGAAGGAGCTAGTGATCACTTTACTGGTCCAATTCAATTCAATTGGGCAAATTCCCTAAATAAAGTAGAACTGCAAAAAACAAAGACTATAACTTCTAGCTTCAGTAGTGGTGAAGGTATAGGGAGTGATTATAGGGTAGTATATTCTTTTTTAGCAGTCTCTGGGTCTATAAACGCCCATAATGCAGAAAAAACAAGCTTATCTGAAGATGATTTGGATATGTTCGATGAAGCTATGTTAAAATCGATTCCGCTATGCAAAACTCGCAGCAAAACAGGACAATACCCTCGCCTGTATATTAGAGTAGAGACAGATAAAAATGTTGTTTTAAAAGATTTAAGAGAATTTATTTCTCTTGAAAAAAAAGAAAATTTAGTAAGCATAGACGAAGTTAAATTAGATATTTCAGAACTAATCTTGTATTTGAAGAAAAATAAGAATCTGATAAAAAAAGTTTTAATCTGGAAAGACCAAAAACTGAATTTATATGAGACAAACAAATTAATTGACTTGGAAAAAATAAAGACTGAATTTGGAATTTCCGACTTTCAAGTTTTAAACCTAAGTTAGATTTAAATTAAGTGAAAAAATGAAAATATACGTATTTGAGTTATCAGGGAAGATCGCAAATTGGAGGAGATTTTATACAAATTCCTCCTCTTTAACCTATTTTTATCCTACAAGAACAAACATTATCGGGTTATTGGCTTCCATTCTAAAATTACCTAGAGACTCATATTATGAAGAATTTAGTTCTGAAAAATTAGATGTTGCAATCAGAATAGGATCTCCTTTAAGAAAGCAAATCCAAGTTTTAAATTATAGGAGCAAAATTTCAAAAACAGGATATACTCAGATAAAGTTAGAGGTAGTATTTCCTAAATATGATAAATTAATAAACTATAAATTGTATTTGCACGCTAAAGATATTGGAACCCAAAATACATTGGAAAATCTTAAAACTAAGATTGAAAAAAAAGATTTGGGCTATGGTGTTTACCTAGGTCAAAGACAATTTAGGGCAGATATACAATTCATTTCAATGTGCGAATTAACCGAAAAAAATAAAGTGATAAATGCCCTATTTGTAGATTCTGTCGTTCTTAAAAGAAATATACACGGCAGATTAGATATAAGTAATACTGATGCAAACCGGGAATTTATAAAAAGATATAATTTAGACCTTATTCCTTTAGACTTTGATAATGGCAGAAATATTAAAAGATGTGAAGAAGTAGTTTCTGAGCCAGAAACGAATAAGATTCAATTAATAGAGGGAAATATAATTAACGTTTATCAATGCGGAGACGATTATATTAGCTTTATATAGGTTATAGTTATGGTTTACTATTCTCATTTTGATAAAGAATTATTTGTTCATTTGAATTCTGTGGCAGAAAACTCACGCCAAACAGTATTATCTAAGAAATTAGATCTAAACACCATTGAAAAAGATAAATTAGCTGAAATAAGTTACATTATTGGTTTATTGCATGATTTAGGCAAGTCTTTAAATTCATTTCAAGAAATATTTAAGCCAGAAAATAAAGATAAAAATGTAGTTCATGATAATCATTCGCCAATTTCTTCTTATATTAGTTATTATGTATTAAATGAATATTGTAAACAAAATAAAATAAATAATATTTTCTCATTTCTTGGTTCACAGACAATAAAAAAACACCACGGAGATCTAGATAATTTGACAAACTTATTTGAGACATTTAAGTTAAATGAATTAGAAAAGCAACATCAAGAGATATTAGATAAAAAAGAGATTATCCTATTTTATAATGAAAAATTAAGATATGCGAATTTAGATTTTGAGAACATATTGCTCCAAATTGAAATTAAAGAAAGAAGCGATAAGGTCATCTATGATTCTTTACATATAGATAAGGACAGTAATAACCATATTGAATTATTTTTAATAGAAAAGTTACTATTTTCAATATTATTGGATTCTGACAAAAAAGAGGCAGCGAATATAATAAATTATAAAGTCCCGTCAATCCAATTTGATATATCTATTGTTGATAATTATTTATCTAAGCTAGCATTAGATTACCCAGCAAGATTTGACTTAAATTTGCCCATTAATAAACTAAAGAATGAATTTAAAAGCACAATACTCAAACATGAAATAAATCCTAATAAAAAGTTGTATACTCTCACTGCCCCAACTGGAATTGGGAAAACTTTAGCTTCATTTGAATTTAGCATTAGGTTACAAAATATTATTCCTGAGAATATGAAAATTATTTATGTTTTGCCGTATACTTCAATTATAGACCAAACATATTCTGAATTTAAAAAAGCATTAATACATTTTTACGGTGCAGAGTTTGAAGACAACGAAAGTGAATATATTATCAAGAACCACCATCTTTCTTTGCAAGAGGTAAAAAGTGAAAAATATGCTAATGAGTTCAAGAGCAAAGGCTATAATTCAGAAAATTACCTAAATGAACTATTAGTCATGGACAGTTGGGACTCAAACTTAATAGTATCTACTTATGTGCAATTGCTATTATCTATTTTTTCAGATAAAAACAAATTTTCAATAAAATTTCATAACCTGTGCAATTCTATAATTATTTTAGATGAAGTCCAATTTATAGAGGATAAATATTGGAAATTACTGAATAATGTATTTAATATTTTATCTGAAAGGTTCAATGTTTATTTTGTTTTAATGACTGCAACTCAACCATTAATTTTTAAAACTGAGGCAGAAGAGTTATCTAATCCTGATTTTTTCAAAAATAAACTAATTTCTAAAAAAGTTGATTTTAAAATTATTAATCAGGATAAAACTATAACTGGGTTATTTGATTTATTTAATGCGAACTTTCAGCTAAATAACAAAAATAAGTATCTATTCATCTTGAATACTAAAAAATCTTCTTTAGAATTATTTAATCAAATTGAAAAATCTGGAAATTTTAAAGATTATAATTTGTTTTATTTATCAACTTTATTATGCCCCAAAGATCGAATCGACAAGATTGATAAAATTGTTGCTTTATCTAAAATTAATAAAAGCAAATACATAATTGTGTCAACACAACTAATTGAAGCAGGAGTTGATATTACATCAGATGAATGTTATACTGATATATCTACCATAGACAGCTTGGCTCAGAGAGCGGGGCGATGTAATAGATATAATGAAATTGAGAAAGGAAGTGTTTATATTATTAATTCATTAGTTAATGAAAATGATAAAAATAGAGAATATATAAGCTACATATTAAAAGATTCTTTCATATTGCCAAAAGTAAAAAAATTATTAATTGATACCAAAACATTTGATGTAAAAGAAATAGTTGATTCATTTTTTGGAGAAATTGAATCTCACCAAATTACTAGCGTATTAGATGATTTTTCATCTCTTGCTTTTGAAAGGATTTCAGATTCATTTAAAATAATTGATGAAGAAATGTATACTGAATCCGTTTTTTTAATTAATGTTCAAAGTAAAAGTTTATTTAATAATTATAAAGAATTAATTATTTCATTTAAGGATATTAAAAAGGAAGAGTTATTTATTAAATTGGGAGATTTGAAGAAAGTAAAAATAAAAATGCAAAATTATTTTGTAGATATTGATAAGAAATTATTTTCTAATCTCCTGAATACTGACTACGTTGAAAAATATGGTAAATTATTCTTTATTGATTTGGAAAAATATCCTGACTTATATAATCCTGAAACGGGGCTATCCCTCCAAAAAGATAGTGCTTCGATTACCTAATCCTTATATCATAAACTCCTATTAACTTTAAAGAAAGAAACTCCGACCTCATTCTAATATATAGCTTCCTTTTATAAATCTTTAATTTAACCTACATATAGGTAACATTTATATACTAATCAATTAACCTACATATAATGGAAAAACGCAATATCAAGAACTTAAGAATAATAAGGCTATTATTGGGTAGTAAAGATACTCCTTTAACCAAATACAGGATTGCAAAGCTTGCGGAGTGTTCATACCCCTGGGCACTTGAATTTTTGCGAAGTCTTGAATCCAAAAAAATTATTGAAGGAACCAAGGTAATTGATATTGACAGGCTTGTAGGCCAATACATAAAAGCCATGCCAAAAGTAAAATATGTTGATTTTTTTTACAAAAATCCCGAGGATATATTAAAAAAAACAAAACTTAAGTATGCCCTGACAACTTACGCAGCTGAAAACTTTTACACAAAACAGCTCTTTTTGTCACGATATGACTTATACATAGGCGAAAAAGATTATGCACTGTGGAAAAAAAATATACTGGCTAATGGGCTTATAGGCAAAGGGAATATAAGGCTTCTCTTAACCTATGATGACAAAATATTAGATGAGGCTATAGAACAAAAAGGTATGAGTATTGTTGCATTGCCACAGCTTTTGGTTGACTTGAAGCGCGAGGGAGGCGTGTGCATGGAATCATATAATCTGCTGGTACATAAAAATGTATAAAGATATTGAAACAGAAATATCGTATAAATATTTGTCAAAAGTAATCTCAAAGCTAAATGAGCCTGTATGCATCCTTGGCGGTTGGGCAGTATTTTTTGCTGTAAATAAAAACTATAAAAAATACTCAGGAAAGCCTTACCTTGGTTCAAGAGACATTGACCTTGGGTTTAACAATATCTCTTCATATAATGAGTCAGCTGATATTCTTCAGAATGAGATGGGGTTTGATTTTGTCTCTTTTAGGTTTTTTAAGAATATTCACACAGAAACAGGAAAAGTATTGTCTTTGGAGGAGTCAAAAACTCTGCCAATGTTTTATATTTTTCCATTGTACGTTGACATGATATTTTCATATACAAATGAGGAGTTGAGAACTGAGTTGGGGTTTGCTCCTGTTGATGAGCCATTGTTAAAACATGTGTTTGATAATGGAAAAGGTATATTAACAGAGCAGTATGGAAAAAAACTTCTTTTACCAATGCCTGAAGTTCTTCTTGCAACAAAAATAAATTCAGCTCCAAATAGGGATAAGGTGCATAAAAGGATTAAGGATGTCTGCGACATTACTGCCATTTGCTTGTATTCAAATGTTGAAATAAATAAACTGGTTGCAAGCGCTAAAGCGATTTCCAGCAAAATCTCTCTTGAAAGATTTTCAAAAACAAGCTTTGATAATGAAGCAGATGAATGTTCAAAAGTATTGCAGATAGATAAAAATATGGTTAAATCTGTAATCTCTCTCCTCCAATGAAACTAACCGGCACCCTCTTAAAGAATTATTTTCACTGCAAAAGGCAGGCATACCTGTATTATTACGGCCTCAATTTCAAAAGCGAGATAATCAGGATTGGTGAAGTCATGCACAAAGAGCAGAAGCCAAAAGAATATATTTTTGAAAAAATAAAAGTTGATGACATCAAAGGAGATACCCTTATTGAATATAAAAAATCATCATCAAACCTTGAAGGAACTAAATTACAAGTTTTATATTATCTCTCGTATTTTGATTCAAAGGGCATCAAGTTAAAAGGATTGATTAAGGATTTGACATATAATGCGGATTATGACATCACATTGACAGATGAAAATAAAAAAATGCTTGAAAAGGCAATTGAAGAAATTACAGTGGTGCTAGATGGAACTATTCCAGATAAACTTAAAACAAAAAAAGAATGCAAGGGCTGCTCATTTTTGGATTATTGCTGGGTGTGAAAAATGAAAGACATTTACCTTACGCAAAACGGAACACTTGAAAGAAAGGACAATTCAGTTATGTTCTCAAACGAAACTGTAAAAAAAGAAATTCCTATAAAAGACATTTCTGCAATCTATGCGATTGCAGAAATGTCTCTTAATTCAAAATTATTACAGCTTTTAACCGAAAACAATATTCCTATATTTTTTTATAATTATTTTGGGTTTTATATCGGCTGCTATGCGCCACGGCAGGAGATGGTATCAGGTAAGCTTCTTGTTGAACAAGTTAAAAATTATACAGATAAAATCACAAGATTAGAGATTGCTAAAGAATTTATCAGAGGAGCAATGCATAATATCAGAAAAACATTAATGCAGTATGACCTAAAAGAAGAATCTGAAAAATTTAATGAAAAAATAGGTGACATTGAAAATAAGAAATCTGTGGCTGATTTGATGCTTCATGAAGCAGAATGCAGAAGTTTTTACTTTAAGCAGTTTAATAAAATCACAAAAAACCATGAATTTGAGTTTATCAAAAGAACAAGGCAGCCACCAGATAATTACATCAACTGCCTAATCTCATTTGGCAATTCTCTTTTATACACAACAACACTTGCTGAAATATTTAAAACACAGCTTGACCCAAAAATTTCATACCTGCATGAGCCTTTTGAGAGAAGATATTCGTTGAACCTTGATATTTCTGAAATATTCAAGCCGTTAATTGTTGACAGGGTAATTTTTACCTTGATAAATAAAGGAATAATTAAGCCTGAGCACTTTGACAAAGAACTGAATTTTTGCTATCTTAATAACACTGGAAGAAAACTTTTTGTCAGGGAATATGACAGTAAACTTAAAACTACAATTAAGTATCCAAAACTAAACAGGGATGTAAGTTACAAGTATATGATTCGGCTTGAATGCTATAAGCTTATCAAATACTTCCTTGAGGACAAAAAATATTCCTCATTTAAGATATACTGGTAAACATGAGAATTATTCTTATTTATGATGTAGGTGAAGAGAGGGTAAACAGAGTTTATAAAACCTGCAAAGAATACTTAACACACATACAAAACTCTGTTTTTGAAGGAGATATTACCGAATCTAATCTTAAGGAATTAAAAATGCGGCTTAATGAGAAAATTAAAAAAGAACATGATTCTGTTATTATTTTTTACTTGTGGAGTGCCAGCTATAAAAAAGAAGTTTTAGGCTTAGAGAAAAACAGTGATGACAATATTATATAAAACCCTAAATATTTCTTATGAAATAAGAAAAATTTAGTTATTTTTGCCGCAATTCTTGATAGGTAAGAATCATTTTTCAGTGTAACTATCATTTTTTCCGAATTTTATATATAAAGAAATGTGTAAAAAGTTGGCATCCGCTGAAAAAAACAGCGTTTTCTTTATAAATCTGCTCACAATTGTAAAAAACAAGGCTTTAAACTGCAAAATTTACCAGTTCTGGCCTGCTCTAAACTTAATATAGTATTTTTGAAATACAATTACGAGGGCAATAAAGAAGGCGCGCATAGCGCTCTAAACTTAATATAGTATTTTTGAAATCTGATAGACAGATATTTAAATGCTTGTTTTATATAGCTCTAAACTTAATATAGTATTTTTGAAATTGAATACAACGGTTTTATCTTCTGCATTGACAGTAGCTCTAAACTTAATATAGTATTTTTGAAATATGGTAATTATGAAGCTTGAGGTTTTGATTCAAATCGCTCTAAACTTAATATAGTATTTTTGAAATAATATATTAAAAATATGAAACCTCAATCTTCCGAGCTCTAAACTTAATATAGTATTTTTGAAATATAACTGTAGCAGACTTATTATAAAGTCTATTATCATGCTCTAAACTTAATATAGTATTTTTGAAATATAAGTATTAATGGTTCAGCTTATCAAACAAGAAGCTCTAAACTTAATATAGTATTTTTGAAATTTGATACCTAAAATTGAAAATCATGTTGATAAATACGCTCTAAACTTAATATAGTATTTTTGAAATAAGATACAATGTTGAATAGATTTAATTCAATACCATTGCTCTAAACTTAATATAGTATTTTTGAAATCTGATAGTTGTACCCATCGATTCCTGCCCTATTAGCTCTAAACTTAATATAGTATTTTTGAAATTTTGTTGATAACTTGTAAACTTCTACTCTGTCCTGAGCTCTAAACTTAATATAGTATTTTTGAAATAAAAACCCAAAGTCATTCTTTTTTTGCGATTATAAGCTCTAAACTTAATATAGTATTTTTGAAATTTGAAGCGTAGAAAAGTAACGCAACAACGGAGAAAAGCTCTAAACTTAATATAGTATTTTTGAAATTGTCTAAATAAGTTATATTTGTCAGTGGAGATATGCTCTAAACTTAATATAGTATTTTTGAAATAATAATAATATCAACAATAACCACCAAAAACTATGACGCTCTAAACTTAAGATAGTATTTTTGAAATGTTTCTCTATATCGAAATGTCCAAATTGTTTTTCCGCTCTAAACTTAATATAGTATTTTTGAAATTTGTGTTCTTGCTCACATTGATTGGTACGCTGCATGTGCTCTAAACTTAATATAGTATTTTTGAAATGGAAATGTTTCGTTTTCTTCTTGTCTCATTTTCAGTTGCTCTAAACTTAATATAGTATTTTTGAAATATTGTTGAAATTATTTGAAATTAGAGATATCAGAAAGGCTCTAAACTTAATATAGTATTTTTGAAATATGATAATTCTGAAGCTTGAGGTTTTGATTCAAATCCGTGCTCTAAACTTAATATAGTATTTTTGAAATTTCCCAAACTTTTTTCTACTTTGTTTTGTTGCTCTAGCTCTAAACTTAATATAGTATTTTTGAAATCCATAATTACTATATGATTGTGATATATTCAAATGCTCTAAACTTAATATAGTATTTTTGAAATGCTGTCACGTTTCTACTCCGTTTTTGAGTAGCCCATAGCTCTAAACTTAATATAGTATTTTTGAAATTTTAAATTAAAAGTTGTGGAATAAACAATAAAATTAGCTCTAAACTTAATATAGTATTTTTGAAATCAGCTATTTTCAGTTTTGGTATGGGATTATTAGCAATGCTCTAAACTTAATATAGTATTTTTGAAATTATACTGTCGTTGCTTATCTAACAGATAACTCGCTCTAAACTTAATATAGTATTTTTGAAATTTGTTGGTGCTTTTGATACTGCGATTATTTTTTCTGGCTCTAAACTTAATATAGTATTTTTGAAATCATGAAAAAAATATAACAAAATAAAATGGAAACAATGCTCTAAACTTAATATAGTATTTTTGAAATCTTATCAAACAATTTCTATGCAGATAACAGTGAATGCTCTAAACTTAATATAGTATTTTTGAAATCATTGAATATTATGCTGCTTCCTGTATCTATCACAAGCTCTAAACTTAATATAGTATTTTTGAAATGCCATTTCTAAGGCTGTCTTCTTAGATAGATGTTTGCTCTAAACTTAATATAGTATTTTTGAAATATTGCAGATAAAGTAGCTGTTGAATTCATTAATAGAGGCTCTAAACTTAATATAGTATTTTTGAAATTGGAAAGATTACCCAATTATATCGTGGAAACCTTAAAAGCTCTAAACTTAATATAGTATTTTTGAAATTTTTTAATGAGGTAAAAAAATGGCACAAATCCCGGCTCTAAACTTAATATAGTATTTTTGAAATTAGATTTCCGCAAAAAACAGAGATACCGAAAGTTTGCTCTAAACTTAATATAGTATTTTTGAAATCTGCATTTGGGTGTTCTGGTGCTCTTATCATATAAGCTCTAAACTTAATATAGTATTTTTGAAATCCAAGCGCACTGGAGGACATCCAGCAAGAGAACAGCTCTAAACTTAATATAGTATTTTTGAAATGAAAAAAGAGGAACTCGAAAAAGATAAGAGCGACGAAGCTCTAAACTTAATATAGTATTTTTGAAATATGTATACTTCAAGACATTTCTTAATTTCTGCAAGCTCTAAACTTAATATAGTATTTTTGAAATTTGTTTCCATGTTTGCTGCCGACCAGTTTTTGAGTTCGCTCTAAACTTAATATAGTATTTTTGAAATCACTTTGCTTTAGTTGTTCCATCACCTACACACATCTCTAAACTTAATATAGTATTTTTGAAATATTATCTTGTCCAGCTTGTTAGATACGCTTTCATGCTCTAAACTTAATATAGTATTTTTGAAATTGAAATTGTGATAGATTCTTGCTCCTTGCGTAACTCCTGCTCTAAACTTAATATAATATTTTTGAAATCTCCCTTCTGGAGTTCCATTTGTTGGTAATTTTTCGCTCTAAACTTAATATAGTATTTTTGAAATTAAATCCCGAAATTTGCGTCCCATTCAGTATCCTGGCTCTAAACTTAATATAGTATTTTTGAAATTTGCATCTTCTGCCGCAAGTATAAACTTCTGTACCTGCTCTAAACTTAATATAGTATTTTTGAAATAGGTCTCCCATGGTAAAATAGCACTAGAAGTATTAAGCTCTAAACTTAATATAGTATTTTTGAAATAAGATAATGTTGAGATTGCATGCTTGACAGAGAATGCTCTAAACTTAATATAATATTTTTGAAATACGAATAGATAAATACAGCCATGAGCCATGGAATGAGTTATACGCAAAAGATAAGTTTTACGATGCTCTAATAAAAGAAATGCAGTAGTTTTCTCGGTGAGTATTTTTTTGTTTTTTCTAATTTTCAAACCGTAACATTTATATACTAAATTCTGATATTCGGAATAGTATACTGATATTTAGTATAATATACTATTATTCAGAAAAAACGTCTGAAATTCAGAAAAAGAGGGAAATTGAAAAAATACCCAAAGATTGTCCAGGTGGACAAAAGAGGGCAAATTGTTATCCCTAAAGAGATAAGGGATGAGCTTTCTATAGATGAAACTACAGGCTTTTTTGTATATTCAATTACAGATGAAGGAATTCTACTCAAAAAAATAAAACCAGAGGAGCTGTCAAATGATGATCCTGTTGTAAAAGAGCTTAAGGAGAAATCCTCAAAAATATCAGTCAAGCAAAAAAATATTGAGAAATCGATTATAGATTACAAAAAAACAAAAGAGGGCAGTCTTGATTTAATATGAACTCAGCAGCTAAAGTAAAAATAAGCATGGTATTTGCTTTATTCATAATAGCTGCTGCTCTTTTTATGTTTTTTAATACTGCTTATGTTATTGGAGGACTCAACGATGTTAACGATACTAACCAGGCAAACTGCACACAGGCTACAGGAAGTGCACTTTCATGGATACCGCCTGAAAACTCTAATTACAATTTAATCTGGTCAGACAGAGATGATTTGGGTGGTCCTGTTGATGGTGTGTACTGGGGCTCATGCTGTGGAGATGATTCATCAGAATACTTGCGAACACAGGTATGTTCAGCATCAGGACAATCTACAAACAATTTTAATTACTGCACATCACAGGCAAATGTAAATAGCTGTTGCCTTGTATCATCTGATTGTGTGTATGGCTATGACTGTTATAATAATGCATCGGCATACACTACTTCAGGAGGTGTTGGCTACTGCGAATCTGGTACATGGTATGATTGCGACTCTACGCAAGAACGCTGCGACAGCTGCTCAACAGAAGGAGACTTCTCATGCGGCGCTGACTGCTGGATTATGGGTGGAGAATCTACTGGAGAATACACAGACACAGCCACAGATGAATGCTGCGGAGATGATGCAAGCGAGGTAAGAATATACAGGCTTGTGAATGAAACAAGTTTTGAAGATGCCGGAGAAAACACTTATTCAGATAATGTCGCTGATTTTGCATGCTGCGGCGCAACATCAGATTGCATTGACTCAGGATATTGCTATAATTCAGGCTCAGGTGCAGATGTAGACGGAGATGGTGATACAGATTATTGCATGTCAACTGTATTTGGCGGCATGTGGGTTGACTGCAATAGTGATTCAAACTGCGACACGGCAGCAAACATGGGCTGCATCAACCACAATTGCGTAGATGTTGTTGCGCCAAATAGGCCAACAGCTAATTTTTCAACAACCACACAGATAGAATTAGTTGGCTATATTGATGAGCCAATTACAGTTAACATGACAACAAGGCGATCTGGAAACTCATCAAATTACTATAGGGGCAATGTTACTTCAGGGCCTCTTAATCCTATTGTAAATATCTGCCAAGCCAAGCAAGGATATCTTGCAGGATTAAATGATTTTACTCTAATTAACTGCAACTCTACACCTACTACATCGCAATATATTAAATTTCAAAGGCACAACACAACAGATTACAGGTACTATGATATATCTGTTGTTTCCCAGGCAGGCCAGGAATTTGCAATAACAACAACCTTAGCGCTTAGGGAAAATTTAATCGCAAATGAATATGTCTATCTTTATAGCGCTCAAAATCCATCCGGTTATTTTACTGCTAATCTTCCTTTTACAAATTTCCAGATAGGTACAAATTATTTGTATATATGGGGAACAGATTATGCAGACACTCCAAATGCAGGACCTGTTCAAATACTCGGGCCAATTATATGTTCAGGAGATCCGCTTTCGTGCACTTCAGTTCCATTAGTAAATGATACTACATCTCCAGTTCGGCCTTCAGCAAATTTTTCAACAACCACACAGATAGAGTTGTTTGGCTATATCGATGAGCCAATTAAAGTAAATATTACAACAAGGCTTAGTGGAAGCGCGTCAAACTATTATTCAGGAAATATTTCATCAGGACCGCTAAATCCACTGGCAAATACCTGTCAATTAAAGCAAGGATACCTTGCCGGAGCCACTGATTTGACATTAATTAACTGTAACTCAGCTCCAGATTCAACACAATTTGTAAAGTTCCAAAGGCATAACTCATCAAACTACAAGTACAATGATATAACACTAGTCTCCCAGGCAGGCCAGGAATATGCAATTACTTTAGCATCAGGCATAAGACAAAATACTTTGATAAACGAATATGTTTATCTTTATAATGATCAAAATCCTTCAGGCTACTTTGAAACAAACCTTTCTTTTTCCAATTTTCAGACAGGTACAAATTATTTGTATGTATGGGGAACAGATTATGCAGACATTCCAAACGCAGGTACAGTTGAAATATTAGGACCGATTTATTGCTCGAGCGGCTCATGTACATCAGTTCCTCCTATAAATGATTCAACAGCACCAATCAGTCCTAGAACTTGGGCACTAACTGCAGCAGTTAATTCAAGCACAATAAATATTATAGGCTATATTAATGAGTCAGTTAATGTAACAGGTAGAGTAAGAAACGAGTCAAGCTCATTATCTTATTTTGAAACATCAGTTGTGTCTCAAAACATCTCAACAATGCTAACAAGCTGCAGCGCAGCATCAACATATGCAATAGGCTCAACAAATCTTGATTTGGTTTGTACTTCAGCTGATGCAGCAGTAGTTGGGTCCTATCTTGAGTTTTTAGGGCATAATGGAACTTATTTTGAGAGGTATAGCATTACTTCAAGAGAGATCCTTGGATTAAATAATATTGGCGTAGTGCTAAATAGGCCGCTTGAGCATCAAGTCATTACATCAGAAGCAGTTCAGGTTCATAACATAAGATATCCTTCTGGCTGGTTTAACATATCATTAAGCCTAAGAGAAGGAACATCTTATGTAAGAGTATTTGGTGTAGATGAAAGTAATAACACAGGTTCTTATCAGGAAATCGGGCCAATTTATTACGAGCCTTCAACCAATCTTGAAATATGGGACACGACAAGAGATACGTTGAATGCATTTGTAAATGATACTATTACTTTTTACGCAAATTATACAAATTCATCAAACGCAGCATTCATATCAGGAGCAGATTGCTATATTCTATTTAATAGTGAATCCCAAAATACAATGACAGAGTCATCTGTCTATATTTACACTCGCGAGTTTAATGAAACAGGAACATATTCTTACTATGTAAATTGTTCAATAGATGGCCTAAGATATAAGACTGCTTCAGGAAGCATAGTAATATATCAGGATATTGAAAAGCCAGTTATTTGGGATTTGCCTAATGTTGTAAACAATTCTCTGGTTCGTGTTACAGGATATAGCAATTCAACTCTTGTTACAGCTAATGTATATACTTTGGGAGATCCTTCTTCTCTTAATTCAACCTATATCTCAGAAACAATTGTTCAGCCAAATATGTCATCAGTTTATTCTCTTGCAACAGAGGGAAGTACGCGAATATATGTCCCACAGATTGATTTTAACAATGGCTATTTTACTGTAGGAAGATATATTCAGTTTGTAGGTCATAATCTTGATTATTTTTTCAGGTACAATATTACTTCAGTTGACGATATTGCATCCCCTGATTATGCAGCAATAAACATAACTCCGGCGCTTGTTAATTATGCTATTGGCGGAGAACAGATATTTGTATATGATAACCAAAAGCCCCTTGGATGGTTTAACTTAAGTGTCCAGCTTCAGAATACCGGATTAAACTACATTGCTGCGTATAACAATAAAAGCAGTGCAGGACCATCATGCGATTCACAGACAATATACCTTGATACACAAATTCCTTCATTTAGCTTTCCGCAGACTTATTCAAGTGTAAATCCATTTACATTCACTTTTACAATCAGCGATGATTATTGGGTTGGTGAAACACAATTAAATATAAGTGGTGGAGCAAATGAAAACCTAACATGTAGCATTGGTTCAACGCAGAAGATATGCACAGTTAATCTAAACCTGTCACAAGGGTATCATAATTTTACTTTTATTGGTCAGGATCTGGTCGGAAATACAAGACATCACAATCTTTCGTTTCTTGTTGATACAACAGTATCTTCTTTAGGTGAAGTAAATGATACGGGTGATTTAACTTCTTTAACAACTCTTAATGCAACTTGGTCAGCTTATATTGATGAGTATGCAACTCTAGGCAGATATGAATATGCTATAGGTACAGCGCCATACCCAGAAAGCGGCTGGAATGATACCGTTAGTTGGGCAAATACAAGTAATAATTTTGTCAGTGCCGGTCCACTTGCGCTGTATCACACGTCTGAGTATTATTTTAACGTAAGAGCATTAACTTCACTTGGCAATTATACTAACGTAGTATCAAGCGATGGCATAGTGTATGCAGATAATACTCCTCCTTTTATTCCAGGAATAATTGATTCAGGTGAATTTACGGCAAGCAGCTCTCAACTATATGCATCATGGAACAGTTCTGATGATGAATCAGGATTATCTAATTTTGAAATATCTATTGGAATAGCGCAGTATCCGTATAGTGGCTGGAATTCAATTTTGACTCAATCATTCAATGCAAATATTACTTCTTACACTTTTTCAGTTCCATTGGTACAGAACAAGACTTATTACTTTACAGCAAGAGCGCAAAATGGCTATGGTGTATGGGGCCAGAGAAATTCAACAGATGGAATAAGAGTTGATACAACAGCTCCACTTGCTGGTTGGATTAATTATTCAGTTGGAAATTTTACAACAAATACAGTTACAATTAATTTTTCAAACGGACAAGATAACGAATCAGGAATAGATTACGCACAGCTTTATTTTGCAAGGCTTCTTTACAGAGATAACACTTGTTCTGGAAATTATTTCTTTGAAAATCTTATTTCAGATATAACTGGAAGAACTGGCTATTCCTTTACAATGGACAATGGTTACTGTTACAAATTCATGCAGAGAGTATATAACAATGCTAACTTATCATCAGAATATTATTATTATCAGGATTTAGTGAATTATACTATAATTGTAGATTCGACATCACCTACAGCATTTAACATTACTGATGACGGCTCAGTAACCTATGATGGAACAAGGCTTCATGCAGCATGGTCAGCTGCAACAGATGCAGAATCTGGCATGAATCGTTACGAATACAGAGTTCAATATACTATGAATAATGGGCCAAGAATTGGTCTTGTGAATTGGACTTCAGTTGGTCTTGAAAGACAGGCGACTGTCATTTTTGAATTAAATCACTCAAATATGTCAAACCAGTATAAGTATTTCTTTGATGTGAGAGCTTATAATGTATTGGGGCTGGTTACTGAAGCATCAAGTGACGGGATAATTTACCTTGACATTTATCAGCCAAATACTATACTTTTAAGCGTCGGCGACGATACAACTTATCCTTATAATGATGAGAACTTTGGAAACATTTCAATCAACGTGAGTGGAGAAGCAAATATGAAATGCGTCTACTCTACTTACGATATTGACTATTCAGATTCAGCAGAAAGCTGTGTAACAAGTGCAAACATATCATCTTGCTTAATCTCACTTGAGGCAACTGGGAATTATACGTATCATATTATCTGCAAAGATTTACATGGAAATGGACAGGATTACAATGAAAATATTGATGTCACTTTTGAAGCATTTGTATATGATCCTATAGTACAAACAATTTCGGTTGATGCAGATACCCAAATTACAGTTAAGTATACAAACTCATCTGGAAGCTTGCGAGAGTCATCAACAGATGATGATGAGATTAATACAACATTATTTGCAAATTATATTTACACATTGACTTTTTATGCAGACAGTGGCAGATTTGCTGTAGTTGCAGGAGAAATGAATCTCTCAGAAAATCAGCTTGTGAACTTTACAGGCAGATTAATACAAAATTTGTCACAATATAATAACACTAACTTGAGCCTTGGCAATAGCCTAAGATATATTCCAAGATATGCTTATGCTGTAGAAATAGAAGATAATTATAATGAATCCTATAGTGTTATTTTTAATTATACACTAATAAATGTATCAAATCAAAACGCACTAAAAATATATCAGCTTGGTTTTAATACGTCTGATAATTCAACAGACTATGAAACATTTACATTATATCAAAATCCGATAAGAGATACATCTGCCAAAATAGTCACGCTAAATAATATTAGCAATTTTTCCGTGTTTATTCTTATTGAGGATTCACAAATGCCTGAAACATGCAGTGACGCCATTGATAATGACGGTGACGGAAGTATTGATGAGGGATGCACTGCTCCAAATTCAGGTGATTCGGGAGGAAGCGGAAAAAAAGGCAGCGGCTCAATCCGCTCAGGATATGTCAGATATGACACTGAATCGTGCATAGACAATGAAACTAACCAGGATGAAACAGATGTTGATTGCGGAGGCATTTGCGCAAAGTCAAAGTATCTTAAGGCATGCACTGATGGAAAAAAATGCTTGGTTGATGAAGATTGTACGAGCAAAAACTGCCATCCTGTTAAAAAGATATGCTATACCCCAACATGCGCTGATTCAGAAAAAAATCAGGGAGAAGCAGATATTGATTGCGGAGGGCCTTGCGAAGAATGCTATTACGGGCCTAAAGATACGGATAAAGATGGAATACCTGATGAATGGGAATCAAAGTATGACATTGACATTAATAATACTGAAGATGCAAAATTTGATTTTGATGATGACGGATTATCAAATATTATTGAATATCAATATAATACAAGTCCGAGGTTAAAAGATACTGATGGCGATGGGTATTCTGATTTTGAAGAGATTGGTAAAAAAACAAATCCTCTTGATGCAAAATCAAAGCCGGCAAGCTGCAGCGATAGGCTTAAAAACCAAGGAGAAACAGGAATTGACTGTGGAGGGCCATGCGGGAAATGCCCTGAAGTAGAAGAGCCAAAAGAAGATAATTCAAGTATAATCTTATTCATATTAGTAGGTGTAATTGTTGCAGGTATTGCAGGTGGATTTTATTATATGAGGACAATTACACTACAAAAAGAAAAAGCTCTTGCACTAGAAAATAAAAGAAAACATGAAGAAGAAGAAAAAGCAATTCATGATAAAGAAGATACTGAATTGCAGCTGCCGGAAAAAGAAAAGGCCAAAGAAAATGAAGCTATTGCAATATTGCCGCAAAAAGCTAAGAAAGCCCAAGAAATAAGAATTGTTTTAACAGATAATGCACTCCTTGA
The DNA here is from genome assembly GCA_043801855.1 of archaeon. Classification (GTDB taxonomy): domain Archaea; phylum Nanobdellota; class Nanobdellia; order Woesearchaeales; family GW2011-AR15; genus CAYTWW01. The sequence goes on along the minus strand of JAZDLQ010000104.1, from coordinate 11,228 downwards.
ATTGCAGAGTTATGTAAATATGTCTGTTGCAAAGGGAACACCTTTAGATATTGTCAGGAAAGAGCTTTTATCAAATGCATGGCCTGAATATATTGTTGATAAAGTCATAAATTCATGTGGAAATCCTGATTATATGAAAAAACTTGTGGAGCTTCAGGATTATACAGGAAAATATCTCAGAGGATTTACGCATGAAGAAATAAGAAAAAGATTAAAATTATCAAAATGGCAGGATGCTGAAATTGACCTTGTTTTAAATAATGCGCATATTTGTAAAAATATAAACAGCCTTGATGATTTTATCTCATATGAGTTTGCAAAAGATGTAACTGAAGCGGAAACAAGGCAAGCACTCACTTTAGCCGGATGGCCGCAGCTAATTGTAGATAAAGAAATATTAAGCCTTAAAACTAAAGTTAAATCCGATGTTGCCGAACTACTTAAAGAAATGGAAACTCTATTTGAAAAAGGCTTAAATGAAAAAGAGACAAGAAGTGCTCTATTAAATAAAGGCTTTAAAGAGGATTTAGTGAATCTATTCTTATTCAAGCGCTATAGTTTTGATGCAAATGTTGAAAAGCTAAAGATCTATGCAAACGAGCAGGTTATCAAAGGTGTTTCAATAGATGCGATAAAGAAGATACTGATTGAAACAGGGTGGGGAATAGATGTTATTGATATGATAGTAACAGAAAATTTTAGGGCAAATGACTTAAAATATCTAATTGCGCTTGACAATTACATAAAAGAAAGCTTGGCAAAAGGGCTAACTAAGGAGCTTATTGAAAAAGAGCTGCTGCATCAGAAATGGGCCGATGAATACATTGACCTTGTAATGCTTGAGGTCCATATTATAGATGATAAAATAGATAAAGTGAAAAATTACATTGTTATAAGGACGATGAAAGGCGACTCAGTTGAAAAAATAACTGAGATTCTGATTAAAGTAGGATGGGCAAGAAAAGTGGTTGTTGGAATTTTTACTAACCAAATCTAAAAAAGAAAAAAGATTATGCATAAGCTGGATTTGGCATTCCAAAACCTGGCGTGTGCACTTTTTCCTGTTGTCGCTGTTGTCTTTCTCTTTGTACATTGAGTTTTTCTTGCTGCGTATATTGCTTTTTTTGCTCAAGATAGTTGTTTAATCCTTTTTTGAAATGCGTATAAGCCCAGGTTAGCGTCATTGTTGGAACTATGTCTGTTAAAGGCAAAAGCTCTTCTAAAATGCCTATCCCTTGCAGTACTTTTAGCTCAAGTTTGCCCAAATCATTCTTGTAATAGTTTTTAATAGTTGCTGCCTGAATTCCGCCAAATACAGGATCAAGCACAAGCTCAGCAAAAGCGCCAGCCTGAGGGCCAAGCAAATATGCAAAATAATTACCCATTCCAAGTAGATCAATTGCTAAGCCGTTATATAGGCGTGGCTCAGTTATACCTGCTTTGTAGGCATCTTTAATTTCATTCAGGAAATTCGGTTTTTCAACTCCGATAGTTACCTTCTACTGGTATTGGTTTTTGTTTTGTTGGTTCCATTTTTTTGCATCTCCTGTTATTTTTTATTTATTCTATATACATATATACATATATACATCAAACTTATATATGAAATATCTTGACGATTATTTATTATTTTCAAAAAATTTATATAGTTTATTTTTGTAATTGATTATAAATTGGAAGATTTTATATTAATATCAAAAAGATTAGAGGAAGAGTGGCAACTTAGTCCGACAAAGCTGGATGTCAAAGATAAAAAAATAATTTCTTTGCTTTCTAATGATTGCAGAATGCCTCTATCTCAGATAAGAAAACAGGCTGCTCTTTCTAGAGATAGTGTAAAATATAGGATTAAAAGGATGCAAAGACAGGGACTTATACAGGCATTTATTCCTCAGATTAATTTCAGGGCTTTTGGCTTTTATGATTTTCATGTATTTGTAACTCTTGATGAAAAAGATCAAAAAAAGAAATCGGATTTTATCTTTTTCTTAAAGAGTCTCTCTTATGTTAGGGAAGTAATTGAATATAGCGATAAATATGATCTTGAAATCATAGTTCTTTCAAAAAGCATAGAAGATTTTGACGTAAAGCTTTCAGAAATAACAAAAAAATATCCGGATATAATACTCCAAAATGAAAAAATGATTGTAATAAAAGGTTATCTATCTTCACACAGTCCAAAGATAATCCATAAAGATAGCGGAATTCAGGTAATTAGAAGATTTAAACCTCCTATTCCTTTTATACCTGATAAGACTGACATTTCTATTCTGGAAGCGCTGTCAGGTGACGCAAGAATGCCATATCATAATATTGGAAAAAGAGTAGGTATTACTGGAGAAGGTGTCAAATATAGGGTTAAAAGATTATTACATAATCGTGTTATTAGAGAATTTACCATTATGCTTAATTTTACAAGGCTAGGGTATCATTGGTATACCTTGCTTTTGAAAACAAAAAAATTTGAGCAAAGCCATGAGCAAAAAATGATGAAATTTGCATATAATAATCTTTTTGTAATTAAGGCGGTTAAATGTCTTGGTGCATGGGATTTTATATTATATATTCTCGCTGACAGCCATAGGCATTTTCATGGGACAGTAAACATAATTAAAAATGAATTTTCAGATATAATAACTGCGCATGAGTCTTTGCTTGCCTATAAAGAGCATTTTTACAAACCGCTCCCCAAAATCATAAATATAACCAAAGAATCCTAGTAATGATATGAACAAAATAAAGTTAATTTTGATATATAAGGACAACAAGTATTTTGTAAAAGATTTGGAATCTGATTTTCACACTGAGTTTGGTTTTATAAAAAAAGACGTATTGCAATCAACAAAAGGCGGAGACTTATTAACAACAAATACAGGAAAAGAATTTAGTGTATTTGAACCATTTTTTATAGACCAATACCAGAAAATAAAGCGAGGGGCGCAGATAATCTCGCTTAAGGACATTGGCGTGATAATCGCTGAATGCGGAATAAATAGGGATTCAGTTATTCTTGATTCAGGCGCAGGAAGCGGGGCATCTGTCTGCTTTTTTGCGAGCGTCTGCAAGAAAGTGATTAGCTATGAGCTCCGTGAAGATTTCTATAAGATTGTGCAGAAAAACATTGATTTTCTTGATCTAAAAAACATCACTCTCAAAAACCAGGATATCTATTTAGGAATTGACGAAAAAAACCTGGATGTGATTATCCTTGATTTGCCTGAACCTTGGAATGTGATTCCGCACGCAATCAAAGCATTAAAGCCAGGCGGATTTTTAGTATCATACAGCCCCTGCATTCCACAGGTCGCTGACTTTGTGAATGCTTTGGGGAGCGAGTTTGTCCACTTAAAATCAGTTGAAGTAACTGAACGCGAATGGGAAATATCCCAGCGAAAGGTTCGGCCAAAAACAAGGCAGCTTGGGCATACTGGTTTTTTGACTTTTACAAGGAAGATTGTTTGAATATAACGATATTATATCTCTTTTTCCGGAGAAATTTCGACTCAGGTTAGATAATTTGCTGACTAAGAATTTTCATCCTGGCGAGGCTAAGTACGAATGCCGTGCCATTAGAGCGCAAGAGTTATAATTTGTGTCCGAAAAGCGAGACAAACAGCGAAAAGTTTATAAATTATAGCGAGTTATATAATCACTATGGTAACAACAATTCAAATTAGCAATAAACTTTTGGACACTTTAAAGAATCGAAAAATGTATGATAAAGAGAGTTATGAAGCTCTTATTTGGGATCTTATAGAGGATACAATGGAATTATCAGAAGCAACAAAGAAACACATTGAACAATCAAGAAAAGAAATAGCTGCTGGTAAAACAGTTCCTTTATCACAGATAAAGAAAAATTTAGGCATGTAAAATGTCCTCAAAAATTGAAAATTTTTTGGACACCAAACTCAAGAAAATAATAAATTTCTTGGGACTGAAAAGCTATGCTTTTCAAATGAATCACAAGGTGATTTTTTAGTGTTTGAGATAGAGTTCTCAGAATCTGCCGAAAAACAGCTATATAAACTTGAAAAACATGTCCAAATAAGAATCGTTTCAACACTCGATAGAATCAGAGTCAGGCCTTATCCTTTTGTTAAAAGGCTTGTTGGAAGCCCATATTTTAGATTGAGAGTAGGCGATCACAGAGTGATTTTAGATATAAAAGAGGATAAACTTCTAATCTTTGTAATCGAGCTAGGACATAGAAGCAATATCTACAAGTAGGGCACAAATTATATTGATTTTAACTACTATTTAACGCAGTATAAATAATAGTTAAGTTCAATAATTACTTAAAAATGATTATGAATATTTAATAGTTTAAGCTTATTTCATGTTTTATTTTTCATGTTGATAAATTTAGATCATCCGGACTAAGCGACAGGAATTACATGCTTAACATGATTAATAAAGACAAATCAAAATCAACGATTCGCCAGTGCGGATTTGCTATTAAATTCTTTCAAAAACATGTTGAAAAAAAAAGATTCTTCAGATGCTTTATGGTGCAGGCCTTCGCGTTTCTGAACTAGTGAATTTTAAATGGAGTGACATTGACTTTTCACGTAATATTCTCCATATTAACCTGACTTCGCCACTGCGAAGTCAGCAGTTGGTAGTTCTCGACATATAACTTTATGAATTTTTTTCAAGAGTAAATCTTGAAAAAATTGCATAGTTTTAGCTAGATTAACACTTATGCCTTTTGACAGATGCTATTAAAAACCCAAAATATTATGTGATTTTACAATAATTTACCCTAAAATCTTCCAAAATTGGCTTGATTTCTGGTGAAAAGTTTGCAATAAACTCTGTTTTTTTGCCTTTTTTATCATAAAAAATAACAAGTGTCAATTTGTGTAAGTATTTTTTGAGGACTTTAAAATTTTTCACGACGATATTTTTTGCTCTGAGAAGTGTCAAATTGACAATGAAATTTGTTAGGAAAATCACTAAAATATACCCAATAATTGCATTAGTTGACCAATGCCTCATTGGTCTTAACTCAGTTCCTTCCTTAATATTTCTGAAAATCTTTTCAGCTTTGTCTTTATCTTTGTAAAGACAAAGAATTTTGTGCGGTTCAACATCAAGACTGCTTTCCAAAACAAAAAAACCTTCAAGGCCATTAATAGATGGATTTTCCATCTGACTCAATATTTTTTGCAGTATTCCTTTTGTTGTAACAATGCCCTTTTCTGTAATATATTTATCAATCTCTTTGCCGTTTAAAGTTTTGTGAAGAATTGTTTTGTTTTTTTCAAGGATTTTTTTGAACTTGCGCTCTTTTTGCGCCAATTGTTCTTCCTTTAATTTTTGTGAAAAAAAAAATATAACTTGTTTCATCTTCTGTTTTGTGTTTCACACAAAGGTATCTTATTCCTTCAATTGTTATTTCAATTTTATTACCTTTATTGTAGATCTCAATGAGTTTTTTATAAGGACCTATCTTTTTCTGCCTTAATGTGAGATAATGAAATTTTTTTGATCTGATTTGTTTTTTATTCTCCTTAGTGTTTCCGCCTGTATCAAAAATCAGTAAGCTGTTTTCATCCAAAACAGCTTCACTTGTTTTGAGCATTGTCCTAAAATGAACCTTATCTTGAGTATTGCCTTTTTGGATTGTAAGAGCTGATGGTATGCCATTAATTCCTGTGCTTATTCCAAAAGTTATTTGCTTTTTGTTTGGCTGGCCATCTCTTGAATGACCATATTCTGCAAGCTCACATTTTTTACCCTCAAAATAGGATGAACTAAAATCAATAAATTGTGTGTCGGTAATTAATCTTTCATCGTGTACAAATTCAAGATGTCTGCTGAGTATGAATTGATAATTTTTACCAATTCGCTCTATACAACGATATAAGCTGCGTTCTTTTGGAGTTTCATCAAATCCTATTTTTTCAAATAATTCAGGACTATAACCTGAAATTATTTGGTTTACAGAAAAACATTCGTCCAGGCGATTATAAATAAATAGCTTAGTGCTCGCCACAAAATTTAGTGCTTTGCCTTTAACTCCGTTTAAAACGTAGTCAAAATAATTGTACTCACCATCAAATTTTTCAATCAGTGCATAATTTCCTATACTTAGAGTTGTGTTTTGTTTTATAAACTATCAAAAAAGACATAACTCTTTTTACCTTTTGATTTTCTTTGTTTTCTTTCAGAAAATATTTTCATAATTTTTACATTGATTCACTCAATGTAAAAATTCTTCAATTAATGAAATCACGAAAAACTGCCTCTAAATTCGCCCAGTGGCGAATTTAGGTATTAAACAGGCAAAAGGCGGTAAAGACAGGATTGTAATGCTCTCGCCTAAGCAAAAAAAATCACTTAGGCAGCTCTCAAATAACAGCAATGGATTGGTTTTTGTCTTAAGCAGAAATTTAAAATATAGCACAAGAACAATTGAGCATATAATAAAAAACAGTGCGAAAAATCAGGTATTACTAAGTCAGTAAGCCCTCATAGTCTGCGTCATTCATTTGCAGCACATCTTCTTGAGCGCGGAACTGACAGAAGATATATTAATGAGTTTCTAGGCCATTCAGGAATTTAAACTATTTTGATTTTCACTAAAGTATCTGGAAATGACTTATGCAGGATTAAAAACTCGCTTGATTAGCTTATTTTTTTTTCTTTTACTAAAAAGTTATCTATGCAATTAGTTTCCTTACCTTTTCCATATCAACTTCCCGTTCAAACATCGCTCTTTTGTCAGTTTCATAGACACCAATGTTTTCTTCGAATGTCTTTTTTGCAGGGCTTTTATAAAATACGCCAAGCGCAAGCCTGTCAATTTCCGTTGCTCTTTTGAAAGCCTCTGTCTTGTTTGTCGGATCATAATTCTCTTCAAGATAGTATGTGTTTTCCCGAAACCATTGGTAAGTATTTACCTTATTGAATGTGACGCATGGCTGCAATATGTCTACAAGCGCATAGCCTTTATGCAATATTGCTTTTTTTAGGATCTCTTTTGTCTCTTTTAGGTTTCCAATATAAGCTCTTGCGACAAAAGATGCGTCAAGTGAGATTGCTACAGCTATCGGGTTGAACGGTTCAGAATGGACTCCTGTTGTCTGTATCCTTGTCACAAATCCTTTCGGGGATGTCGGGCTTGCCTGGCCTTTTGTCAAGCCATAGACCATATTATCATGCACAATATTTGTAATATTTGGGTTTCTTCTTATTGTATGGATAAAATGGTTTCCGCCTTCCCCATACATATCACCGTCTCCGCTCTCTGCAACAACTGTCAGTCTTGGATTGCATGCCTTAATTGCAGTTGCAGGCGGAAGCGCTCTTCCGTGAAGTCCATTGAAGTAGTTGCATTTAAGATAATGCGGAAGTTTTGCAGCCTGCCCTATTCCGCAAACCATGACTAAATCACTAGGTCGAATATTTAATTCTGCAAACACTTCTTTCATTGCTTTAAGAATTGCGAAATCACCGCAGCCGGGGCACCAGGCAATGTCGCAGCCTTTTAAATCAAATTCATTAGGTTCCATAATCATTCCCTCCAGGATTTTATGGCATCAGTAATTTCTTCAACAGAAAATGGCAGCCCGTTATATTTGAGTAATTTTTTATCCACGCCAAATCCTGTCTCGGATTTTATCAGTCGTGCAAACTGACCTGTTGCATTGTTTTCAAGCACAGCTGTTTTTTTTGCTTTTTTTAGGTATTCAATAGTATCCGGGTGCAATGGGTATACCTGGCTAAAATGAAGCAGCGCAATATCATCATTTGCTGCAATGTCAATTGCTTCTTTTGCAGATTCAAAATTTGCTCCCCATGTCACAAGAAGCCTTTTGTAATTAATAGCTCCGTATAATGTCGGTGCGATTGCTTCTTTTATAATGCTCTCTGATTTTTTAAGCCTTTTTTCAACCATCGAATCCCTTATATCATGATCTTCAGTGATGTGGGCCTCTTCGTCATGCTCATCACTATCTACTCCTACAAGTCCCTTTCCAAAGCTGGGTATTCCTCTTGGAGAGATTCCTGATTCTGTAAGTTTATATCTTTTATAATCCTCACTAGTCTTTATAACATAACGCTGCGGCAATTCCTGTTTTGCATCTATTTTTGTAATGATCGTTGAATCAGTATAATGCTGCTCTGTCAGGATAAAGACAGGAATCTGGTACTTATCTGCCAAATCAAACGCAAGTTTTGTCAATTTAAAACCTTCCTCATTATTTCCTGGTGTAAATATTATCCTTGGAAACTCACCGTGTCCTGAATATAATGCAAGGTTTAGGTCTTCCTGGCCGGTTCTTGTAGGAAGGCCTGTTGCAGGCCCTGGCCTTTGAGCAATATGAATAACAACAGGAGTCTCAATCATTCCGCATAAGCTTACAGCTTCTTCCATCAGGGCAAATCCGCCTCCGGATGAGTTAGCAAGAGCCCTTGCGCCAGTATACCATGCGCCAAGAGCCATATTAATCCCAGCTATTTCATCCTCTGCCTGCTCTACAATGATTCCGTATTCTTTTGCATTTTTTGCAAGGAGAGTAAGGACACCGGTTGAAGGCGACATAGGATATGCACAAATAAAATTGCAGCCTCCGGCAATTGCGCCATATGCAATCGCTTCAGAGCCATCCATTAATTTACCACTAATTTTTGTTTTTTTAAGTTTAATATTATCAATTTCCTTTCCTTTCTCATATCCCTGCAATGATGCGGCAATGTTTTTCTCGACTATTTCTTCTCCCTTTTTTATGAATTGCGCAGTGATATGTTTTTTTAGCGCAGTCTGATCGATTCCAAGCATTGCGTATATAGCGCCGACAGCAACAATGTTCTTTGGGACTCCCTGCTGTCTTGATATATCCGTAAGCCTCACATCTACTCCATCATATCCGATAAAATTTTCTTTTTCACCGACAATAATTGTATCTTTTAAAATTCTTTTTTTAAGGTGTGGAACTGCAAATTTATCAAATGCAAATAAAAAGTCTATCCTTTCTGAATATGCACTAACTGGTTTTGATGAAACCCGAATTAAAGTGGAATTGCTTCCTCCCCGGACTCTTGACATGACCTCGATAGCTGTGTAAACGAAGTATCCTGCTTGCGTGATTGCATCGCAAAGTATTTTTTCAGCAGTCTCTATGCCGTCGCCAGCTGCTCCGCATAATACTATTGTAACATCATCTTTCATGATAGCACCCCTCAAAACTGACAAATAATAGTAATTTGAATATATATAACACTCTTATTTTAAAACATTTCTGCTTTAGAATACTAATTAGAAATTAAGAGTTAAAATTATATTGTTTGCTTCTATTCCATATTTAATGAAAAAAGAAGTTTGCGTTCTAGGGATTGATGACTCTTCTTTTAATCGTGAAACGCAAAAAAGCACTATTATTATAGGTGCATATTATCGCGGAGGAGAATTTCTTGATGGAATTCTCACTTCAATTATTACAATAGATGGCACTGATTCAACAGAAAAAATGATTATAATGATTAATTCCTCAAAGTTCAGGCACACGCTCTCATGCATGTTTTTAGATGGGATTACTTTTGCAGGATTTAATATTGTAGATATAGAAAAGCTCTATAAAAAAACTAAAATCCCAGTTATTGTAGTAATTAGAAAAAAACCTGATTTAGGTTCAATAGAGAGCGCCTTGACGAAAATAGGCATGAAACGAAAAATAGCTCTTTTGAAAAAAGCAGGAAAAATATATCATACAAAAAATATATATTTTCAAAAAAAAGGAATATCAAAAGATAACGCAATAAGGATTATTGATGCAACATCAACACACTCTAAATTACCTGAGCCGCTTCGCGTTGCGCATCTTATCGGTCAGGGATTGTTCTTTGGCGAGAGCAAAGGAAAAGCATGATTTTTATTGCAAATTCTATTCTGCTACCACTTTGACTTATTAATCCCTAGATAAAACCCTATATGATCAAAAAATACCTTTATCACAGGCATTATGACTAGAGCGCCTGCTATTATTTCAATCTGTGGAAAATATACTATTGAAGTCAGACAAATGGCGCCGATTAAAAAATCAATCTGGTCAAATGGTTTCCATGATTTTCCGGGCGCAATATTTAACCTTCTTTTAAAAAAGCTTTTTATTAAGTCTCCAAAAAGCGCGCCAAAACCCATAAGAAATCCAAGAACTAAAATATTTGCAGTTGAATAATCTAATAGGCTTATTTCATTAAAAAATGATACCTTATATGCAATTTTTTGAAGATAAGTAACAGCTATCCCAACAATAATAGCAGCAATAAAGCCTCTTATTGTTTTATTTTTTCCAAATAATGGACGGCCATTAAGCTTTAGATTAAAATCAACAGGTTCACTAAATTTTTCCTTGAAAAGTAAATAAGCAAAAACAGGTGCCATATTTGCTATATAAGCTGGAAGAATATACCAGATACAGGATAAAACATATCTTAATATTTCATTCATGTTTTTTTAAGTCCTGTTTTGCAGTAAAAATTGACCTTATGTTTTCATTTATTGTTTTATATTTAATAATAATTAAAATCTCTTCAAATTGGTCTATAGATATAATAAAGATATACGGAAGAATTGCCTGGCGAATATTGAATAAAAAAGAGATGCTAAAAGAGATATAAAATAGATATCCGCTAGCTTTTGCACTAATTGTGTGAAAAGAGTTCTTATTTTTAAAGAAAAAAATGTTAATAGCTTTATTTATTATTGCTAATATTACAGCAACAGAAATTGGTACTGCATAATCTAATAGAGTTTCTTTTGCTATAAAAAAGAGGAATGCCAAAGCAGAAAATTGTGTCAATTCATCAGCAATCCTATCCATATTTGCGCCAAATGTTGAGCATTGATTAAGTTTTCTTGCTATATATCCGTCAATGTAATCTGAAAGACCGCTAATAATAAACAAAATAACAAATATTACTATTTGCTTAGTATATGCAAAATAATATAGAAAGGGAAGCAAAACATATCTTGTCAGAGTGATTAGATTTGGCGCTTTCTTAAGTTCTGACAGTATTGTCTTTTTTTTCATTGCTGCTTATTAACTTTTAATATATTATAAAACTTACCATTTAGTGTACTTATTAAGCTATAGCGTATCCTGCAGGCAATAGAATACATTTTTTCCTTGTTTTTCCCATGTCGAAACAAGACTTAGCATAACCTCATAATTTTTCTTGCCGATATCGCTTCTTATACATCCAATAATTTTTCTGAT
>JAZDLQ010000065.1:0-13939 GCA_043801855.1 archaeon | reverse complement strand
GAAAAAGTAAAATATCCTGAGATTTATTTTAATGATTTTTTGATTGAAAACTATTTTTGCCCTGAAGATGATTGCAAAGGACAGGTAATAGAAGAGCTTAATAATGCAAAACATAACATATATTTCATGACCTTCAGCTTTACAGATGATGATATTGCATACGCTATCTTGTTTCAGAATATTAGTGATATCAAAGGCATTTTTGATAAATTACAAGCAGCAAGCGATTATTCACAATACAAAAGAATGAAAGGTTTTGGATTAAATGTTAAATTAGACAATAGCAAGTATAAGCTTCATCATAAGGTCTTCATTATAGACAATGAAACTGTGATTACAGGCAGCTTTAACCCAACAGGGGCTGGAAATTTCAAGAACGATGAAAATATTTTGATAATTCATGACAAAAGTTTAGCCAAAGAATTCTTAGAAGAATTCAATTCTCTCTGGTAAAACAAAAACATTTATATAATTTCCAAAATAAATCATCCTGAAAATGTCATTAAAGTTCATAGAAGTTAAGATTGAAAAAAAAATAATGCAGAAGTACTTGGAAAATAAATTTAAGGATAAAGTTCAAATTCTAGAATATAAAAGATTGGGAACAGGCTGGCATGGCACAGGATATTCTGTAAGATTTAAAGTAAAAGAAAATGAAAAAAAGGTTGTTTTAAGGACTTTAAGGCCAGAAGGGTTTTCCCATGATTATTTTTCTGACAGGGCAGCTTCATTTATTTTGCAGCATGAGCTAAGCAACAAAGTTAAAAACCATAATAAGAGCATAGATGTAGGAGGTTATACTCCTAAAGGAGAGCTTGTTTCTATCGGAGATTGCAAGGAGTTCTTCCAAATTGTAGAGTTTGTTGAAGGCAGGGAATATGTAAAAGACTTAATTGATATAATGAAAAGAGGCAAATTAACTAAAGAAGATAAAGATAAAGCACTAATCCTTTCAAATTATTTGGTTGAGCTTCATAAGGAAAAATACGTTCCTATAGGAGTTACAAAAGAAGAAAAGAACGCATTAGCTTCCTCAATTTATAGAAGGCATTTAAGAGACTGCATAGGCCATGGAGAAATGTTAATGGGTGTAATTGATACTTATCCTGATAATTTAAAATGGACTAATAGGAAAGAGTTTTCATGGATAATAGGAAAAGCAGCTGAATTAAGGGAAGAACTTAAAGATGATTATAAAAGACTGGCTAGGATGCATGGTGATTTTCATCCGGCAAATATTATATTCAAGGATAAAAAGATGATTGTTTTGGATGCTTCAAGGGAATTTTTTGGAGATCCTGCTGATGATTTTACAAGCATGGCTTTGAACTATATTTGGTATGCAATACAGCACAAAGGTAATTTTTCAGGCCCATTCAAGGAATTGTTTGACATTTATTGGAATAATTATATGAAAAAGACTAAGGATTACAAGATAAGAAAAATTGCTCCAATTTTCATAGCATTTAGGTATGTTGTAATGGCGCACCCAATATTTTTTGACTTCCAAAGCGATAGTGTAAGAAGAAAATTGTTTAATATAATAAAGAACACATTAAACTCCAATGAATTTAATCCTGCAAATATAAATGAATATATACAATAATAAAAACAATGATCTAAGAAACACAGCAGGCAAACTTAGTTTGTCTACAATATGAAATTGCATCATTTTTATTTTTAAAATTTTATGAATAATGAGTTTAAAAAAAAAAAAAAACGAAAAATAAAAGCACAAATAATTGTGAAGATTAATATAACCCCTAATGATTATTAAAATTGATTAAAAATGAGCTTTGCTTTATGGATTACAGGATTGCCTGGAAGCGGAAAATCAAGAATAGCTAAAGAATTAAATAAAAAGCTTAAAGCCCAGATTCTAAGATTAGATGAAATAAGGCAAATTATAACTCCAAAACCAAATTACAGCAAGGAAGAGCGCGAGTATGTGTACAGAACTCTTGCTTATATGGCTTATATTCTTGTAAAAAACAACATCAATATAATAGTTGATGCAACTGACAACTTAAATATTGGAAGGCAAACATTAAAAAAACTAATGAAGGATGTTTTTGTTGTTCAACTAAAATGCCCTGTTGAGATTTGCGAGGAGAGGGAATGCAAAAGAAAAGACAATGCAGGGGTTGTTGATTTATACGAAAGAGCTAAAAAAGGCATGAGTATACCTGGCTCTGGCCAGGAATATATCGAAGAGAAAAATCCTTTTATTTTAATAGAAACCGATAAGATAAACTCAGACTTGGCTGCTTCTATAATATATCAAAAAATTAAGAAGTTTGTTTGAATTGTTTTTTTTTTTTTTTTTATTTTATTTTATTGATTAAAATTATCATTGGTTTTAAGAATATGAGAAATATCAAATATCCTCTTTTATATTTGCAGTAACTATCATTGTCAATGTCTCTTTTATGCTTAATTCCTTTCTAAATTTTATTATAAAATCATTGAATTCATCCACATCCTTAAACTTTAATTTCATTAGTATATCATACTGCCCTGTTATCCCAAAAACCTCTTTAACATGATTATTTGCTAATATTTTTTCATCAAAATCTTTTTTTGTATTTACAAGTATAAAAGCAATAAAATTTTCCCCTATTGCCTTATTGTTCAGCTTTAAAGTAAATTTTTCAATTACTTTCTCCTGCCTTAGTCTCTGGATTCTTTGATGTACTGTGCTTGGCCTTAGATTTGTCTTTTTAGCCAAATCTCTAATGCTGATTCTGGAATTTTCTATTAAAACTTCAATTATGTTGTGTTCTTTATCAAATAAAATAATTTTTGATCTAATTTTTTTTTTTTTTTTTTTTTTAAAAAAAAAAAAAAGGCTCCCCGAACCTACTAGAACGATTAGCCAACTTGATTCACTGTTAAAAGTTGGGGGTGTCTCAGAGAGCCTCTTTTCATTTGTTGGCCTCAAAAGTTAATTTGTCCAGCTTATATTTAAATATTTTGTTTTTTGTCCGCTTTTTTATTAATTTTTATGGACAAAATCCAGCTTTTTTATGAAAAAATATATAAATAGTCCCATATTACATAGCAAATATGATTAAAGCTGTAATATTTGACATGGATGGTGTATTGGTAGATACTGAAAAATACCATGAAAAAGCTTATAGGTATGTATCCAAAACAGCAGGAGCTGAAATAACTGGCAAAGAAATTATTAAGCTTAAGGGAGTTACTGCGCTTGAGATTTTCAAGTATTTATTAAAAAAACACAATATCAGGGAAAATCCAAAAAAATACGCTTTATTGAAAGATAAAGTCTACAGAAGCTATCTTAAAAACATTAAGCTTTTGCCTGGAGTTTTAGATCTATTAAAAAAATTAAAAAAAAATAAAGTTAAAGTTGCTCTGGCATCTTCTGGCTCAAGATTAAACGTTCAGTTCATTTTAAAAAAATTAAAAATCAAAAAATATTTTGATGCAGTTATTGACGGAGAACAAGTTAAGAGAGGAAAGCCAGCTCCTGATGTATTCCTTAAAGCTGCAGAAAAACTAAAAGTAAATCCCTCTGAAGGTATAGTAATAGAAGATACCAATACAGGAATAATAGCAGGAAAAAAAAGCGGTATGTTTGTAGTAGCAGTCACAACAACATTTCCAAAATCAAAGCTAAAAGATGCTGATTTGGTAGTCGATAGCTTAAAAGAGTTGAAAATAGAAATTATTTCAAAAGGGGGAGGGGAACATAGATAAGGACTTGAAGAAAGGTAATAGGTATTCCCCCTATTTCGTTATTTAATGTTATTATTGAATTCAATAATTAATACTCAATATAAAAAATTAAAAATAAAAGGTGAATAAAAATGGATGTAGGAAAAAACTATGAGGTTAAGGATTTAAAATTAGCAGAGCAAGGAAAAAAGAATTTAGAATGGGCTGAGATGCAGATGGGCGCTTTATTAAAAGTAAAGAAAAGATTCGAAAAAGAAAAGCCATTGAAAGGAATAAGGGTTGGAATGGCTTTGCATGTTACAAAGGAAACAGGAATCCTTGTTAGAACTTTAATAGCTGGTGGAGCAGATGTTGCAATTACAGGCTGCAATCCATTAAGCACCCAGGATGATGTTGCTGCTGCATTGGCAGAAGAAGGTGTTAAAGTATGGGCTTACAAAGGAGAAACAAAGGAGGATTATTACAGGTATATTAATGAAGTAATCAAAACACATCCGCAGATCACAATAGATGATGGCTGTGATTTAGTTTCTGAGATACACTTAAAGCACAAGGAATTAATCCAAGATATAATCGGTGGCTGCGAGGAAACTACAACAGGAGTAATAAGGCTAAAGGCAATGGAAAAAGATGCTGCTTTAAAATATCCTATGATAGCTGTAAACGACAACAAAACAAAACACCTTTTGGATAATTATTATGGGACTGGACAAAGCACAATAGATGGTATCTTAAGAGGGACAAGCATCTTGATTGCTGGCAAAAATGTAGTTGTAGTAGGATATGGTGATTGTGGAAAAGGAGTTAGTTTAAGGGCAAGGGGGATGGGTGCAAATGTTATTGTGACAGAAGTAAACCATTTTAGAGCGTTGCAAGCTAAATTAGATGGTTTCAGAGTCATGCCTATGAATGAAGCTGCAAAAATAGGAGATATTTTTGTTACAGTTACTGGAAATAAGAATGTAATCAGACTAGATCATATGAAATTAATGAAGAACAATGTAATATTAGCCAACTCTGGGCACTTTGATGCTGAGATAGATTACAAAGCTTTAAAAGAAAACGCAAAAAAAGTTAGAGAAATAAGACCTTATGTCGAAGAATGTACTCTAGAAACTGGAAAAAAAATTATTGCATTAGCTAACTGCAGGTTAGTTAATTTATCATTAGCAGAAGGGCATCCTAGCGAGGTAATGTCTACTTCTTTTTGTGGACAGGCATTATCATGTGAGTTTCTAGTTAAAAATAAAAATAAGCTGCCTGTTAAAGTTATAACATTACCAGAAGAGATAGATAATGATATCGCCAAACTCCAGCTTGAGGCGTTAGGTGTTGAGATAGATACTCTCACTAAAGAGCAGATTGAGTACTTAAATAGTTGGAGTGAAGGTACTTGATTTTTATTTTATTTTTATTTCTTCTAACAAATTTGCATAAGGGTTAATTTTTCCAAAAGCGGTTCTTAGGTCAATCTTGAAAACTCTTTGAATTTCTTTTTTGGTTGGAATTGTCTCTTTAGTCCTAATGTAGTTTATTATTTTATTTTTTATTTTATCTCTGTGATTTTCTAATTCTTTAGAATTAATTCTTGACTCTTGTACCCACTCAATTAATTCGATGTGTTTAGATAATTTATACTCCTTGAGGAGTTTAATGACTTCTTCTCCATTAATAAATTTGATATCATTAAAACTGCATCTCTTTGCATTAGAAGTGGTAATAAAAATTCCATTAGATATTTTTTCTTTTATTAAATATTTTAATAATTGTTCAAATTCTCTTTTGCTTATATAATAGTCTTTCCTGTATGCTTTGATTTCTACTAGATAAACTCTACCTTGTTTATCCTCAATTATCATATCTGCATGTCTATTGAAATTTATTTCAGACTCGATAGAAATTCTTTTAATAGTAAATCCTATTTTTTGAAGTAATTCTTTAATTATTTTTGTAAATATCTCTTCTTTTTTCTTACCAAGAATAATTGGAGAAACTCTATTATAACTTATTCCTGCATCTTCATAAGCTTCAAAGATGTCATTATATAAGTTGTAAAATGATAGATTTAATTCTTTTTGTATATGCTGTACACTGGGGTATATGCCTTTAGAAACATTTTCTTGTATGAATTTTCTAATAAAATTTTTTTGATTGTTCAAAGTATCATAGCTATGAGTATGAGGAGCTGAGACCTTAGTTTTTATTTCTCTTTGAGCTAAATAATAATCGATTTTTGCAGAATCATAAAGTTCTTTCAAATTTTTAAAATATGTAGAAAAATGAATATTTAAGGTTTTTTCAATTTCTTTTCTATTAGGGTATATTTCTTCTTTAGCCTTGTCCTGAAGGCAGCTGATTATAACTTCTTTAGCTTTTTCTTTAGGATAGTTTCTCAAAGAAAGCTTAATTCCTGCTTTTTCATGATAATCTGCAATATTTTTAAAATAATTATATATTTCTAAATTAAATTTTCTTCTGATTTCCCCTTTAGAAGGTTTATGGCCTTTTTTATAGCATTCTCTAGCATATTCTAAAAGCATTCTTATTTTCTCATCTTTAGACATCTTAAAGGATTTATTTTTTGATTTTTTATTCATTTTAAATCATCCATTTTTACTGCAGTGAAACTATATAATTGATTTTGATTAAAACAAAAATCAAAATTTGATAGTTGAACTATATTTAAGGTGATTTTAAATAAAAATCAAAAATGGTAACAAGGTTTCCTTTAAATACCTCACGCGTGGTTGGCCAGTGGCCAGTGGTATTAACAAGAAAGATAAAACTCCTGGTTTTTTAGGAAATTTTTTATAGTCTAAATGAATAAAACGAAGATATGCGCAAGTTTGTTAAATGGTGGGGAGGGTTAAGATATTGGCAAAAAGGAGGAATTATTTTTTTAATTATTTCTTTAGTATCATTTTTCTTAACATTAATCTGTTATGTTACAACAAGAAATGCACATTCAGACGTAGGAATTGTTTGTAATATACCTATGATTCCCCTATTGCCTGGAAAATTATTAGTTAATATTCTTTTTGACCAATATTACTTTATCCTAAGCCTACTTTTTACCATAGTTTTCAATGCTATTGTAGGTATTATATTAGGTAGAATCTTTGAGTCTTTTTTTAAAAATGTAAAAATAAGACAAGGGCATATTTTTTTCATATGGTTGATTATAGTAGAATTGTTTGTTATTATGTTTAAAGTTATCCTGAAAAAATCAGCTGGATGGGATTATTTATTACATTATACATTAATATTTACGATATTTGCATATATACTTTATTTGATATATTTAGGTATAACTAGAAAAAAATAAGAAAAAGTTAAAGAGAAAGCCAAAACAAGGAACTTAGGAAATTGTTTTTATCAATTTTCCTATTTTTGTGTAAGTTTTGCCTTCCTCAGTTATATAAGTAAAATTGATTAAAGTATCAACCCTGTCTCCAATCTTAAAGCCACAGCCATTTATTACAAAAATATCCTGTTTGTCCTTATCAAGTATATTGCCTTGGTCCATTTCAGTGCATCCCTGGACTCCAACATCCACTCCGAGCAGCAATTCGCCCATATTGTTCTGTATTGTTAATATCACTTTATCATTCTCCAATTGGTAGTCCTTGCATTGTATTTTTGGAGCTATCTTGCATGTAGATCCTTCAACATTTACCAGGCCAAAATAAACAAGTATTCCTAAAGCAACTAATATTACCAGCAGCGCCCAGCCATAAGTAATAAAGAACTCTGCAAAAGCCTGTGATCTCTTTTCATCAGCCATATTCATTAATTTTATAAGGCGTATATTTAAAATTTTTGATTTTCGTTAGGTTTAAATATTCAGGCAATTAATGCTTTCAATAAAAATGGTTAGAGAACCTATTGTAGCAGGAATGTTTTATGAGGATAATGCTGAAGAATTAGAAAAGCAGATAAGCGAATGCTTTTCTCATAAATTTGGTCCTGGAGCTATTCCTGAAAAGAAGGATAATAAGAAAATAATGGCAATTATTGCTCCGCACGCAGGCTATGTTTACAGCGGGCCTTGCGCTGCATGGTCTTTCAAGGAGATTGCAGAATCATATATTCCTGACTTATTTATTTTGATAGGACTGAGCCATTCTGGCTATGGTTCCTGTGTATCATTACAGGATTGGAAAACTCCTCTTGGAACATTAAAAAACGACCAGGAATTCACAAGAGTTCTGATTGCAAATTCCCAGTTAAAAGCCAATGAGAATGCGCATAGCAAAGAACATTCTATTGAAGTCCAGCTGCCTTTTTTGCAGTTTGTTAATAAAGATAATATTGATAAGATAAAGATTACTCCTGTGATAGCCTCTCCAAATATTAACTACAAAGAGATTGCTGAGAGCATAAAGAAAACAATCAAGCAGACTAGAAAGAAAGTTTGTATTATTGCTTCATCTGACTTCACACATTATGGAGTCAGCTATGGATATCTGCCTTTTGTAAGAAATGTAAAAGAAAATCTATACAAGCTTGACAAAGACGGGATTGATTTCATAGAAAAATTAAATCCTGAAGGCTTTTTAAATTACGTCAATGAAACTGGAGCAACAGTCTGCGGTTATTATGGAATTGCCACTTTATTGCATTTATGCAAACTGCTAAATGCATCAGAAGCATCTTTACTGAAATATTATACTTCAGGAGATATAGTTAACGATTATAGTAATGCGGTAGGTTACGCTTCTATTGTAATAAAATAGAAAAGGAAAGAAAAAGAAAATTAAGGTTTATTGCCTTGGTTTTTCTTCTTTGTTATTATCAAGCTTATTAATATCAGCACAACAGCCAGTATTATTACTGTAATTACAGTTGTAGGCAGGTTTTTTATAAATTCCATTGCTGATTTTCTTTTTCCTTGCTCTTCTTCAATTATTTCTTCTGATACTGATTCTCCGGTTACTTCTTGAATGGGCTTTGATTCTTCCTGCAGCGCTTCCTTTTGTTCTTCAGCTGTTGTTTTAGCAGCTCCTGTAATTGCAAAATAGCTGAATCCAGATGCAGCAGAGCTAAAATAATAGTAAGTAGCATCACTGCTTAACAACTTTGTAGTCAGTTTTTCCCATTTGTTATTAGCATATCTGTTTAATACTATAGATGAAATTTCTATTTTATTTTCATCAATCCAGGTTTTGGATACTTTAAATTTGATCTCCGCCTTAGTAAAATCAATTTCAGTCATTGTGGTTGTAATTTGAAGATATTGGTAAATTGTGTTGTCTGGAACTATTATTTCAGCTGGCTTATCCTTAAGGCTTAAAACATCCAAAGACACAGATTTTATTTGGTTCTTAACAGTAAATGTCAGTCCGTTTATAGCTATTAATTCGCTGTTAATATTCATAGCTGTTGTTTGTCCTGCTGCTATAGAATCCCATGTATGGGATGCTTTTCCAGCAGCATTTGAAGGTAATGCTTTTCCACCGCCGCCTCCGCCACCGCCACTGCCTCCTGGTGGAGGATTAGATGTAGGAGTTCCTGGTTGTCCTCCTGCATACGTTGAGAAGGTGCATGGTATATTCCATATGCAATAGTTGCTTCCTGTCTGGTTTAATATTGCAATGCTAGTCTTATCAACGCAGTTTCCAAGGCTGTCATCACAGTGGTACAGTTTGTCGCAAGTTCCTGTTCCAGGTATTTTTATCATGCATGATTTTGGATGTAATTTATCTACAAGCTTGTTTGTTATTTCCTTATCTAGGCCTGCATATCCTACTATTGTTCCTGCTGCGGTTAATGTTGTTCCTGCTTTTATGCCTCCTGCCTTGTTTATTTTTCTTATTTCCTGATTGTGCATTATACTTCTTGTAAGTCTTGCTCCAATCAAATATATTTCTGTAGCAGGTGTTGTTGAACTATCTGTAAATTTCATATTCACCGATCTTACCTCAGTATAATTAACCAAGAATCCTGCAGATGAACCGCATTGATCATGCAGCCTGCTAGCATATGAGCCTGAATTGTTTAAATCAAGATCAAGGCTTATTGAGCTTGGCAAATCTAGGTTGAAGATGAAGCTGCATTTGCTGCATGAACCTATAGAAGGTATTGTTGTGAAGTTTGCGCATGCGCTCTGAGCGCAGTTGCCTGCTGTATCGCATACTTTGAACTTGTAGAAATAAGTCGTGCCGTTTTCAAGTGCATAATCCAGCGAATTTATTCCACCGTCATTATATAATTCTACTTCATGCCAGTTTTTGAAGTTAGGAGTATCAGCATTCCATATGCCAACATCATAGAGTGTTGCATTTAAATTACCTGATAAGCAACTCTTGTTTTGGCCGTAGAAGAACACTGTTCCGTTTGTTGGCTCGTCTGAGTCAAAATTCAGTAATGCAGCATCAGGATACTTCTCTATATGCCAGAACAAAATCTTTGGAGATGTTGTATCAACATAGCCTGAAGATTCTACACCTAATCTATTTTGTACACAGTAAGTGTTTCCTTTGCAGTCAGGATCCCAACAATCAGTATAGCTGTCTCCATCATCATCTCTGCCATCTCCCCAGCAATCTTCAAATTTAATAAATCCGTCTCCTTTCATGGACTGGCAGTTAGGATCGTTTGCAGGAGATAATCCATCTGCATCGCAGTCAAGATTAGCGTCTCCTAATGCCCAGCAGCATTCTGACAGAAAGTCAATAGTTCCAGGAGTGTAATACAGAGGTCCTAATATATCTACAGGAGAGCTTGAATTAGTTGAGCCGTTTGCAGTTATAAAATAGAATCTTATGTTGCTTGATGAATTCAATAACCCTTCAAAATTCATAAGGTCATCTTTATTTAATGCTACCATTGCTCCCTGTAACTCATTGCACATCTTTTCTTTCCAGCTATTTAATTGTATGTTTGTAACAGTCCATTGGCTATTTACACATCTATACGCTGTTCTTGTTTCTGATAAGCTTCCATCAGTATAGCTTGCTAGGTAATTAAATAATAAGTCCCAGCCAACATTGCTTGTATTAGAATCAAGGCTACAGCCTCCTGTCTGTCTGCCGTCTGTATCAAGATACCAGTAAAATTTAGATGCTTTTGTTCCTGAACCAAGCCCCTGGAATGTTGTTACTCCGTTGCACATTGCAGCATCTCTTATATCATTCACTCCTATTCCTAATCCCCAGTTATCAGGGCTGTCTTTAAGTCCTGCACCGCATATGTCAACATAAGAGGGTATTCCTGTTTCAGGGCAGATATCGTTTCCTAGCATTACAGGAGGGCTGTCCATAGCCATTCCCATAAACATTCCAGCCATTCCTGCTGGATTACACCATCCTGTCCTCCATAATCCTCCATTTTGTTGGCAGCTTTGAGCATCATTTGCACCTTGGATAAACATGCTTGGCTCGCATGAATTCCAGCTGCTCCAATTGCAGTTTGGGTTTTGATTACATGCTGTTGAATTAGTTTGGAGAGTCATATTCATAAAGCAAATCTCAAACTTCATGCCGCACCATGCTCCTTCCATCATGCCGCCACTAAGCTCGCTCTGATTAAACCATGTGCAATTACCGTTAGCCATGCAAGATACCTTACTATTTCCAAACTGGCCGCAATCAAAATTCATTTTCATATCACAGAAAGGCCTTTGCTCTATCATCCATGAGCATTGAGTCTGGTTATTGCATTGCACCTGATCTGTGTCGTATTGCCAGCAGTTAAACATCTCATTTCCACCACCGCCAAATCCTATAGGATCACAGAATCCAGAGATGCTTTCACAAAGAGGATCGCTTGCGCAATTGCTTCCTAAACTAAAACATGGAGGTTCACAATGACCCCCACCCATCATAGGGTCATACACCCATTGGCATCCAACCCCGACAGTGTTTATTGCATCATTGCACGCATCCATATTTGAATTGATAGTATTATTCATCCAGCAAATCTCATATTTATGGCCGCACCATCCAGCATTATCTCCGCAACTTTCTGGAGTTTGGCTGCACCAAGGATCAACAAACCATGAGCAGTTTCCATTTTGGCTGCAGTCGGTGTTATTTAAAGTTGAACATATATCTAGCACAGATTCATTTGTATCACACATAGCATCCATTCCAGGAGGTGGTGTGTGCCATTCACATGAATCATTTAGCCATCTACAAGCCTGCTCATTACCGTCATTCTGCCAGCATATTGCTGATTTCATATCGCACCAGCTGCCAAAGCTGTCATTAAACCAGTAGCATCCTTCTGTCGCAAAACATGTGTCGTTGTTATTGTACTGGAAGCAATTAATCATTGAGCTTCCTCCGCAGAAAGGATCAGTATAACAGCCGCTGTCTGTGCAATCTATATTATTATCTCCATCATCATCCATTCCGTTAAAGCAAATCTCTGAATTTGAGTTGCCTCCAGCAGAAGCTTGTTTACATATGCTATAAGAAGTATCCCATGTACATGGATTCTGCCCATTATTTGCTTCTGGCCCGCCCCTTCCTTGTTCAGAGCATGCTTCTTGATTTTTACATGCTGAGCAGTCTTCATTGCATGTTTTTTCTCCTTTTCCAATACATACCCCTTTAGTCTGGTCTAATGGATCAACAGCCCAGTTACAAGCAGATTCTATGCATTTGTCTTTTGCTTTACCGCTCTGATACATATTGCATGCATCACAATTAGTTGATGAGCATTTTGAAACAGCTCCGCTTTGGAATTCAGCTTTTGACTTACAATAGCCGTAGCCATTTGGGGCATTATTATCAGAAATCCATTCACAAAATCCAAGATCAGAATTTTGGCATGCCTCTCTAGCAGCAGCTTCTGTGCTCTGGTTTGTACCGCTTGAAGCATATTCGCAATCATTACAGCTTATATCGCAATTTCCTCCTGCTACACCCATTTTCGGAGTGCATCTTCCAATAGTGATTGATTTATTCCAAAGCTCTCCTGTTCCACAATAGCTTTCAGTAACCCAAACCCCGCCGCCTCCTTGTTCACAGGCTTGCTTATTGTCTATCAAATCTAAATCGCCCTTATCCTCTTCCTGTAAACCAGATCCAAATAAGTCATTGGCAAACTCGCATCTTTTAGTTCCTGTAGCATTATTCCACACGCAAGGCATATACCATGGATAGTTTGCTATTTTGTTGCATTTTGATTCTGAGCTGTATGCTGATGTGTCTTCACAATAAGATGCTCCGTCTGGAGGTGTAGCCATATTATCCCAGCACGATGTGTCAAATTTAGTTTCATCGCAAGAGTCTCCCTGCCATGTGCAGCAGTGCGGCAAAAATGGCACACTGTTGCATAAAGAAGAATCTAAAATTAGGCTGCAATTTATACCATTTTGGGTTATACTTGGGTTATCTGTAACACATCTTGCTGTTCCACTAAGACTGTTATTATAACGGCATCCTGTTACATTATTGCAGTTCGATTCATTTAAATAGAAAACAGCGCATGGTGGTGCCTTAAACCCTCCTCCACCCCCTGTCCCTCCTATTGTTCCTCCCTGGAATCCTCCGCTAGGGTCGATGCATGTATTAGCAAAATCATCCCAGAAACACCACATAGTATCCCAGCATTTTCTTTGATCAGTCATATTTGCGCAGCTTAAAGTTGAGATATCCTGGTAGCACCAGCCGCCATTAGCATTGTAAACGCAAGGCAAGCTATATTGGTTCTGCTCACAATAACTTTGGTTCGTGCTTCCACTTGGATTTTCCATTCTAACGCTTATATTGTCAAAACTCCAGCAGCCAACTTTTTCACACCATCCTGAATTCTGCATCTGGCTGATTCTCCAAGTGCAGTTTTTTCCGTTAGCAACTTTTCCAGTGCAATCAGCTTGATTCCAATAAGACCAGCACCCTTTCTCATTGCACATATTATTTGAAGATTCCCACTCGCAGTCTAATCCAAAACTAACAAATGCGTTAGTGCAGCCAGTCTGATTATAGTCAAATGTGTGGCATGTGAATTGCTCGCAATATCCTCCATAGTTCGAATTCCACCTGCACAACTTGTTGTCTGAAACATTGCTGCATGCTGCAACCGCATTGTACTTTGGGCTGTAGCAGCTATCAGACTCGCAATAATTATAATTAGAATTCCATGAGCAATATGGCTGGGCATTGCATGTTGTTGATGTTGAATAGCTCCAGCACCCTTGCTCTGTGCAGCTGCCCCAAGTGCATCCAGAGCTGTTAATGCATGCTGCTCTTGTAGTAATTTCATAACATTTTTTTTCCCAAGGCCCCAT
>JAZDLQ010000059.1:0-45020 GCA_043801855.1 archaeon | reverse complement strand
CTCATCAAAAAACATGTCAAGCCTCATATCAAAACTTGCATTTTTGGGTAATTGACTATGCATAATATATTTCTTAGTTTCTCGTCTTTATATATTTATCTATTAGACGATAAATTCTTAGTCAATTAAGTACCCAGAGTCCTCAAAGAGTTAAATATAAATAGAAGCAAGCCATAAAAAAATAAGAATGGTTCAAGAAGTCCCTGCTGAAAAATCATCTACCAGAGTGCCTGAGGCGCATATGGATATTTTTGAATGCATAGCGACGAGAAGATCTGTTCGAAAATTTATGAAAGTAGGAGTTCCAATGGAATTAATAGGAACAATTCTTGACGCTGGAAGATATGCTCCAAGTTCAGGTAATGTGCAAAACTGGAGATTTGTTCTAGTCAAAGATAAAGGCACTATTTCAAAGATTGCGGAGGCATGTATGGAGCAGCTTTGGATAGCAACCGCACCTTTTGTTATTGTTGTATGCGCTGAAACTGAAAAATTGGGGCAGTTCTACGGCGCGAGAGGAGAGAGGCTTTATTCAATACAAAACTGCAGTGCTGCAATTCAAAACATGCTTCTGGCAGCTCACGCAGTAGGCCTTGGAAGCTGCTGGATTGGAGCATTCGACGAAAATCAAATTCATAGAGCATTAAATATTCCTGATGATATAAGGCCACAGGCAATACTGCCTATAGGATATCCTGATGAAATTGTGCCTGCACCGCTTCATTTAACCCTAGAGAACACGTGCTATTTTGAAAGCTACGGTAATAGAATAATAAATGTTGAAAGGGTTTTCCAAAATCCAGATGTCGGTGGAAGATTGTCAAAAGAAATAAGTACAATTACTGAAATTGGAAAAGATATTGCCAATAATGTAAAAAAGAAATTAAGCAAATAGTTCTAAAAAATATCTATTAATAAGACGAGAAAAATAAAATTAGTCTGTGATATAAAATATATATTACAACAACAGTAATATAAAATAAATATTTGTGTATATATATCCTCATATGAAAAAGTTTATATACTTAAACCCAATAATAAAAAAACGGGGTTTGGTTTATTAAATATTAAAAAAGAAATTAATTGATTTGATTTTGGTTGGTTTGTCGTCCAATTTAATCTTGGTTTGGTTGGTTTTGGTTAAGATTAAGTTTGGCTCGTTCTAAAGAGTAAGTAGTATAGTTTACTATTTAAAGATATTGATAGATTGAAATATATAAAACAACATAGATAATATAAACTATAAAACACAAGGAATGGGTGGGGGAAAAATGGAATCATTTGAAGCAAATGCAACAAACAATCAGACAAGTAATATGGACAATATCCAGGTGCACCAGGCAAATATTAAAGTAATTGGTGCTGGCGGCGCTGGTAACAATATGGTAAACTGGCTTTACCAAAAAGGAATCAAAGGTGCTGAAATTATTGCATGCAATACAGATATGCAGCATTTATCTGTAGTTGAAGCTGATAGAAAATTTCTAATAGGAAAAGATACTACAAGGGGCCTAGGATGCGGCGGCTTTCCTGAAAAAGGAGCAGAAGCTGCTCATGAAAGCATTAACACTATTAAAGATTCATTAAAAGCAGGAGACATGGTTTTTGTTTGCGCCGGAATGGGCGGCGGGACAGGAACTGGAGCAGCTCCGGTTATCGCAGGCGTTGCAAAGGATGCCGGAGCAATTGTTATTGGAACTGTTACAATGCCTTTCAAGATAGAAAGGGCAAGGGTTGACAAGGCTGAATTTGGCTTGCAGCAATTGCGACAGGTTTCTGATACTGTAATTGTAATTGATAATAATAGGCTTGTCCAGATTGCAGGTAACCTTCCAATCAGGCAGGCATTTGCAGTAGCTAATGAACTTATTGCAACAATGATCAAAGGTATTGTTGAAACAATTGCTCTTCCATCATTAGTCAACCTTGATTTTGCAGATGTAAAAGCAATTATGAGTAATGGAGGGGTTGCAGCAATTGGAGTTGGCGCTTCAGACACCAACAACCGTGTTGAAGAAGCAGTAAAAGGCGCATTATCAAATCCGCTCCTTGATATTAATTATGATGGCGCAACTGGCGCATTAATTCATATTGCAGGAGGCCCTGACCTGACACTTGAAGAAATCAACAGGGCAGGAGAATTAGTCACAGAATCACTTGATGATGATGCAAATGTCATCTGGGGAGCAAGAGTAAGTGAAGACTTAAAAGGAAAACTTACGGTAATGACTATCATTACCGGAGTCAAAAGCCCTTGGATCCTGGGAAAGAATGACAGGACGCAGGCAAGCCGGCAGATGCAGAAAGTATCTGATGAGCTTGGCATAAAAATCATCAAGTAGGCATCATGTTCAACCCTTAGTCTTTGTGTGGTTGCCTTCTTGCCTCTATCTGTAAATCACCCCCGAACTTTTACGATAGAGGCGCTCTTTACCTATCTTAAAAAAAAACATCAGGGAAAAAACGATGATTTTTTCATCTTAAATATTATATTAACAAATCAAACTTTCAAGCAAACCTATTCTTCCAAAACATTTATATATTACAAAGGTATACTTTTGTATTATGTTTGTTTCAAACACGTCAACATTAATTTTATTAGCCAAAATTGGGTTACTCAGAAAGTTTTTGGAAGGCAAGCATGAAGTGATCATTCCACAAGAAGTCTATATAGAGTTTATAGAAAAAGAAAATTCATTTGACGCAAAATTAATAAAAAAAGAAATTGATGAAAAAAGGATTTATGTTAAAACATGCGATAAGAAAATATATTCGAATATTTTAAGAGAGTTCAGGCTTCATGAAGGAGAAGCTGCTGCATATTCACTATTTGATGTGAATAAACATAAAGCTATATTAACAGATGATGGAGAATTAATCAAATTATGCAGGTTAAGCCAAATTCCATTTGTTTGCTCAATGGCAATTGTTATTAATTTATATAAAAATGAAAAAATAACCAAAGCGCAAGCAAAAGAGAAGATAGACATGCTCTTTACAATTGGAAGATATTCAAAAGATATTTATGAGTACTTTATAAAGGAGGTAAGCTAAAATGGATACTCTCTCTATCAGAATTGATGATTTAGATGGGATTGATTTTTTTGGAAATATTTTAAAAGAGAATAGGTCAAAAACATTAAGAACTCTTGTTGAGGAGGGAAAAAAAGCAAAAGCAATAGACCTATATAAAAAAAAGCAAGTTAGTCTAGGGCTAGGCGCAAAATTAGCAAATGTTACTCTAAGCGAGTTTATAAGCCTACTAAAAGAATACAATGTATCGCTGTCTATCGAGTTAGATGATGTAAAAGAGGCATTAAAAACAGCTACTGAGGTTTTGTAGATGCTCTACATGATTGGAATTGGACTTAACAATGAAAAAGACATTACTTTAAAAGGCCTTGAGGCAATAAAAAAATGCAGCAGAGTGTATCTTGAGAATTATACCTCAAGGCTTAATTGCGGGATTAGTGACTTAGAAAAGCTATATGGAAAAAAAATTGCTCTTTTAACAAGAGAAGATGTTGAAAAAAAACCTTTTTTTCTTGAAATAGCAGCAAAGGAAAATGTTGCTTTTCTGATTGTTGGAGATGCGTTTGGCGCAACAACACATAGTGACTTATTTTTACGCGCTAAGAAAAAAAAGATTGACGTTATTGTAATAAATAATGCATCTATATTAAACGCTGTTGGAATAGTTGGACTTGAATTGTATAAATATGGAAAAACAACATCAATCCCATATCCTGAGCCAGGGTTTTTTCCAACAACAGCCTATGATGTTATTACGGAAAACAAAAAAAACGGGCTTCATACGCTAGCTCTTCTTGATATTAAAAAAGACAAGGAAAAATACATGACAGTAAATGAGGCAGTTGGCTTGCTTTTGGAAATGGAAGAGAAGAAGAAAAAGAAAGTGTTTACTAAAGGTTCTTTGGCAGTTGGATGTGCAAGAATCGGAAGCGACAATCATAAGATTAAATTTGCAAAAGCAGACGACTTATTGAAACTTGATTTTGGATGCCCACTCCATTGCCTAATAATCCCAGGAAAATTACATTTTGTGGAAGAAGAGATGCTTAATTGCTGGAAATGAACTTGAGACTAAAATATTTATATATGGAAGTAAAATACAAACGTATGTGGCAAGTGTCTTCAAGATGCGCAAGCAGCAGTGACTCCTTCAAGTGATATCGAAAATAATCCAGGTATTTTAAGGACATAAGTTGCTGCGCTTAATATTTTATATAGGTGAACAAGATGCAAAAAGAAACACATAAAAAAAAAGAATCTCATTTACAAAAAGAAGTCCATAATGTCAAAGAGACAAACTGGAAAATAATTGCGGTTGTTTCGATAGTTCTTGTTGCTGCCTTGAGCGTTGCGCTAACGATTAGTGTAATAACTGGAGTAAAAAACTGCAGGCTTAGTGCTGATGATGAGCCGCTAAACTCTCTCCCAAATGTACAAACGTGCCCACTACCTGGTCAACCATCAGATAATCCTCCCGCTGTTCCTGATATAGATAATAGCGTTCAAGAAATTCCAACATTAAAGGAATTACCTGAAGAAAATACTGTATTAATCAGTAAAGAAGAATATGAAAAGGCTAAAAATGCAATAATAAAAGATTATTATTCAATTTCATCCCAGATTAAGAGGCTGCATGTTGGAGAAAATTTTATATTTGGATTTGCTGTAAAAAATTTGGATTACAAAGCGCATAGATTTAGGCCAACTTTAACAATTGATAGAGTTGAGGTAATAGAAGGAAATCTTGCAAACAAAGCTCATTACAATGAAGATACAATGAAAAGCTGGGTAGATACTAGTTTTTTTAAAGAATTTACTTTAAATTCTAATGAATATACTATTATTCCATTAAGCTTAACTGTAGGAGAAAAAAAAGGTGCAGGTGACCCTACTATTCCGGCAGGCTATTATTTCATCTTCAAGACAGAAGTGTACAATGAAAAAGATGAAAAATGGGAACCATACCACGATACTGCAAAAAAAATCTTGTATATAAGAGTTGAGTAGCACTTTTTTCTTTATTTTATTAATTAAAAACAGTACAAGCCAATTAAATTTAAAAAACACTAAATAATTCTAAAATTAAATAGCCCCGCAGTGTAGGAGCGCTTTTAGAAAAAGCCCTCGGAGCAAAACAAGTGAGACATTCGCAAACAGCAAAAAAGTTTGCTCAATCTCACATTCAGGCAAAATTTTAAGTATACATCAACAAAAACAATTGTATTCAAATTAAATAGCCCCGTAGTGTAGGAGCGCTTTTAGAAAAAGCCCTCGGGGCAAAGAAGTGGGTTTCGCATACACTCAATCCCACAAAACTATTAAAATTAGTAAAAAATTTATGCAAACAAAAATAGCCCCGTAGTGTAGTGGCCAATCATGCGAGCCTTTGGAGCTTGCGACGGCGGTTCGAATGAGCGCTTTTCAGACACAGTCACTTCGTTTCTGTGCATACAGAACGAAACTGTATGAAAGCCCTCGGAGCAAAACACATATAGAACTATGTTTTTTCCAAAAAACGAAAAAAATAGTTCGAATAACCGATGTCTTTTTATGAAAAGCATGATGCGAGAGCATCGCTCATGAAAGTCCGCCCGGGGCTACTTTTTTATTTTTTCTGCCTTATGTATTACAATTGCGGCTAGCATTAGTGTCACACATAACGCAAAAATAATATAGAAAATAAGCTCATTTGAATTATCTAAACTATTTGTTTTTGCTTTGTTGTTTATGTAATACTCTTTTTCAGTTGAAAAATGCTCAATTTTTTTCTCATCAGTTGTGTTATTAATTTTTTCTTTTTGTATAATGCAATCAGGGTCTTCCATTTTGCAGTCAGGATCTATTTTACATATCTTATCTTCAATTGCTGTGCATAAGCCGTCCTTTCCTGTTTTTCTGCAATCTTCGGGACAATCTAGTTCATTTTCATTTTCATCGCAGATACTATTAATATTACATTTGTTAAATTCAGATAAGTCGATTGAAATAAAAGAAGAACTGCCATTGTATAAAATCATGTTTTTGATTGTAGGGAAATAGCTGCATATAATTTCTATTCTTTTTGGGAAAAAATCAATTGTTTCAGCAGGGATTTCGTTCTCAAAATCAGATTCAATTATTAAAGGACCAGGTATTACAAAATATCCTTTTTCCAATATCTTATTATCTATTGAAAAGACTTTAAACAAGTAATCAGAAGCTCTCATTTCCTTTGGCAGATTGTTTTCTAAAAGCATAGTATTGTTAATAATTATTTTTTCTTTATAATAATCTAGACTAGCAATAAGGCTATTAGCATGAACAACCGAAAAAGAGATAAAAAGCACAAAAAAGAATAAAATTAATTTTTTAGCCAAATCTGCTCACCATCTGATTGCATACGTCAAAACCTACCTGATTCCAGGAGCTTATCCCTACCAAGTAGTTGCCATTCATCATAGAATCTGAAAAAGGGAAGGAAGGCCTATACGAGAAGCTGTTGTAGTTACATCCCTGAATGCATCCTGCATTAGGAAATGTTCCTCCTATTAAACCATTACTTGCATAAAGAACAGTATAGGCAGCATGGAGTGGATTCAACGGATGCCATTTGCATAGGCATATCTTAGTAATTCCATTACAGGTTTCACCAGGGATTATTGGTCTGACAATCCAAACACCAAGATAATTTTGTTCATAGACAAAAGGAGTATCATCACAGTTTAATGAACTGCTGCTGCCGACGCTCTGGCCAAGTTCTATGTATTCATCACTAAGACCGCATAAAGAATGGCCTGTTTCGTGTGTAATTACATTACGATTTGGAATTCCTGAGTTTACAAAGGCAACTTTTGATTTAAAATAAGCATAACTTCTTCCAGGCATTTCAGCAAGAAAATATATCAGGTCAGCATCAGGACAAAAAGACTTATATGCAGAGGCAGAACTTACCAGTGTTCCAGCAGGTATGAAGTTAGGATTAGTCAGAAGTATTTGTAAAAATCCACTAATAATTGGATTATCTTCAAACGCATCAATCCGATAGATTGTAACTCTCCCGGCAAAAGGCGGGGTTGTTGAGAGTTTTATTGCTTCTTCCATTGCTCTTGCTTCCCAGCCAAAAAAATCATTTCCTGACAAAAATCTGCTTGAAGAATACCCAACAGGAACCATAATTACACCAAGTCCGCCACCTGATATTATTTTTTTACAGTTTCCTGTGCATGGCTTACAGGTCCCGCCGCAATCTGTGCCTGTTTCAGTTATATCCTGAACTCCGTTTGTGCATTTATCAGGAACTTTTTCAATTATCTTTTTAATTTCATCATCTCCTTTCACAATTAATGGCTTTCCATCTATTATTGTTGTTAAAGTTATATCTTCCAAATAAATAATACCTGCCATAACCAAGGCTAATTGTTGAGTATAAGAACAGCCAATTTTTATATTTGGCTTTCCATCTTCAAGTTTTCTGTTATCGATAATATCTCCTGGAGCAGTATTCTTACATCTGTCATAAAAGTCTGGAATGCCGTCAGCATCAAGGTCTGAAGTTGTAAAATAACCTTTATCGCAATATAAGTCAGGTGAGTTTTGTACCATCTTACAGAATTCATTGTTATCTACACAATATTTATCCGAGAAGCTTTTCCATTCAGGAGAATCTAAGCAGTTAGCCTGCGTTAACGTCGATGATATTACTATGCCAATTAATAATAATAAAAATTTTTTCATCCTGAGCAATACCCATATGTGTTAAGGCCTTGATATGCAAATTGCAGCCTGAATGTTTTTTCAAGCTTCTTGTTGTAAAATGGCTCATAATCATAGATAATAATCCTGTTGTTAATCGGAAAAACATTTGTATAGCTTTTCCTTGAGTACTTGTTGCATTCTGGCTCTATATTATAATCAGCTGCATTAGAAATCATATCTGAAAGCAGGTTTTTAGCAATTTCAAAATCTGCGCCAAGGGCAACATCAAGTTTAGTGTAGAATTCATCAATTCTTCTTTCATAGAAATCCCTTTTGATAGTTATTGGAAAAGTATACTTAACAGTTACATCTTCCTCATTTAATGATACCTCTATTTTTGTGCTGTCTTTTTCAAGGTTAAAAAAATTGCCTTCATAGTTTGGGAGAGGATAATTTACAAATGTTCCCATCTCAGCATATTTTGAAAATTCAAAACAGCCTATAACTTGGCTAACAATGTAGCGCCCGATCTTTTGCTCAACTTGCTCTTTTGATGGAGAGATATCAATTCCATTGTAATACCAATATGCAATCTTTGAGTCGCTGCTTAATACAAATGGAACAGTATCATAATCCCCATAAATTTTGTTATATTCTGGGTCAACATATCCTCCTTGCGGGCCAATTAAGCCATAAAGAGAATCATATAGTTTTTCATATAAGCATTCTTCAACTTCTTTTTTGATCTGAGAGTGATGGGTTTCAAACGTATCAGACTCAATTTTTTTTATCTGCGCCAATCTTTGGCTATACATCAAAAATACTGTAATAAAATAAACAAGAATAATGACAATCCCAACAATAAGTACAAGTGATATCTGCCCTCTTTTTTTTTGCATGCCTTGCAATTCTCTTATCCAATATATTCCTATCTTAGAGTTTATAAAACTTGCTTTTGAGTAACGCCAATAGCCACTTTTTTAAATTCCTATAATTTCTTATTCTTCAATATGCCAGTTGAAAATAAAATAGCAAAGATTTCTGGAACAACTATTGCCAAAAACAATATGATTTCTGATAAAGACAAGATTCTTGTCGCATTTTCCGGCGGAAAAGACAGCTATTGCCTGCTTGATATTTTACTGCGCTTCCAAAAAAAAGCGCCGATAGTTTTCGAGCTTTTTGCAGTCATAATTGATTCAAAGTTTGGGCAGGACTATAGTAAGGCAGAATTGTATTTCAAAAAAAATAAAATAAATTACCTGATTAAAAAAACAAATATTTCATCAGTAATTAAAAATAGGATTAAAATCAAAAACAATACTGGCGACTATTGTTTTTTATGTTCAAGGCTTAGGCGTGGTATACTTTATAAGGTTGCAAAAGAAAAAAACTGCACAAAAATTGCACTTGGCCATAATCTTGATGATGCTGGAGAGACTTTACTCATGAACCTGTTTTATAATTCATCGAGAAAAATAATGCCTCCGATGTATACTGCAGAAGATAAAAAAAATATTATAATCAGACCATTAATTGAAGTTCCGGAAAAATTAATTATTGAATATGCAAAAGAAAAGAAATTTAAAATCGTAAAACAAAAATGCCCTCTTAAAAAATCAGACTCAAAAAGAGACGAGACAAAAAAAATAATATTGAATCTTTCAGAAAAAAATAATTTTGTATACTCGTCGCTAAAAAATGCGATGTTTGGCGAAAAATTAGCTTAAATCAAAACATTTATATTAAACATCATTCTACTGCTAGTTATGAATCAAGCTGCAAACTGCGGTGATTGCCGCCATCTATGGTGTTTGTGCTAGATTAAATTCTATTTTTTTTGAAGAACAATATTCTAATTCTAACTTTCAGTTAAAATCATTTTCATATGGAGGCAGTAGTGTAGTGGCAGCACAGAGGGCTGTGGAACAACCTTTTTGGCAGAGCCAAAAGCTTGACCAAAATTCAGGGGACATTCGCTTCGCTTCAATCCCCTTACAAAAATGCACAAATCCTCTCGCGCGAGTTCGATATTCTTTAATAGATTCAAAATCAGATTCTAAAGAAGAAACGAAAGTCTCGCCTGCCTCCCTTTTTTATCCTGAAATAAGAAAATATTATGTGGCAAATTCCGGAGGTCTACAAATGAGTAGAGAGCGCAGCTCTGATTGTATTCACTGTTCTGCCTAAAAATTCAGCATTAAAAAAACAGGCAGAAATTGCAGTTGGAGCATTTGGTTTTGATAGCTTTAAATCTATTGAGGTAAGGGGTGAAGATGTTCCATTATTTGTCAAAGAACTCTCTAAAAAAGGCAAAAAAGCAATAGGATTCACCGGCCAGGACCTTTTTAGGGAATGGTGCCTGCGAGAGCGTGAAAGAGAACTTCAAGTAGTAAAAGTAATTGAATGGAATGATTCTAGTGCATTATTCTTAAAGCCAGTATTATGCCTTATAGGCCCAAAGGAAAAAAAACTTTCGACAATCCCTAAAAAAGCAAAAGTTGCTGTATCAGATAAATATGTGGCAATTGCAAAAAAATATCTTAATTTATTAGAGATGCAGGGATTTAAGTTTGAAAAATTATACTTATCAGGAAGCGTTGAATCTGCCTGCTCTTCTGGAATTGCTGACATTGCAATTGATATTGTATACAGTGGAAGCACTCTAATTAAAGAAGGGCTGGTAGTTTATGATAAAATTTTTGCAAGTGATTTTGTAATAATTGGCATGAAAGGGGTATTTCCATGATAAAAATAACAAGCAAAATTAGGTCTAGAAAAATAACAGCAGGTTTAGAAAATAAAACCAGGAAGATAATTGATGATGTATACAAATACAGGGACAGTGCTGTTTTTAGGCTAACAAGAAAATTTGATAACTGCAAATTGACAGCAAAGAATATTATAGTCAGTGATAGCGAAAAAAAATCAGCAATGGAATCTTTATCTGTTGCACAAAGAAAAGCTATATTTATTGCCTCAAAAAATATTGAAAAATATGCAAGGCAACAATTGCCAAAGGAATTCTTAAAAAATGGCAATTCAGCATTCATCGGCCAGATTATTAGGCCGATTGAAAATATCGGAGTCTATGTCCCTGGAGGAAAATACCCTCTTGTGTCAAGTGTTTTGATGTCAGTTGTCCCTGCAAAAGTTGCTGGTTGCAAAAAAATAATAATTTGCACGCCGCCAAAACAAAAAAAAAGGATTGTAAGCGCTGATGAAAAAATAATTGCCGCGGCTTGCATGCTCGGAGTAAATGAGATATACAAAGTAGGGGGTGCCCAAGCAATAGCAGCCATGGCATTAGGAACTAAATTCATCCCTAAGGTTGATAAGATTGTTGGTCCTGGGAATGCATTTGTTGCGCAGGCAAAAAAACTGCTTTATGGAACAGTTGGTGTTGATATGCCTGCAGGTCCATCTGAAATACTAATTATTGCAGATAAAAGCGCAAATCCAAGTTTCATCGCTGCAGATATGTTGGCGCAGGCAGAGCACGATAAAGAATCCTTTTCAATTTTACTCACAACCTCTAAAAAAGTTGCGTATGAAGTTAGGCGAATAATTGAGCAGCAGTTAAAAAAGCTGCCTGACAAAAACAGGCAGATTGCTTCTGCATCGCTATTATTAAACGGGCAGATTGTGTTAAAAAACACAATAAATGAGTGCTACAATGATGCTAACTCATTTGCGCCAGAGCATTTAGAATTGATGGTAAATGATGCTGATATAACTCAAATTAATTCAGCAGGAAGCGTGTTTATCGGGCAATGTAGTCCTGAAGCTGCAGGCGATTATGCAACAGGCCCAAACCACACTCTTCCAACATCTGGCAATGCAAAGGTAAGGGGAGGATTAAGTGTACTTGATTTTTTAAAAATTATCAGCATACAATGCTTATCCAAAAAAAGCCTTGAGAGGCTTAGTGATACAATAAATGCATTTACGCAAATTGAAGGATTGAGTGCGCATGCAAATTCAGTAAATATTAGGCTTAAAGGTGAAAATGATGAGAAAAAATCTTGAAACTATAAAACCATATGCAGTAGATGAGTTAGATAGGAAGAAGTATATCCGACTTGATTTCATGGAAAATACAGCTGGATGCAGTCCTAAAGTAATTGATGCCATGAAAAAAATTAATGCAAAGATTATTGGTATGTATCCAGATTATTCAGGCATAAATAACAAGCTTGCACGTGTATTAGGCATAACAAAAAAAAAATTCATCTTAACTAATGGAAGCGATGAAGCAATTAGGCTTGTGATAGATGCAATTGTCGGTGAACAAGAAGAAATTATCTTAATTGAACCAACTTTTTCTATGTTTGATTTTTATGCAAAAACCGCAGGTGCAAATATTGTGGCGTTAAGGTTTAAAGATAATTTTTCTTTTCCAATGGAAGAATTATTAAGCTCAATCAATGCAAAAACAAAACTTGTCATATTATGCAATCCTAATAATCCGACAGGTACGATAGTTGATGAAAAAGATATAATTGATGTAGCAGATAGGTTAAAAGAAAAGTCTGGCGGAATGCTTCTTGTTGACGAAGCCTATTACGAATTTTCGGATATAACAGTATTGCCTTACATAATTGGATGTGATAATAGAAATATAGCACCAAGGAAGAATATGATTATTACTCGAACATTCTCAAAAGCCTGGGGATTGGCTTCACTTAGGATAGGGTTAATTATTGCAGATGAAACAGTTATACCTGACATAAAAAAGATTGCATCTCCTTTTAGCTTAAATTATGCAGCTGTTGTTGCGCTGAGTGCAGCACTTGATGATAAAGAGTATGTAAAAAATTATGTGGATTATGTAACAACACAACGCAATGTCCTTGAAAAAAAAGCAGAGATGCTTGGGTTTAATGTAACGCCAAGTTATGCAAATTTTGTATTGGCTAATTTTTCTGATAAGGCAGATTATTATGCTAATGCCATTATGCAAAAAGGAATACTAGTGAAAAACCTTGATAAAAAAATTAAGGGGTTCCTGCGAATATCAATTGGCTCAGAGGAAGAGATGACTATTTTTTATATCGCATTGGCCGAAATCAGGCTACAGTTAATGTTTGAAAAAGTTGACACAATACTATTTGACATGGATGGTGTTTTGGTTGATGTATCAAATTCATATAGGGTAGCTATCAGGGAGGCAGTAAATTACTTTCTTAAAAAAAATGGAATTGATAAACAAATAACTTTTGAAATTATTCAGTTTTTCAAAGAAAAAGGCAGGCTCAATAATGATTGGGATTGCAGCAAAGCGATTATTGAAAGCTATGGTATAACTGTTCCAATGCAAGAGATAATCTCAAAATTTGATGAGATTTGTTTTGGTGGCGCAATTGATAATGAGAAGCTTATAGTAAATCTAGATATGCTATCAATGCTATCCAAAAAATATAAGCTTGGGATTGTGACTGGAAGGCCAAGACGGGATGCAGATTACACAATAAAAAAATTTGGGCTTGATAAATATTTTAGTTGTATTGTAACTCTAGATGATGTTGCAAAAAGCAAGCCTGATCCAGAGGGGATTGGTAAGGCAATTAATGCACTTGGCGGCAAAACCTGCGCATACATAGGAGATACTGTTGATGATATTATTGCTGCAAAAAATGCTTTATGCATATCCGTTGGAATAATTCCACCAGCTGCCTCAGATAATACTTTTTTGATTTTAAAAAATAAGGGGGCAGAAATAGTATTTGATAATATAAACAAATTATTGGAGGGATTAAATTGAGAAATGCAATTATTAACCGAAAAACAAATGAAACAAAAATAAGCATTAAATTAAATTTAGATGGGACTGGAAAGTCGAAAATAAACACACCAGTTGGTTTTCTAAATCACATGCTGGAAATTTTTGCAAGGCAATCTTCAATTGATTTAGAGTTGGAGGCAATTGGTGATATTAAAGTTGATGAGCACCACACTGTTGAAGATATAGGAATAGTTTTAGGCATGGCGCTGCAGGAGGCAGTTGGCGACAAGAGAGGTATAAACAGGTATGGAACAATGATTCTGCCTATGGATGATACACTTGCCTTAGTCAGTCTTGATTTTGCTGGAAGATATGCATTTGTCTTTGATGCAAAATTCAACAGGGAAAAAGTCGGAGACCTTTCAACAGAACTGGTTTATGAATTTTTTGCAGCGTTAGCGCAGAATGCAAAATTATCTCTGCACATAAAGCTGCTTAATGCAGGAAATAATGACCACCACAGAATAGAAGCAATATTCAAGGCATTTGCAAAAGCAATCAGGCAGGCTGTTTGCTTAGATGAAAAAACAATTAATGAAATACCAAGCACAAAAGGAGTGCTCTAGAAAAAAATGATAGGAATAATTGATTATGGGGGAGGCAATATTGGAAGCGTTAAAAATGCGCTGTCTTATCTAGGCATCAATTCAATACTTGCGAAAGATGAAAACTCCATTAGAAAGGCAAACAGCTTAATTATGCCTGGCCAGGGAAGGTTTGGAGATTGCATTTTAGGCCTGTCTAAAAGAAAATTGCTTTTACCCCTTAAAGAAGAGATGAGCAAAGGAAAGCCCTTTCTTGGGATTTGCATTGGCCAGCAGATTCTTTTTTCAAGAAGTGAAGAAGATGTTGGTATTGATGGCCTTGGTTTGATTAAAGGAAATGTTGTCAAATTTAGCCTCAATCAAAAAGTTCCTCAGATAGGCTGGAATAGTGTAAATATAAAAAAAGAAACACAGCTATTTTGTGGGATTTTTGATGGCTCTTTTTTTTATTTTGTCCACTCATATTATACTAATTGCCTTGAAGCAAATGCAATTATTGCGCAAACAAATTATGGTATCTCATATCCATGTGCTGTTGCTAAAAAAAATATCTTTGGCGTACAGTTCCACCCAGAAAAATCAGGCAAAGCAGGGCTAAAACTTTTAAAAAACTTTTGCAAGAGGGTGAAATAAATGCTGACAAAAAGAATAATACCATGCCTTGATGTTAAAGAAGGAATTGTAGTGAAAGGATTCGGCTTTAAAAATCTAAGAGAGATAGGTGACCCTCTTTTTTTTGCAAAAAAATACTATCAGGAAGGCGCAGATGAGATAATTCTGCTTGATATTAGCGCAAGTGCTGAGTATAGAAAAACAACTATTGAATTGGTA
The DNA here is from genome assembly GCA_043801855.1 of archaeon. Lineage (GTDB taxonomy): Archaea > Nanobdellota > Nanobdellia > Woesearchaeales > GW2011-AR15 > CAYTWW01. Next base: position 30,152 of record JAZDLQ010000059.1, on the reverse strand, counting down.
AAAAAAATTGCATCAGAGATTTTTATCCCTTTTTGCATTGGTGGCGGAATCAAATCAATTGATGATATTAATGCCTTATTAAAAATTGGTGCAGATAAAATAAGCATATGCACAGCAGCAGTGCTTAATCCTGATATTATTTTTAAATCTGCAAAAAAATTTGGCTCGCAATGCATTGTATTATCTCTCGACGCAAAAAAGAAAGGCAATTCATGGGAGGTTTATATTTATGGCGGAACAAAACCAACTGGACTCGATGCAATTGAATTTGCCAGAAAATGTGCTTTGCTTGGCTGCGGCGAGATTTTGGTAAACTCACTTGATAAGGATGGCACAGGAAGTGGATATGATCTAGACTTGTTAAGAAAACTGTCTGAATCAGTTAATGTTCCAATTATTGCAAGCAGCGGCGCTGGAAACATGGAGCAGATATATTGCGCATTTAGTAAAGGATGCGCAGATGCAGCGCTTGTTGCGTCAATATTCCATGATAACAAATACAGCATAAAAGAAGTCAAGGAATTCCTTAAGAAAAAAGGATTGTGTGTGAGGTAAAAAAAATGATTATTCCAACAATAGATATAATGAATGGAAAAGCAGTAAAACTAATTATGGGTAGTGCAACCTCTAAAAAATATGAAACAGATGCGCTAGATTTAGCTAAAAATTACTCAATTTATCCTATTGTTAATGTGATTGATCTTGATGCTGCTTTTGGCAATGGAGAAAATACTACGCTTATAAAACAAATATGCAGAATCTGTTCGTGTAATGTAGGTGGTGGAATCAGGAGCAAGGAAAAAGCTATGGAATATTTAGGAGCAGGCGCAAAAAAAGCAATCATTGGGACATGTGCAAATAAGGAGTTCTTAACACAACTGCCAAAAGAGCGAATTATTGTTGCGCTTGATTCAAAAAAAGGCACAATAGTGAATAAGGGTTGGGTAAATAAGACGAATAAAACACCGCTTGAAAAAGCAATTGAACTGCAGGAATACTGTAGCGGATTCCTATATACATATGTTGATAATGAAGGTATGATGAATGGAATTGATTTAAAAACTGTAAAAAAATTAAAAGATGCAGTAAAAAATAAGATTAGCTATGCTGGCGGCATATCTTCAACTAGAGATATCATGCAACTTGAATCTTTGGGAATTGATTCTGTACTTGGAATGGCTGTCTACAAAAAAAAGATTGGTTTAATTGATGCATTTATTTCAATTATTGACTTTAAAAAATGTAATAGCCTGATTCCAACAATAGTCCAGGATGAAGAAAAGCGAGTTCTAATGCTTGCATATTCAAATATAGAATCATTGAAAGCAACACTATCGACTAGAAAATGCACTTATTTTAGCAGGAGTAGAAATACTCTTTGGCAAAAAGGAAAAACTAGTGGAAACACTCAGACACTTATTAGATTTAATGTTGACTGTGATAAAGATGCGCTTCTTTTTACTGTAAAGCAAAAGAATGCAGCCTGCCACACAAACCAGTATTCCTGTTTTTCTGAAAAAGAGTTTTGCTTAGAAGATTTATATTCACTAATAGATGAAAGGATAAAAAAACCTAAACAGAATTCATATACCTCAAAAATTGCAAAAGATGAAAAAAAGATAATAAAAAAAATTGAAGAGGAGTCTGCAGAGGTTATTAACTATAAAGACAGGAAAAACCTTGTCTGGGAGATTGCTGACCTAACATATTTTTTGCTGGTATTGATGGCAAAAAAAGGGATTGGGATTGATGAAATAAGAGATGAACTATGGAGTAGAAGGAAGTAAGGAAATGAATAAATTTTTTTATCTCTCCATCTTGTAAAAAAAGCCTATTTTTATATATAAGATTAATACCCTCTCTAAAATGCAGTATTATCTTGATGTTGAATTAGGTGATTTAGTGAGATTGCCTAATCTGTATAATAATATAATACATTTAAAGAGAACTGGCGTCATAGATGGAATACAAATAAAGATTAACCAGTCAACCGCTCCAAGACTGGAATCTATCGAAGATCTTCTCTTCGAGGGAGATTCTGCAATAAAAAGACCTGATAATATTCCTGAATATGATGAATTAGGATTTGCTGTTCAACATTTTAGAGAACAGGACATATTACCACAAATCTTGGCTGAAATAGGAAAAGAGTTTGGCAAAAATATTGTAGTCCATGCGCATAATTTTGATCCTACTGGAACACACGATGAATTTGGCATTGAATTCAATTTTTGCGGATATAGTAATCCATTCAATGTCCACAGGACAACAAACACCAGTCAAACACATTGGGATGAAAGTGAACAGAAATTTGTAAACACATACAAAAGGCATATGCCAGAACACCTTCATTACTCACAGGCTAGTCTTACTTATGCTGTTGCAGTTATGGCTGAGTTAGGGTTATTTGGCCATAAAAGCGAATCACCGACTCTTGTTGTCCATCCGGGGTTCATGACGAGATATGAGCTTTCTGAGTCAGTTGAAAGGAGTGTTGGAGTATTATCCGGAGAAGGTAAGTATGGGTTTATGAATTTACTAAATAGCAGAAAAATAACAAAGCCAAGATCAACAAATATTATGAATATAGCAATTGAAACAATGGGTGAAAACTGCACGTTCAAATTACAGGAATCATTAATGGATACTGGTTTTGTATATGGAATAGGAAGTACAGCTAGCCACATGGAAAAATTGCTTGGGATGCTTAAGCCAAGAAACAGAAATGTACAATATAAGTGCTTGTTTGATCTGGTTCATATAAGTCTATTCCCAATGGCGCCGCTGGATGTTTTACTAGGCGATGCACGTGGAAGAAGGCATAAGGCAAAATATGTAGGAGGAGATGAAAAAAGAGGATATTGTTATGATTGCATAGCGAAATTTACTGATTTCTTAAGACTAGATACTGTTAGCAGATTTGTGCATGTCTCTGGAAATCCATTCCAACCTCCACCAGGTTATTCCCACGAACCTGGGCAAGTAGATTTTCACGACGTGGATGGCTTACTAAAATTGGCACAAAAAACACCTGACAATGCTTCAATGGGAATGCTTTTGAATCCGTTAAGAGAACGGTTTAAAAATAGAATGGTTGTAGTTTTAGAGCCAAACTTTTATGATCAAGGTTTACTCGATACTGATCCCTCAAAAGTAATGGGAGTTATAACAAACATTAAGTATCAACTAGATCATTGCAACACAATATAAGCAATTCTTACAATTAATTTATACACAGAATATTTATCTGTTAAAAATTATCTAGGTTAATCTATCAACCAAAGGTAATGAAAAACAAATAGTCTTGATAGGATTAAGAATATAGTAAGTGATGAATTGTGAAGGAGACGGAGATAAAAAATTTTCCCATCTTTTTTATTTGATTTTAATGCTCAATGCGAACCGCTTTAACATAAGAAGCATCATCCGCTCTCCAATTACCAGCTCGTTTTCTTATTCCTGGCCCATAAAATCTATCACTTCCTAGCTTTAGATATCTCCTTTGTTCATGAATTAAGTCTAATAAAAACAAATGAGGATTTCTATAAGCTAAAGTAAGTGTTTCGTCTCCCTCAACGGGAATACTTCTTCTATCTGTAATACCTGGATGATATTTTAAACACATTCCATCAGAAATTAAGATCAGACCATCACCTACAGTAATTATTCCTTCTAATTGTAAAGGATCAATGTCTGGCAAATCATCATCATCAGGATGGCCAAGAACTCCCTGAAGATTACCAGTATCCTTTCTCCTAATGCGGTGTATCTGTGCTAGTTCTGCATAATCTTGTGATGTAAGAACGACTTTATTTCTTACGAGCTGATTAGCAAGATAATCTTCAAGGCCTACTGAATCTGTGCTTTGTAGTATTGCTCCATCTAAATTTTGGCTAGGTGATAAGTGAGAATAATGTCCAATCTGCATATCTCCCCTATAAGCAAATTTATATTCTCCGTTGGCTGACAAAACACCTACAGAAAGCACTCCTGATGGAAAATAAGGAGAATTTTCAGGAGTAACATTAACTCCAAACATATGAATATTAAATCGATAAAGAAGCGAACTGAAAGCGATATATAATTTTTCTGGCAGGAGATGTGCATTGGATTTAGAGGTATCTCTTACTAATTCTGAAGAATCATCCAAATAGCTATATTTGCTAAAAAATTCATCAATTTTACTTTTAAAAGGAGATTCAATTAAATTTTCTGCGTGCAAATATCTTGCGAGGCAGGCTATCCATAAGTTGTCAGCTAAAAACACTTCTGAGCCAGCAGGAACCTCTACTCCTCCTCGCACTAGCTGTTTAGGAAGCCTATAAGTACATACATTTGCAACATTTAAAACTTGCTCTCTAACAATTTCGGGCGGCACCATCATTGTTGCGCCATCTGCCTCTACCACTAAAGTATGATCTGGACCAATAGGACAAGCATATGAAAAATCTCCAGGAAATGCTTTGCCTGGCTTTTGAAAAGAGCCGTAACTTACTTGATAACCACCATGCTGAAATTGATTAATATACCATGGTTCAATTGATATAAAATCAGAAGGTTTTGGATCAATGGCATCTTTCAATAATTTATCAAAGAAAGTTCGTTGCTTCCTAGACAGAGAAGTGCGCATAGGCAATGCATATTGTTGCACTTCTCTAAGTAAGTAATATTTCTCAGCGTCACTCATATTTAAGCCAAATGACATATTTGAGTGGTTTTGGTATCCTTATATATAAATATATATTATTTTTTTTACAAATTTGTAGGTGCATGTATTAGAGCCTAATTTTTATGACCAAGGATTACTCGATGCTAATCCTTCAAGAGTTATGGGAGTTATAACAAACATTAAGTACCAATTATATCATTGCAACACAGAATAGGCAATTTTTCTTCTTTTTTCCAAAGTATTAATAACTTATTTCTATTAGCGAAGCATAATTTAATATATCAAATACAAAGGTGAACTCTCATGAACCTCTCAATCAAAGGAAATGAAAAATTAAAAAAAGTTTTAGATAGAATTAACAAAAATGTAAGACTAAACACCCTATGGGAATGCTCTAATACTACAACTGTTCGAAGAATGGGCTATTCTGACCATGGCCCGGTGCACGTTACAATTGTCGCAAATATTGCACTAAAGCTTCTTCGTAATCTTCTTGACGCAAAAGTTGTGCCAAATATTGTCAAGGATTATAGCATGAAAAATGAAGATGCTGAAATCATCGTTGTTCTGGGCTCAGTGCTTCATGATATAGGAAACTCTATCCACAGGCATGAGCATGAAATGGGAAGCGTAATACTCGCAAATCCTCTCATCTTTGAGCTTATAAACGGTTTGTATAATGAAAAGGAAAAGACAATTATTGCAAGTGAAGTATTAAACACAATTATCTGCCATGACAAAGAGGTTGAAACACTAACTATAGAATCAGGCGTTGTAAAATTAGCTGATGCACTTGACATGAAAGAAGGAAGGGCAAGAATCCCATTTAACCTTGGAAAGCAGGATATCTACGCAGTATCTGCAATGGCAATAGACGATGTAATAATATCATCAACAAAAGAAAAGCCAATCGCTATAGAGATAGTGATGAATAACTCCGCAGGGATCTTCCAGGTAGATTACCTACTGAAAAACAAGCTGAAAAACTCACTAATCGAAAAATACGTGTCAGTAACAGCTGAAGTCAAGAATAAGAGCGAAAAGAAGATACTGACAAAATATGAGATATAATTTTTGAAGGATAAGATAAAATTTATAAACACATGTTAAATATTTTTAACACATGTTAAATATTTTATATCAATTAAAACCATTTTTTGAGGATGTTTTTAGGGAAATTTCAGTCAGGGAATATTCAAGGGAATGCACGGTAAGTCCTCCAACTGCTTCAAAAATATTAAAAAATCTTGAAAAAGAAGAAATCCTTTTATCTTCAAAAAAAGGGATTTACATGTTTTTTAGGGCAAATAAAGACAACTATATGTTTAGGCAATTAGCTAAAACGTATTGGTATTCGCTAATTTATCCGTTAACTGAAGATTTATTTAGAGAAATTTCCTTTAGAAGGATTATTCTTTTTGGTTCACTTGCAAAGGCTGAAAACACAGGAGAGTCAGACATGGATATTTTTCTTGATGTCACTAAGAGGGTATTAATATCTGCATTTCATAAGAGAATAAAGAGGAATGTGCAGTTCCATTTTGCAGGTGAGATGCAAAATGAAGATCTAAAATCGTCAATTCTTGAAGGAGTTGTGATCAGATGAAAATGGATTGGAAAGGATGTAAGGACAGCAATATGGCTAAGAGAATAGAGCCAGATTTTCGCAAGGCCGGTTCCATAATCCTTGCAGCCAATGATCGGGAATCAACTGCAAAGATGCTGCCTCTTAATGAAACGACAAAAGAAACAATATTATCACTTATGTATGATGTTTTAAGAGAATTACTAGAGGCATTGGCGCTGCAACATGGATACAAGATATACAACCATGAATGCTTTACTTCTTTTTTGCGTGATATTATTAATGACGAAAAATTTGCATTAGATTTTGATTCAGCAAGGCAGCTGAGAAATTCGATAAATTATTACGGAAAAAAGATTCTTATAGATGATGCGAATTCTTCCTTAAGCGATATAAATAAGATGATTTCCAGAGCAAGGAAATTGCTGGATGACAATAGAAAGTAATTTTAAAGATTGTCAAATGATTTTCTTTAATTCCACTCCTCTTTTCTTTGTGGTTTTTTATTGAATCTTCTAGAAAAAATGATAAAAAAAAATAAAAAGAGTTAATCTTCTACTTTAATTGCTTCTTCTGGGCACTAACACGCAGCCTTATCAGCATGCATGGGGATTCTGTGCTTATCGCACAGCTTTTCTTCGAAAAGTCTAAAGAAAAACGGTTAAAAAAAATATAAAAATCTAATCTTCTACTTTGATTGCTTCTTCTGGGCACTGCACTTCGCAAGCCCGGCAGCCGATGCACTCATCAGGCTTTGCGACAACGACTTTCTCTTTTCCGTCCGGACCTTTTTCAACTGCAAAAACTTCCATTGGGCAGACATCAACACAGGTCTTTGTCACTTTACATTTTGTATAATCAATTATTGGTTTTGGCATCTTGCTTATTCCTCTTTTGTTTTTTTCTTAACAACTTTCTTTTTTTTAGCTGGTTTTTCAGCGTCTTCTTCGACAATATCTTCATCAGCTATTTCAGAATCCAGTTCACCATTATCTTCTTCACTTGATTCTTTTTTTTCATCTGGAGCAGCAGCAGGTTCTTCTTCTAGAATTTCCTCTTCTTCTTTTTCTTCTTCTGCTTCTTCTATGACATTATAATCAACAGCGTCTCCTTGCGCTTCTTTAAGCCTTGCTTTTTCGGCTTCTGCTTTTGTTTCTTCTTTTAGCATCCTTATTTCAGCGTCCTTGACAGGATAGGTCTTTGAAAGCTGCTCTCTGATGCTTCGCTGAAGCTTTGCAAATGCGACTTCTTTAAAGATTACATCATAATCATTCTCTGTTATGAATTTGATTACAATCCTTTTTAATTTTGCTCTTAAGACTGTCTCAATTGAGCCTTTTACTTTTCCTCTTGTGATTAATAGTGGCTTAACCCTTATCCTTATTCCATCTTTTGTCTTTAATCCAAAAGAATCATCCATTCGGGTGTTCCTTCTTCTAATAAGCCTTTTTAATGATGCTGCAATCATAGAATATCCAACAATTCTAGTTGTTAAGTTTCCATCTTTATGCCCTGTTATCACAAGCTTAACATTATAATGCTGGTTTTTCATGTCATTAGTTAGGCTCATAAGATTAGTCTCGACATAATCGCCAATAGCATCTTCTGCTTCGTACTTTATTGTTTCTCCAACTACAGTATTATTGAATAATTCTGGGGCCAAGATAGGATACCATTTCTTTTTCTTGGTCTTAAGCTGCTTAAGATCTTGTTTAACCATGAATCTAGGGGATTTGGACAATATTTATAAACCTTTCTTTTATGACGGAAATCATCACCCTACTTTCCAAAAGTTTATAATTTAGGATATTTTTTACTGTACTGATGAAAGAAAAACCATTTTTCAAGAGAGCAATTTTTAAAAAGCATGCGCGCCTGTTCTTTTTCATGGCAAGCAGGGTATATTTTAGCCAAAGGCAGATAATTGATTATAGCTTTGCAAATAGGGACTTTAGAAGCGAAGCTGTCTGGGATACCAAAGGAAAATACAAAGACATTCTTATCAAAGAAGGCTTTCTTATTCCTTTATCCCAAGAGGTATTTGAGAAATCTGATCCAGATTCATTTTTATCATGCGAAAAATATTATAAAAATAACAACACAAAAAAAAGGCTTTATCTGAAGTTTAATATAAAAAAACTTGCTGTTGATGAACTCTCATTAATTTCTGCACAAATCAGCGCAAGTGTTTTCGATAATTTTCTAATCCAGTGCCTGAAGAAATATGCTTTTTTTGTGGAAGAGAATTATACACAAAGCATAGATCTTGAGCAATACCTGATGCTGTTTATGATTGGTGCATCATCGATAGAAAACACGCCAATTCAATTTAAAAAAAAAATTGCATTCGATATGGATAATGTTTTGAGTGAAAAGTTCATGCAAATGACAAAGCATATATGTGAAGAATTACAAAATGCTTCAGTAAAAACTTAAAAAAAAGTTAAAAGTATTTTAGATATCTATATTTACAACATTTGCTGCATTATCTCTGATGAACTTCTTTCTTGGGGCAACCTCTTCGCCCATCAAAATCGTGAATGTGTTATCAGCTTCAACAGCATCCTCAATCGATATTTTTTTTAAGGTTCTAGTTGTTGGGTCCATTGTTGTCTCCCAAAGCTGCGTTGGATTCATCTCGCCAAGGCCTTTATAGCGCTGAAGTGTAACTCCCTGCATTCCTCCGAGTTCAGCAATCATCTTGTCTTTTTCAGAGTCATTTAGGGCGTATTCCATGAATTTGCCTTTCTTTACTTTGTAAAGCGGTGGTTGTGCCATATAGATGTGGCCGTTTTCAAACAATGGACGCATGTACCTGTAAAAAAAAGTCAGCAATAATGTTGAGATATGCGCACCATCTACATCGCTATCTGTCATAATGATTACTTTATGATATCTTAATTTATTTATATTGAACTCTTCTTCAATACCAACACCAAGTGCAGTAATAATTGCAAGAATCTCATTGCTTGCCAGAATTTTACTGAGCCTTGCTTTTTCAACATTTAAGATTTTTCCTCTAAGCGGTAATATTGCCTGAAACGCCCTGTTTCTGCCTTGCTTTGCTGAGCCCCCGGCCGAATCTCCTTCAACTATATAAATCTCAGTTTTAGTGGGGTCTGAATCAGAGCAATCTGCAAGTTTTCCAGGCAGAGTTGAGCCTTCAAGAAGTGATTTTCGCCTTACAAGTTCCCTTGCGTGTCTAGCAGCTTCACGAGCTTTTGCAGCTTTTTGTGCCTTATCTATTATTTCATGTGCAACTTTTGGGTTTTCCTCTAAAAATACAGATAAGCCTTCACCAACCATTGATTCAACAATTCCTTTAACTTCAGAATTTCCAAATTTTGTCTTGGTCTGGCCTTCAAACTGGGGATTTGGATGCTTTAGTGAAATAACACAAGTCAAGCCTTCCCTTACATCATCACTTGTTAGTTTAAGCTCTTCTTTTTGATTATTTTTTTTATCGTTATAGCTGTTTAATGTCCTTGTTAACGCGCTCTTAAACCCGGCCAAGTGCATTCCGCCTTCAATAGTATTGATATTATTCACAAAAGAAAAAATATTCTCATTATAGGTAGTGTTGTATTGTATCGCAATTTCAAGTTCGATATCATCTTGCTTTTTTTGGAAATAAACAACATTATGGAACGGTGCTTTATTCTTATTTAGGTATTCAACAAAAGAAACGATTCCCCCTTCATACTGTAAGACTTTTTCCTTTCCGTCACGCTCATCATGAAGCGTAATTTTTATTCCTTTATTCAAGAAAGCTAGTTCACGTAATCTTGCGGCCAAGATATCAAATTCAAGATGCGTATCTTCAAATATTTCAGGGTCAGGCCGAAAAACAACGCATGTTCCAGTTGAATCTGCATCGCGTAACACAGTAAGTTCTGTTTGCGGGATGCCTTTTGAAAACCTCATAGTGTAAATTTTTCCATCCCTTTTAACAAAAACTTCCAAGTCATCAGATAGTGCATTTACAACTGAAAGCCCAACTCCATGAAGCCCACCTGAAACCTTATATGAATTCTTGTCAAACTTTCCTCCTGAATGTAGTTTTGTCATCACTATTTCAATTGCAGGCCTTCCGAATTGAGGGTGGATATCAACAGGAATTCCGCGCCCGTCATCTTCAACTGATGCTCTTCCATCTTTTAATATTTTAACAAATATATTTTTACAATAGCCAGCGAGCGCCTCATCAATGCTGTTATCGACAATCTCGTATACAAGATGATGTAGCCCCTGCAGACCGGTTGAGCCGATATACATCCCCGGCCTTTTTCTGATAGCGTCAGTGCCGCCAAGAACTACAATATGGTCAGCATTATAATTTCCGTTTTTACTATTGTTATTATTATTGTTTTCAGCTTCGCCTGCCATTGTTTTCCCACCTACTTAGCATCAATTTTTAAGTGTTATTTTAGTTATTGTTTTGCTGAGAAAATAAGAGTTATTTCTCGTCTATAAATCATAATTTTCAATTGTTTATAAAGGTTGCGGAAAAACATTGCTTAAAATAATTTGTTTCTGTTAAATTTTCTATTTTATTATAACAAGTTAAATAGCTATATTATCTTGAATTAAGGAATCTCTGGTAAATACAGTGCTCTTTCATTCTACTGACAATCAACAAATTTGATTGGAATTAATTTATCATCGTTAAAAGTCAATTCGAGATAATTGCCAACTGAAGATTCATTCATTTCAAAGTATAATTTTTCTGATAATGTTGAATATCCCATAAAAAAAGATTCAGTAAAAGTGTAATACTGGCATGCACAACTATAATTCAGTTCATCAAGTGAATATGAGCAGCTGCAATTATTATTCAGATACTCTTGAGTTTTATTCTGTATATAACTTTCACATATTGTTTTTGAATCGCAACGTGTGCCATGGGGATGCCCACCACCATATTGAGAATACAACCTAACATGTAAGATATCATTTCTTGTCCTGCCACTTGCATTAAGAACATAATCTTCGATAACGCCTTGCATCCCGGCTGCTCTATAATTTGTAAAATCAACAATTTTTATAATAATGGTGCTGTTTCCAACTTCATTATCAAATCCATTAATTCCTTTTTCGCAGTATGCATTTAAATAATCATTTACTAGAGTATTATTGTGTGATGAATTTGGTGAACATCCTGCAAAAAAAATCAAGACCAAAATAATAAGAACAATTTTTTGAATCCATGAATCACTCGTAGGCGATTGTTCGTTCATAATAATATCAATTATTGACGAATTTATTAATGTTTTGAAAAGTGTTGGTATCTATAAATTATCCTATTTAGCCGCTTCAAACAACTTAATCGCTTTCTCTTTTAGCGCAAGTACAAATGGCGCTAATTTTGGCCCTCTTTCCTTATTTACAAGGACAAGATAAGCAGCTTTAAAAAAATCTTTTGGCTCCATTCCTAATTCTTCTTTGCTTAGCTTATAGAACTCATTAAACAAAGTCTGCTCATCGTACTTGTTTACTTTTAGCCTTTTGGCAATCTCATGAAGCGCCTGCACTTGCTTTTCACTTAAGATAACTCCATCAGCGATTTTTTCCTGTAGTGTTATTTTGTACTGCTCGCTTGCAAATTCTTTAACCCATTTCCTTGCAAATTTAATTCTTTCATGCACATAGTTAAGCTCTTCTTCGTTTGCATCAGCAGGTATGTGGCCTGTTTCTCTTAGGTTTCTGATAACCTCTTTTTCATCCGGGTATATCTGCACAAGAATAGCTGCATGTGTAAATGGAATCTGCGGAGGCATTCTTTGCGGAATCTTTCCAACGATTGATAATTCATAAATCCTTTTCTGCTTTATTTTTTCTTTATCATCAGCTTCCTGTTTTCCAAAATATACTCTTTCAGTATAATCAAAACGCTCATATAACAATATCAGGTCATTTGATTCATACGGCTGGAAATCAATTACTGCATTTGGCCTTGTTTTTACCAGTAGATATCTTAGCATTGTAGCAGGAGCATATTCAGTTGATTCTGAAAAAGACATTCCCCTTCCTTTAGATGTGCTCATTTTCTGGCCGCCTACTGTAAAAAATTCATATCCAGGGCCAGTTTCATAGCCAACAGACGGGATTGGTGGCGGATAATCGAATACATCTACAGAAATTCTGCATGCAATTTCTCTTGAGCCTCCTTTTGTGAAATGGTCTTTTCCGGCAGTCTCAGCAATCACTCCTTTTGTCGGCCATTTTGCCGCCCACTCTACTTTCCATGGGAATTTTCCGCCGCCGTTGTAGGGGCTTCTTTCTCCTTCATAACCGCATCCTTTTGCCCATGTGACAAAATCAGGAAGGCATTTATATTTCACAACCTCGCGTTCTTTATCCCACTCTGTAACAAGAGTAGTCCCTATTTTTCCGCATTTCTCGCATATTGGATTAAATGGTAGCCTGTTTGCGCCGATTGTCTCATCGCCATACATGTCGCTATATATTTTAATAATTTTATCTGCATTGTCAAGCGCAATTTTTATTGTCTTGTTAAATGCACCCTTGATATACTGTTCTCCTGTACTCTCAAGTTTAGCGTCAATTCCAAATTCAGCAAACTTATCAGTGCAGTCTTTAAAATAATATTCAGCAAAACTTTTGTAACCAGGAACTGGGGATGGTATATTCATGAAAGGCATCCCAAGGTATTTAACAAAATCAGGAGGCAGGTTTGAATTCATCTTGTCAAACGGATCAATATCATCACTTGACAAAACAAACTGCGCTTTCACACCTTTGTCGCGTAGCGCTTTAGCAATAACATCATGTATTACCCAGCCTCTTCCTGAACCGATATGGATCTTTCCGCTTGGTGTTTTTTCATCATAGACAAAATAGCCATATTCGTTATCTTCTACAACTTTCTTTAGGAATGTGGAATTATTAACACGCGCAATTGCATCTTCAGCAATCTTATCTGCCCAGTGCATGACTTCAGAATCGTCTTTTTCATGAATGTTTTCTTTCATAGCACTAAGGATAGGCCTAATTTATTTAAAAGTAACTAAAAAAAAAGAATAAATAAAAAATAAAATTTACATAATTTTTATAAATCGTCATTTTTTAACTCATTTTGTGAATATCAAACATGCTTTTGCATCATTAAAATTCCCTAATTATCGGCTATGGTTTTTTGGCCAGTTGATTTCATTATTTGGGACTTGGATGCAGGCAACAGCTCAAGGATTTTTGATATACCAATTGACAACTTCACCGTTCTATCTTGGTCTGGTCGGTTTTTTTTCTGGTGTTCCTACATGGTTCTTTACATTTTATGGTGGACATGTTTCGGACCACATGAACAGAAAGAAGCTTCTATTAATAACACAAATCTCCATGATGATTCTCGCGTTGATACTTTCTCTTCTTACTTTTTTCAATGTGGTTAAGCCATGGCACATATTGGTTTTAGCATTTTTACTTGGCATCGTAACATCATTTGATGCACCTGCAAGGCATAGTTTTGTTGTTGATTTGGTTGACAAAAGCCACATGGCAAATGCGATTTCGCTAAATATTACTATGTTTAACTTATCTATGATAATAGGTCCAGCAGCAGCCGGATTTGCATATGCAACACTTGGTGCTGGATGGTGCTTTATGCTTAATTGCATATCATTTATTGCGGTAATTATCGCATTAATGCTTATGAAAATTCAATCGGCACCAAAAAAAGACTCATCATTCAGGGTCGGGTTTAAAGAATTAAAAACTTACCTTTATACAAAACCGTTTACAATAATATTGCTGGCTGTTTTAGCAGTGACTGTTATGTTTGGCGCAGCATTCATGGCGATTATCCCTGCATGGGCAGTTGGTGTCCTTAATGGGGATGCAAAGACTAATGGGCTTATGCTTGCGATACGTGGCGTAGGAGCAGTAGCTGCGTCATTATGGATAGGCATAAATGGGGTCCAAAATGAAAAAAAGCTAAAAAACATTTCCTTAATAACGCCTTTCATAATAATCCTTTTTGCGATATCAGGCAATCTTATCGCAAGCCTGCTTTTGCTTTTTATACTTGGAGCTTCATTTGTCCTGCTGGCAAATTCCTCAAACATCCTGATCCAGGAAAATACAGAAGACCATTTCAGGGGCCGCGTGATGGGTGCCTATTCATTTGTTTTTTTTGCCTCGATGCCAATAGCCTCATTATGGATAGGAGTAGCCGCTCAATACCTTGGGCTGCAAATTGCAGTTGTTATTAGTGCAGTTGTATCATTTTTATTAACGGCAATCATCTGGATAAAATCAAAGAGTTTTTTTGAAGCAAAGATTTAACATTATGGTCCTGTATAATAATTTCAGCAATATTTTTATAATTTAATGTATGATTAATCTTTTATGGAAATTTTTGGAAAAGCGCCAATTAATAATTTCATGTTCATAACAGGAAAATTATCTTTCTTATCTGTTTGCACTGCCTCTATATTACAAATTTTTGGCTATAATATGCGGATAACTAATCTGCCTTATTCATTGTTCTATGGTTCACTTTTTTTTATAGCAGTTGGAACAGCAATTTTTTTAATCAGCTCAATTAATCTTGGCAAATCATTGTGTGTTGGCATCCCAGAAGAAAAAACCTCATTTAAAAAAAACGGATTATATAAATTTAGCAGAAACCCGCTTTACTTGGGTTTTTATCTAATAGTGCTTTCTTCAGTTGTTTTTACGCTTAATCCAATTGTATTCTTTTTAGGAATATATTCTATATTTATTCATCATCTGATAACTCTTGCAGAAGAGAATTTTCTTAAAAAACGATTCGGCAATGAATACATTAACTATTGTAAAAAAGTAAGAAGATATCTCTGAAATTTTAATTAGTTGTGCATTTATTAAAGTGTATTCAACATTTCTTTTAGCACATCAACGCTTTTTTCAAACTCAGATAGACTTATGTGTTCATTCGGCGTGTGGTCAAGCGCAGAATCACCCGGCCCGTATGCTACAATCGGCACATTAGGATAAGCATGTCCAAGTACATTCATATCAGAAGTTCCAGTTTTGAATTTGAATGTTGGCTCTAAACCATGCATTCTGATGCTTTGCATAAAAGCTCTGACAAGTGCATTATTTTTATCTATCTTGATTGCTTTTTCTTCTCCGTAAAGTTCAAGTGTTCCATTGCCTTTTATCTTTTCAAGATAGTTTTTTAAGTCTTTAATCTTAAATCCAACAGGTAACCGAAAGCTTAAATTAACGCTTGCACGCTGTGTCATTCCATTCATCTCAGAATTTATTTCTCTTGCAGTCCATTGCAGTGAATCAAATATTTTTTCGTGCATAAATGGTTTTGCATATTCACTTATTTTATTATAAAATCCAATTACATCGTCGCATGCCCCAAGTCCTCGCGCAGAATGGAAATTATCAATATTAATAGTATAATCACAAAGCAGCCTACCCTTATATCCAAGTGTAATACCTGATGTGCCGGAAGGTTCGCCTATAATAATATAATCAGGCTTATACTTACCAATAAGGTTTCTTGCTCCTTTTGATGTTGCAACTTCTTCTTCGACGCATCCAGCAACAATTATTTTTTTATCGTTTAGGTCAGCGTCTTTTGCGGCCAACACAAAAGCAGCAAGAGGGCCTTTAGCATCAACACTACCACGTCCATATAATATATTATCTTCAACTCGGACAGGAATCTTGCCTGAAACAGTGTCAATATGACCTGCCATAAGGATAGCTTTATTTCCTTTGCCAATAACTCCTATCGCGTTTCCTGATTCATCAATGAATGATTCAAAGCCATGTTTTTTCATATACGAAACAATAAACTCGACGCACTTTTTTTCCTGATAGGATGGGCTGTAAATTGATATAAGAGATTTTAAGAGATTTAATTCATTATTTTTTTTCATTTATTATTAGAATTAATATTCGTTTTTAAAAATAGTTGATTTAAATAAAAATAATTAAAAATAATCCAAAGCTGCAATTTTTTCAGAAAGCTCTTTTGCTTTTGCTGGATCGATTATCAATCCTGCTGAAATTCTAACCCATTTTGCGAATTCAGGGATGTGCTTTTTTTCTAATGAAGTAAAAACTAACCCCTTCATATGATACATCGTTTGCCTTTCAAGAAATGTTCCTGCTGCAGGACCAAGATAATTAATTGCAATAGTAAGTGCTTTACTTGAGTAATCAGACATTTTTTTTCCTTTTATTCTTTTTTTTGCTTTGCAATTGGTTTTTCTTTAGGTTTCTCAACAGGTTTTTCAGAGCTTGGCATCATCATTATTTTTAGGCTTGCAGCCATCCTACCAAAGGATTCTGCCAATTCACCTATCTCATCATCTCTCTTAACATCCATTTGAACATTTGTGTTTCCTGTGCTTATCTCGTTTGCAACCTTGTTTAGCTTTTTAATATCTTTTATTATTGTGACAGAGAAATAACCAATTATTATTGCAGCAATAAGGATACCTATTCCCATAATATAATAAATTGTATTGCCGATAAAGTTTTGCCTTTCAATAACTTTATTGCTATCCATATCAACGCCGATAATTGCTACTGTTTTTCCACCCGAATCTTTAATAGGAGCATAACCCGAAAGCACTGTTCCCCATTCGTCTGTTGTGAACTCCGTGTCAGCAGATATTTTACTGAACCCGTTAATGAGTTCTATTGCATCTTCCTCATAAACATCACCTATTAAAGCGGCATCTTCCTTAATGCCATAATCTGCATCAACGATGAATTCTACTCTTGAACCATCTTTTCTCATTGTATAAAGGTACATAATATGGCTATTTGAATCCTTAATTTTTACAAGTTGATCCCTTATTTGTATAAACTTAGCGCTGCTTTCATCTCCTGGTATTAATTTGGAAAGTACGTCGCCGTCAATCTGTGTTGCGGCAACACCAGCAATTGACATAAGCTCCTCTCTCATCTGCTCTTTTAACGCAGATTTGGTTTGGCTATAAGTAAATACAAAAGTTCCTCCAGAAATAATTAAAATCAACATAAGAAAACTCACTACAAGTTTTGTTTCTAAACTATCTATTATTTTTGTCATTCCAATCCCCACACAATTATTCGATTAAATCTATTTATTAAATGAAATTATTCTTTTACAAATATAAACTTTTGTAATTATCATTAAGTCAATAAAAGCAATGGAATATCAGTTAAGATTAATTATGAAAATGCAATTTAAGCTATAAAAAAAATAATTGCTTATGTTGTTTAAACAAGAATTTTTTTAAATTTTACAATTACTTCATCAACCTGCTTTTTTGTGAAAACTAACGGCGGCAAGAATCTAATCACAAGGTTTCCTGATGGAAAAACAAGTACTCCTTCGTCTTGCAGCGCTTTGATATAAGGAACTGCCCTAGTTTTGAATTCAACGCCAATCATTAAGCCAATTCCTCTTACTTCGCGAATCAGGTTGGAATCAATTGATTTAAGTTGTTCAATAAAATACTCTCCGACAACACTTGCATTCTCAAGAAGCTTGCGGTTTTTAATGTAATTAAGTGTCGTAATACCAGCGGCACATGCAAGCGGATTTCCGCCAAATGTATTTGTGTGGCATCCTGAAAACATCTTTGAAGCAACAGCTTCAGTTGCAATTGTTGCACCCATTGGAACGCCACCAGCGATTCCCTTTGCAAGGCACATAATATCAGGATTTATTCCGTAATGCTCTATTGCAAACATTTTTCCAGTTCTGCCCATTCCTGACTGCACTTCATCAGCGACAAGGAATATATTTTTCTCATCGCAAAGCGCTCGTAGTTCTTTCATAAATGTCTTATCAGCTGGACGAATTCCTGATTCGCCCTGTATCGGTTCGATGAATATTGCTGCAGTGTCATCTGTGATTGATTCTTTTACTGAATTGATATCATTGAATGAGTAATGTGAAACATTCTCAAGCAGAGGCGAAAATGACTCCCTGTATTTAGGATTGGTCGTTGTTAATGATAATGCTCCCATTGTCTTTCCGTGATAGCCCATTTTTGCAGATAGGAAATGTTTTTTTCCGCTTGCAAGCCTTGCAAATTTTATTGCAGCTTCAATACTTTCAGTTCCTGAATTGCAGAAAAAAACCTTAGTTAATTTATCAGGGCACACTTCAATTAATGCTTTTGAAAACTCAGCCCTTGTGTCATTGTAAAAGCTGCAATGTAAGTTAGTTATTTTTTGCATTTGAGAGTAAACAGCATCATTTAATTCAGGCACATTATGGCCTAAGATATTTACACCAACATTTGAAAAGCAGTCAATGTATTCTTTGCCATTATCATCAAAAAGGATTGCGCCATCTCCTTTTACAATTGTAATGTCTCGTCTGCCATAAGTCGGTGCCATGTATTTATTTTCAATTTCTTGAGTATTCAACTTGATTCACCTATTCAATTGCTGTTCCACTTCCGGCAAGCGCCATTGTTATTGGCCTTTCGATTCTTCCGTCAGCTATGATATATTTTTTAAGCGTATTTCCAAAAGCCTCTTTTGCATGATGTATCTTTTTTTTCATACGCCCTTTTGCAAAATCAGAAAAATTTTCAATCTCCTCTAGCTTTATTTTTTTAATCAGGGTTTTCTCGTCAGATGCATCTTCAAGCATCCCTGGTGCCTCTATTAAGCTTATTAGAATATCAACTGGCATTTCTTTGCAGATTGCGCCAACAATTCTGTCATTGTCAACATTGATAGCAAAATTATCATGGCTTATTGCAGGCGGGCAGATTACAGGGAGATAATTATTTTCAAGCAATAAATTAAGTAAAGTAACGTTAACCTTTTCAACGTTTCCTGTAAAATCATCTCTAATTAATTTAATTTTATCTCCTTCAACTGACTTTACATATGGCTTTCTTGCACCGCGAAGAAGTCCGCCGTCAACACCTGAAAGTCCTATTGCATTGATGCCTAATTTTTGTAGCCGCTCAACAATCCTTTTATTTGCAGCTCCCGCATACACCATCTTAAAAATATCAAGAGTTTCTCTGTCAGTGTGCCTGCTGCTAAATCCCGAAGGGCTTGTAATTATTTTTTCAGGAATATTCATTTTTTTACAGACACAAGACATCTCATAGTTTGCGCCATGAACAATTATTTTTTTCTCATCAATTGATGCAAAATCTTTTAGGATATTATCAAGATTATCTAAGATTCCTTTTCCGCCGCCGATTTTTATCAGTATCATTTTTAATCACTTATTCTTAGAATAAATTTTTCCTTATTTTTCTTGATACCTTCTTCCATGTTGCTTCAATTAACAAAATTGAATACATATCTCTTCTTGAAGTAATCTTATTTGATAGACAAGATAATGCAATTCCTATGCCTGTTAATAATAAAGATAGAAAAAAAAACAATAAAAATTGGACAATGAAAAGCAAACAATTTCTTTCAAACATATACACTTTTAATATGAATACTACTACTACTGGAAAAATGCTTAAAAAAAAAGCATACGCACATGTTCCAACAGTAAAATAAAAGAAATTCATTTTTTTGATAAGGTAAGAGTACTTTGATTGTTCCTCTCCTTCAAGAAAATAAAAATCAAAAATACCGTAAAGATTTTTATCATAATTAATATTTATGCTCTTTAATTTTTCTTTTATGAGTTTCATTACTTTATTACTCAATTCATTATGGCATTTATCAAAAGTTAGAAAACGGAACAATTGATGAACAATAAATCCTATTGTAAAAATGACTACTAAGAACATATCACTTTTTATTTTTATGTATTCAGGTGCAATTAACATAATTGGAAGAATGATAATAATTCCAGGTATGAAATACCATAATACACTAAGAAGGTTATCAAAATCCACACTAAATTTATCGTCTGCCATATTTTTTATGATTTATTATCTTATATAAAAATATATTTTTAATATTTTTACACAGGATGCAATCCTATAAACTCCAAACCTGCTGTCTCATCAAATCCAAGCATAAGGTTCATGCACTGTACTGCCTGTCCTGCCGCTCCTTTCATCAGGTTATCTATTGCTGACATTATAACAATCCTGTTTGATGACGCGTCCTTTTCAAAACCAATGTCACAGAAATTTGTTCCCTGTAATATCTTCGGCTCCGGATATCTGTATATTCCAATGCTATCCTTTACAAGCCTGATGAAAGGCTCATTGCCATAATCCTCCCTATAAATTTTCCATAGGTCTTTTTCTTCAAGATTCTTGTTTAAAAAAACATGGCATGTCGCAAGTATTCCGCGCACTAAATCAACAGAGGTTGCACTAAAATTTATGCTTGATACTTGTAGTTCCTGAAGTATTTCTGCTACATGGCGATGGCCTGTTGGCGCATAGCTTCGCAGGCAATCTCTTCTTTCAGGATGATGTGATGCAAGGCTTGGAGAAGACCCTCCTTGTGAACTTCCTGCTTTCACTTCAACAACTGTTTTTTCAGTTTCAACTAATCCTCTTTTATATAAAGGATAAAGCGCTAATATTGTTGCAGTTGAATTGCAGCCTGCTGCAGCTACAAACTTTGAATTTTTTATTTCCTCTCTATGTAGTTCAGGTATTCCATACACAAAATCCAAAAGCGAATCCGGGTTTGGATGCTCATTCCCATAATATTTTACATAATCTTCTTTATTTTTCAGCCGGAAATCCGAACCCTTATCTATTATATAATCTGCCTTTTCTTTGAAATAATTTATTTTTGCGCTTGACAGCCCGTGGGGCAGCGCTAAAAAAATAATATCTGTTTTTTGGATGCTGTTTATACTTGTAAATTTTAACTGCGTTCTTTTCCTTAGGTTTGGATGTATTGTATGGACAAATTTTCCTAAATTGGACTCACTTGTTACCTGGGTCACAACAACCTCTGGATGATTGAGTAATATTCTCAACGCTTCTCCACCAACATATCCTGATGCGCCGACGATTGTTACAGTTTTTTTAGTCATGATTAATCTGCCTCTATTTTCTCGCCTCTCCAATAACATAGTCAATTATCTTTCCAGGTATATCAACGAGCGCTTTTACAAAAGCCCTCGGAGCAAAAGACAATAAGGAGGACATAAAGTCCTCCGATGAACGGATGTAAATAGTATTCATCTTCTCGCTTCTCCAATAACGTAATCAATAATCTTTCCAGGAATGTCAATTCGGGTTGGTGCAACAGAATTCTTGAATTCCATTGTATGATTTATCTCATTTACAGTTAGCCCGTCTTTGCTTTCAAACAAGTCCATCGCAAGGACTCCGCCGCCAACTGCTTTTGCAGCTTTTATGCATAGCTCATTTATCTCGTCACTTACAATGCAATTCGATGCAACACCGCCTCTTGCAGTGTTTGTTATCCAGTGCTCTGAATTCCGGTATATTGCAGCAATTGTTTCATCTCCTACAAAAAAAGCCCTGATGTCCCTTCCGGGTTTTTGCACATATTCCTGAACGTAAAAAATTGAGTGCATATAATGTCCAAGCACAGACTTATGCTCAATAATTGATTCAGCAGATTCTTTGTCGTTTACTTTTGATATGAGTCTTGCCCATGAACCTGTGACTGGTTTTAGTACTGCTGGGTATCCCATTTCTTCAACAGCAGCAAGAGCGCTTTTTTCTGAAAAAGCCATCATCACTTTTGGTGTAGAAACATTATTTTTTAATAGTGCCTGTGTTGTCAGGAATTTATCTCCGCATATTTCAGCGACTCTTGATTTATTTATTACAGGCACGTCAAAACCTTCAAATATTTTTGAGATGTACAATCCTTTTGAAAATGAAAGGCTTCGCTCTAAGACCGCGTCAATCTCAAACTTATTTTTAGATAAGTCAAAAACATGCTCTTCATCAATGATGTTTTCATAATCTATCCCTTTTTTTTTCATGTCATCGGTAAGCATCTTCTCCTCAGGCCTTATCTTTGAAAGCAAAAGTCCAATTTTCATTTTAGTTCCTCATATTTCTTATAATTGCATCAGTAACCTGGTTTGTTGTGCATTTTCCACCAAGATCAGGAGTCAGTTCATTACTTTTCATTATTTCAATCACTGCATTTTCAATCCTTTTTGCAGCCTGCATTTCGCCAATATGTTCAAGCATCATTTTTGCAGCCATTATTGCAGCAAGAGGGTTAGCTGTATTTGTCCCTACATATTTTGGCGCGCTTCCGTGAACTGGCTCAAATACGCTGTATTTCTCGCCGATATTTCCGGATGCTGCAAGGCCCAAGCCTCCGACAAGCATGCAAGCTTCATCACTCAATATATCTCCAAAAAGATTTGTTGTTACAATAACATCATAGCTTTGAGGCGCTTTTATTATCTGCATAGCTGTCGCATCAACAATTCCATCTTCTGCAATAATATTAGGATATTGCTTTGCAATCTCATGGAATATTGACAGGAAAAGGCCGCAGGTCTGCCTAAGGACATTTGCCTTATGCACACATGTCACTTTTTTCCTGTTATTTTTTTTTTGCATATTCAAACGCCCATTTTATTATGCACTCACTTCCCTTTCGTGTAATGACTCGCTCAGTTATAGCAGTATTTCCATTATCCTCAAGCCTCTCTCTTCCTGAATACAATCCTTCAGTATTCTCACGAACAATGACCATATCAATGCCTTTTCTAAAACTATCAAGTGGGTAGCTTTTATTTGGCCTTAAGTTTGTGTAAAGGTCAAGCTTTTTTCTTAGCGCCAAAATAGGGCTTGAATAATTAGGGATATTTGGAGGCGTTGTAACTGCGCCAAATAAGCAGCTACTTGACTTCATTATTTTTTCAATAGTTTGCGCAGGTAAATTATTGCCTGTTTTTTGATAATAATCATATCCAATGTCACCATATATGAATTCAAAATCCAATCCTGTATTTTGCAATACTCTTACTGCCTCTTCTGTTACTTGCGGCCCAATGCCGTCACCTTGCAATACTGTAATTTTACGCGTCATTATTAAGTGCACCTGTTCCATGTTTCATTTAGAAAAACCAATTCTAATAAGACTACTGACCATTTTAATGAATATCATCACTTTCATTTTGGTTTTTCTGATGTCCCAGAATTTTCAAATTAATTCCTCTATATTTTTTTTCAATCTTAAAGTATTTTGAAAATTCTGAGGATTTGATAAAATTGATTATTCCTCCCTCTTTGACAATCTTTAAGACAAAGTCAGGAAGAGGAATAGTTGCCATTTCTTTTTTGCTGCTTAGATTTCTGATTTTTCCGCTCAATAAATCAACTTCAACATTGTCTCCATCATTCAAAAAATCATAAGCCTCACTACTTAGAATAATTGGCAACCCAATATTAATTGAATTCCGATAAAATATTCTTGCAAAACTTTTTGCAATCACGCATTTTGCACCTGAATGCTTTATTGCAATAGGAGCATATTCGCGTGATGAGCCGCAGCCAAAATTATTTCCTCCTAAAATAATATCTCCTTCTTTAATATTTCCTGAGATGTCTTCACGCAGTTCGCACAAACACTTTTTTCCAAGGCTTTTTAAGTCTGTTGTTGGATAGTACCTTGCAGGAATTATCTGGTCAGTATTTATATTATCTCCAAGCTTCCATACTCTTCCCATCTTACAAAAACCTCCTTGGATCTGTAATTTTTCCAGTGATAGCACTAGCAGCGCATGTTGCAGGGCTTGCTGCATATATTTCAGCGAGAGGAGAACCCATCCTTCCCTTAAAATTTCGGTTCATTGTTGTTATTGCCCGCTCTCCTGGTGCAAGAACTCCCTGATGACGTCCTAAGCACGGCCCGCAACCAGGATTACCTACAATTGCACCTGCATCTAAAAATATTTTTATAAAACCATTTTCCATTGCTTTTTTATATATTTCAACACTAGCCGGAACAATTATTGTTCTTGTGAATCTCTCAACTTTTCTTCCTTTAAGGATAGATGCAGCATTTTCTAAATCTTCGTATCTTCCGTTTGTACATGTCCCGATAAAGACTTCATCAACAGTAATATCACCAAGTTCATCAACAGGCTTTAAGTTGTCAAGGTCATGCGGGCATGCAACCATCGGTGATAATTCATTAACATCAAATTTTAATGTTCTTTCGTATTTTGGATTAATTGGTTTTATCAACTCAATTTTTTCATTAGTTTTGTTTTTAAGAAAATCAATTGTTTTTTCATCAGGCACAATTAATCCTGCTTTTCCGCCCATTTCAATTGCCATATTTGATAATGTCAATCTTTCATGTACTTCCATATTATCAATAGTACTCCCGCTGAATTCAACGCACTTATAGTTTGCTCCTTCAACTCCTATTGTTGCGATTATCTTTAAGATTAAGTCTTTTGCATACACTCCTTTCTTGAATTTCCCATTTACTATTATATTAATAGTTTCAGGAATCCTAAACCAACTGCCGCCTGTTGCATAAGCAACACCAATATCAGTTGCTCCCATTCCTGTTGCAAATGCGCCAAGTGCACCATATGTACAAGTGTGTGAATCAGAGCCAATTATAACACTGCCTGGTGTTGCAAATCCTTTTTCAACAAATACCTGGTGGCAAACTCCTTCCTGAAAAAAATGTGTTATATTCTGTTTTTTGATAAATTCCCTTGCTGTTTTTTGCGCTGTTGCCTGATCGATTGTTGCAGGCGGGACTATGTGGTCAAAAGGAATTACAATTTTTTCATTGTCGAATACTTTTTCGCCTAGTTCATGAAATGCGCTTATCGCTAGAACTGTCATCGTGTCATGGCTCATGATATAATCTACAGGGCACCATACTATATCTCCTGCGCTTACCTTTTTGTTGAGCTTATTGGAAAAAATCTCCTCAGTTAGAGTTCCCATTTTTTCCCTCATATTTCTTAAGGACGACTTTTGTATTAGTTCCTTTGATTCCTGGAATTGCCCTGAATTCTTCAATTAGGTTATTTAGTTCTGCAATATTCGAAACTTTTGCATAAGCTGAAATATCAGTTTCTCCTGTTATTTCATAGACCTGTGAAATATCATTGAAATTTCTTATCTTTCGCACAACCGATGAAGTATAATTATGCGACTCAACCTCAATAAATAAAAGAGCATTCACTCCTTCAGGGATGATTTCAGTTTTTATTCCTGTTATTTTTTCAGCGATTTCAAGGATTTCTGTCTCATGAACAATCTTCCTTTCATCGCCGATGTTTTTTATTTCTGTTATTATTTTAAGCAATTGCTCATCAGTGCATTCGATTCCATAATCAGAAAGCTTTGATGCTACTGCTCTTTTACCTGTATATTTATCAATGATAATCTTTCGCACCCTTCCTATTAGTTCTGGGTCAAATGCTTCATAAGTTTTCGGATTTTTTAATACACCATCAGTATGCACTCCGCTTTTATGCGAGAATGAATTCTGCCCGACAATTGGGTGGTGCGGCTCTAAGAAGGCACCAGATATTTTTTCAACATGGGCGCTAAGCCTTGGAAGTAAGTTTAATCTATATTTTTTCCAGGAATCTTTAAATTCATCTTTATTCAATATTTCCATAGCCATTACAAAGCTTGATATATCAGTAATTCCGGTTCTTTCACCAAGCCCGTTAACTGTAGTATGGACGCAATCAGCGCCAGCTCTAAGTGCAGCTATGCTATTTGCAACACTCTGCCCAAAATCATTATGGCAATGAACTTCTATTTCACATTTTTTTAGGTCAGATTTTGCACGCTTTACAAAATCATAATAAGTATGAGGCTGCATTATCCCTAATGTATCAGCAAGGCTGATTCTCTCTGCGCCTGCATCGATTGCTGCGTTGCATATCTTGATTAAATAATCATAATCTGTCCTTGTTGCATCTTCAGGAGTATACCTTACCTTAAGCCCATGGCTTTTTGCATATTCAACAGTATCAACAACAGTTTCAATAGCCTGCTCTTTTGAGAAATGCAGTTTATCTTTAAGATGCAGGTTTGATGAACCTAAAAATATAGCAACAGTTCCGGCGCCTGTATCAAGTGATTTATCGATATCGCTTCTTATCGCGCGATTATGCGTAAGAATTTCCGCATCCAGTCCTTCTTTTGCAATTCTTCTGATTGCTTCTTCAACTTTTTTTGAGACAACAGGATGGCCTGCTTCTATCCGGTCAACGCCAAACTCGTCAAGCATCCTTGCAATCTCTATTTTTTCATCTACACTAAAGCTTACGCCAGGTGTTTGTTCTCCTTCCCTTAAAGTCGTATCAAGTATTTTTATCATTTGAAATTATGCTTTTTTTTATTCTCCCCAGTCTTCTTCCTCCATTGGCGCAAGTGCTACTGCAAGCGGATTTTTTCCTGTTATTTCAAGTTCAACGCCGCAATCCGGGCATGAGACAATTTCACCTACCTCTAATTTATTCTCGTCGAGCGACAATGCTGCTCCGCACTCTTCACATTCAGTCATTTTTTCCTCCAAAATTTGTTGAAGTAATTGCGTAACCCTAAATGTTATATAAACTTGATGTTATTATAATAACATAATTTTGATATTTTTGTTATTATAATAACATATGATTAATACTTTTTTTATAAACAAAATCTTTTTATAATCATTAATTATTTTTTTATTATGACTTCAATAAGCCAGGTAGTAAGAAAATTAATTGAATCCAAACCTCTTCTTTATGAATCGTTGTCAGAAGGAATTGTCAGCTACCAAAACTTGGCAGAAAAAATCCATCGAGAAATTGAAAACGATCTTGGAAAAAAAGCAGAGCTTCCTGCAATTATAATGGCGATAAGAAGATATTCAGAAAATATAAAGCCACTCATCAATGAAAAAATTCCTTTTAAGTTTAATACTGAAATAATAATGAAGACTGGCCTTATGGATTTAAGCATCCTAAAAACCCATAATGCATTAAGTAAATTAAGGCAGATTTATGATATTATTGATTTTGAAAAAGGTGACACTTTTAACGTTATCCAGGGAAACTACGAGATAAGCATAGTGATTAATAATAAACACAAGGATAAAATAACCAAATCCCTTAAGGGAGAAAAAATTCTTAACATTGAAAACGATCTTGTTTCGTTAACAATGAGCTTTTCAAAGGAATTTTTATATACTGTCGGCATTCTCGCAAAAGTCACAAGAAAACTTGCATGGGAAAATATTAACATTTATGAAAATATCTCAACAATGACTGAACTCATTTTTATAGTAAATAAGAAGGATGCAACAAGAGCCTATAAAGTACTGCAGGAATTAGTCGATGAAAATTTATAAATCCGTTTTATTATTTTAGTTTTCTAAAAAGTTTTGCTATAATATTAAGTCAAGATGAAACCCATATCTTTAAATATCTTCTTTCAATTTATTGGGTTCTAACAATTTAAGTTGGGAGGTAGTTTAATATGTCGTACCATGACAGAATAAAAAAAAAAAATACATTTTATGCCTAAGGTAAGGGATGATGAAGAGCTTACCCATGGTGATTCAGTTGAAAAACACAGCACTAAAAGTGCATCAAAGCATTCTCCAAGAAGCAAAAGCATTCCTATGATGTGGGTTGCATTATGCGTTCTGCTGCTAGCAGTACTTGGTGTTTCTGTTGCAACAAAAGGATTCTCAACGCCTTTGCCTAATTTGTTTGCTGCAAATCCAGCAGGAAATACAGGAACAAATACAGACGGCAAATATGGCACTTCAAAAGTTGAATTCTACGTTATGAGCCAGTGTCCTTACGGAACACAGGTTGAGGACGGAATTGCGCCTGTCTTAAAAAAGCTCGGCGGTAGTGTTGATTTTTCATTAAACTTCATTGCAAATGATAACGGCGATGGAACATTTAAAAGTCTTCATGGAGAAAATGAAGTGAAAGGAGACATTGTCCAGCTTTGTGCAGCTAAATACAATCCTGACAAATATATGGATATGGTTATATGCATGAATAAGGATGCAAAATCAATACCGGGAAACTGGGAAAAATGCTCGGCTGATAACGGCCTGGATAGCGCAAAGATTAAAGCCTGTTATGAAGGAGAAGAAGGAAAAACACTTTTATCTGAATCTATAAAAAAGAGCAATGCCGTCAAAGCAACAGGCTCTCCTACAATGTATTTTGAGGGTCAATTATACAGCGGAGGAAGAGATACAACATCATTCACAAAAGCAATATGTGCTAAGCTTTCCGGCCACCCTGAGTGCGTTGGAATTCCAGCATGCTCAGCTGATTCAGATTGCACAGCAGAAGCAACAAAGGAAGGAAAATGCGAAAAACCTGGCCAAAAAGATGCTAAGTGCACTTATGTTGATCCTGTTAAAGTTGAAGTAAAATATTTGGTTGATAACAGGTGCACTGATTGTAATCCAGAAAGAGTTAATACTGTTACTAAAAACTTGTTCAAAGGAGCAGAATTTACAGAAGTTAAATGGGATTCAAAAGAGGGCCAGGAATTAATGAAAAAATATGAAATCCAGTATCTTCCTGCATTTGTTTTTGATTCTAATGTTGTTAAGACAACCGCTTGGACATCTAACTCAAAGCTTCAGACATCTTTTGTTTCAAATGATGACGGAACTTACAGCCTTCTTCCAGCAGCCGTTGGTGCAACTTGGGATCCTACAGCTGAAATATGCAACAATAAAAAGGATGATAATGATGATGGAAAAATTGACTGTGATGATTCAACATGCAAGGATACAACAATGTGCCTTACATTCGAAAAACCGACACTTGACTTTTTTGTAATGAGCTATTGCCCATACGGAAATCAGGCAGAAGTAGCTATTGAGCCAGTTTACCAAGTATTAAAAGACGATGCATTATTTAAGCCACATTATATCTATTATGAGAATTATGGCGGTGGCGGCGCAAGCTTTTGCATTGATTCAGGAAATAAATATTGCTCAATGCACGGTGTCCAGGAAGCAAACCAGAATGTAAGGGAACAATGCGTTGAGGCAAAGTATGGCATGGATGGTTGGTTTAAGTTCACACTTGAAATGAATACTAAATGCTCTTCCAAGAATGCAGATACATGCTTCGAAAGTGTAGCAAAAGGCCTGTCATATGACACAGCTTATATTAAGTCTTGCGAAGAATCTAATGCAGAAAAATATGCAGCAGAAGATGCAAGACTGATGACTGTTTTTGGAGCACAAGGCTCACCTGCAATGTATATCAACGGAGCAGAATATAGTGAAGCAAGAACCGCAGCAGGCATTCAGGCAGCATTATGCGCGCTATTTGATAAAAAGCCAGAAGGATGCAGCGCTGATTTAGGTAGTGCAGATACTGCTACAGCAAGCGCTCCAGCAGCAGGAGGATGTGGCGTTTAAAAACATTCTTTTTTTATTTTTTTAAATTTTTATAAAAATGAAAAAACACGAAAAAAATGATTCTAAGAAAAAAATAAATGTTATACTTATTGTCAGTCTATTAGCGATAATAGGCATTGCTGCATCTTTTGCAGTATTTAATTCTAGTAAAAAATCAGGAGTAGCTGATACTGGTATCAACGATTCAGAGGTTGTTGTTTTAGCCAAATGCTTAACAGAAAAAGGGTATGCGATGGCTGGCTCTGAGTCATGTTCTCATTGCAAAGCGCAAAAGGCTAGGTTTGGCGATGCATTCAAGTATGTCAGGTATTATAATTGCCCAGTTCAAAGAGATTTATGTGACAACAAAAACTATAAGATTCAAGGGTACCCAACATGGATTGCTCCTGATTCTTTAAATTATACCATTTACGTTGGTGAGAAGGAGCTTTTTGACTTGGCAGAAATTTCAGGTTGCCCTTATACTACTACTGGGTGCATGTAATTAGAATCGGTAAATTCTAACATTATCTAGACATATATGCTACAAAATACAAATCTTTTTATATTAATTATCTAGTTATATAACTAGATAATAAAAAGGTGTAAAACATGGGCTGTAAAACAAAAATT
>JAZDLQ010000045.1:0-6209 GCA_043801855.1 archaeon | reverse complement strand
CATCCTGGTATTGTTTGTTTCATATTGCTTAATTAAGTAATATGAACTACTATTTATATCTTTCGTTTGTGTGTATTTTTTAGAGAATAAACAAGAAGAAGAAGTATCGCCTATGGCTTAATTCAAGCAGAGTTAGGGTTTGATTGTTGATTTAACAAACATATTTTCTTCATCAGAAAATATCACTTGGTTGTCCATTGGTCATAACTCAGATGAAATTTATCATGAGCAATTTAACTTACTGCTATTGTTTTCAAAAGATAAAACAATGCCTGTGTTTTTTAGGGTAATAGATGGTGCGATAAGAGATATTTCATCTATCAAAAAAACGATAGAAGAAAGTGGAGTAAAAAATGCAGTATTTGTTGGAGATAAAGGCTTTTTTTCAGAGCATAATGAAGAGACGTTATTTGACAATAAAATTGAGCATATTCTACCACTAAGAAGAAATAGCACTATCATAAATTATGATGCTGCAAACAGTAATTCAAAAAAGGCATATGATAGTTTTTTCTTTTATAATAATAGACCAATATGGCACAAAACAACAACACTGGAAAATAAAAAAATTATTCTCTTTTTTGATGAGGATTTAAAAGCTGATGAGGCAAAATCTTTTTTATATCGTGTTAATAAAAAAGAAAATTCTATTGATGAATTTCATGAGAAAGAGCATCAATTCGGAACTATCGCTGTGAGTGTTAGTTGTAAAGAAATATCTGCTGAAAAAATATTTCAATACTTAAAAGCAAGAATGCAAATTGAAGTTGCATTTGATACTTTCAAAAATATTTTGGAAGCAGATAAAACATATATGCAATCCAATGAAAAATTATATGGTTGGATGTTTGTTAATTTTATTGCTCTGCAAATGTACTACAAGATTTATGGAAATCTCGTCAATAATAATATAATTGAAAGCTTTTCACCTAAAGATGTTGCAATGCATTTTTCAAAAGTTTACAGGGTTAAAATAGGTGAAAAGTTTGTTGTATCTGAAATACCAAAAAAAACAAGGATACTTATTGAAAAAATGAAGCTAAATGAAGACATATTACTTAAATGAAGCAGAGTTAGGGGTAGACAAATGGTCTACAAATTGGCCAAAAAGTATCAAGATGAAGGAAAAAAAGCATACCTTTGCAAAAAAATAGGTAGACCAGAACAAGTTGTAAGTCAGTCATTTACCGAAAAAATAAAGACTTTAAGACTCGAGACGGATTATGGCAGTGACAAATTGCATTATTTAACCAAAAATGAAGGTTGCGGTGTTTCTCAACGCCAAATTCAAAAAATTCTTGACAGAAATCAACTAACGGATCCTTGTGAAAAACGAAGAGGTCAACGCAAATATGTCCGTTATTGTTGGCCCATAAGCAATTATATGTGGCATTGTGATTGGTCTGAGATTAATAGCAAAAATGTTTGCTCCTACATTGATGATTGTTCACGAAAAATAATGAGTGTAGGTGAGTTTGATAATGTAACAACAAAAAATTCATTATTGGTATTGCGTTATGGAATCCTAAAAAATGAAGTATGCCCAGTCATTGTTTTAAGTGATAAAGGTTCAGTGTTTTATGCCAACACACCTTATAAAACAGGCGAGCTTGGTACATCTGAGTTTGAAATAGAACTCAATGAATTAGGTATTGAGTTGTGGACTTCAAGAAGAAATCATCCTCAAACTAATGGCAAGATGGAGAGATGGTTTGGCACAATGAAAACACGAAGAAAAAAACATCCTGAAGAAAAACTTCAAACGTTTGTTAAGTGGTATAATGAGAAGAGAATACATCATGGTTTAGGATATAAAACACCTGATGAAGTGTACTATGAAAGACTGTAAACTAATTTCGGAATTATTCAATTTTAAAAAATTAGGAAAAACTATTAATATTGCCCTGTTTCAACATACTTTTTCATCATTTTTTCAACAATGACATTAGGTGCATAGCCTTTGCTTGCGCATTGCTTTGCAAATGCATCATATGTTGGCTTGTCTATATTATAATCAATCTTAACTTTCTGCGGCCCCTTTGGGTTTGCTGCCATAATAATCACCTCGACATATACTGATTAAATATTAAAACTTCATGAGTTAATAAAAGTTGTGAAACGCATTCAATACTTCAGTATCCTGAAGTTTTTCTTGAAGTATATTCTATAGAATAGAAAAATTTATTAAGTTTTATTAGCTACTTTGTAGCTAAATGAAACAAGAAACAAAAATAGAACTTACTGGCTTTGAAATGCTTGAAAAGCAAGTAAATAAAAGCGGTAATTCTGGTAGAATTTATGTTCCAATAGAATGGATTGGAAAAAAAGTTAAAATAATTTTGATAGAATGAATCCTGAAGAAGAAATTAACAGACTGAGAAAGGAAATTGAGCTTTTGAAAAAAGCTTTGGAGAAGGAACGCCAAGAGAAAGACAAGATTGCACAAGAGAAAGATAAGATTGTACAAGATAAGAAGAAACTTGAAAAAGAATTTGAAGAATTCAAAGCAAAGCATGCTCACACTGTTGGGGTTGTCTAAAAAGTATAGATTACCTTAACGAAATATTCAATGAAATTTACCAATCTATTTTTATTTTGCAACGAGGTTTCATTTTTTAATTCGTTGTTATCCTCTTTTTTCAATTTTTTCTGTATCTTACAGATATTATGGGCAATATAATACAATCCTGCTTCAATATTCACGTTCTGAATACCTCGCAAGAGGTATCTATACATCTTTTTGTTAAGTTTTTCATCACCGAAAACAGATTCAACCTCGTTCGCTCTTCTTGAGCGAAGTTCTTTTCCCTTTTCAGAATTAAGATTTTGTCGAGCAATTGCTTTTAATCTTTCAGCTTCCCAACTTACACTTAATGACCTGGCTTTACCCTCAGTACACTTATCTTTAAGTGGACATTGCGTGCAGAATTGTTCATTTATGGAATACACCTTGACTTTTTTTTTATAATCTGATGCAGTATATTCTTCTTTTTGATGAGAAAATATAAGTTTATTCCCTTGCTTGCAAGTGAATTCGTCTTCTTGTGGGTTATAGGTAAAATCTGAGAGTATGAATCTTTTATTTTTCTGATTTTTCCTTGACTCTTTGTAAAAAGAGTTATATTTCAAGAAATTGCCAATATTTTTTTGTTCCATATATGAATGAGTTTCTTCGTTCTTATAAGCGCCATCAGCAGTTGTAGTTTCAGGTGTTTTGCCTAGATTGGCAGTTACACCATCCATTAATGGAATAAAGCTCACAACATCGCCGCAATTATTGCTAATAACATAGTTTACAACAAACCCATTTTCAACAGCAACACCTCGTTGTAAGCAGGCTTTATGCTAATTTTGTCTCTCATCATCATAGCCACTGCATCAGTGTCTGTTTTAGAATAACTATTCCTTCCACTAAGCATTTTTTTCTTTGCTAAATATTTATTTTTTCTATCTAACAATTCAGCAGTTCTCCTGATTTTTTTCTTAATTTCATTGCCATCACTCATTATTGTGAGTTTTTCTTTTTCTGTGGGTACAGCAATTCTATCTTCAAAATCACTAAACAACCATCTCCTAAGATAACTGTTGAACCTATAACACAAGATTAAAAAGTTGGAAGCGCATTTTCAGGCACAGCAAATACATAAACTCAAAAATATATGCAGGAAAAAAATTAGAGCATGATTTCAAGTTAGAAGCAACTGGAACAACATTAGATAAAAAGCAGGAATTATATGGCAAGCAAAACGATTTTATTGTTTATGACCCAATTGAAGAAAAAGGAATTGTACATATAGATGACAGCACTGATTTTGCCGGTAAAAAAAATACTCATTGCCAATCTTACCCATATTGCTTGTTATTTGCATTGGTGTTTTTGGCTTTTTTTATATTAAAAAGCCGCAATTCAGAAGCAAAGTCAATAATGGAGCAAAAAAAGGCGCAGATGGGTTTAAAACACACTGCATTCCTTTTGTAAAAAAAGCTGCCAAAAAAACAGCTGAAGTTACAGTAAAGGCTGCGAAATTCACTGCACATCATGTAAAAATAGGAATGAATAATGCTGCTCCGCATGTGAAAAAAATTGGTGCGAAAATAAAAGAGACTACAAAAAAGACCGTCAGTAGAATAACAAAGAAAAATGAAACAAAAAAATAAATATTTTTTATTTTTTTTAAAAAAGTTAACAAGAAAATTATCTTCTAAAAGAAGGCCTGCTTCCAGATTGCCTTCCTCTCCCCTGTCCGCTTCTTTGGCCCCATCCACTTGATTGGCTGCTTCGGCCCCTATTGCCAAATCCGCCTTCCCTGCTTCCAGGATCCCTAATTACTTGAACACGTTCGATTGGTTCAGTTATATCAACTCTTTGGATATTATGCTCACGATGCCTTAATACCTGGTTGAAGTTCTCATGATCTCTACTAGAAAGAATATTTATCGCCATCCCAGATTCGCCAGCTCTTGCTGTTCTTCCAACCCTATGAGTATAATCTTTGCTGTCTCTAGGTATATCATAATTATAGATATGTGATACGCCTTTAATATCAAGCCCTCTTGATGCAACATCAGTGCATACAAGAACTGATGTTCCTTGTGTATCAAATTTTTTTAAGGTGCTTGTTCTTCTTGCTTGTGTTAGCCCACCATGGATTGCAACTGCATCAATTCCCTGCTTTCGCAAGTTTTTTGCGACAAAATCAGTCATCCGCTGAGTATTGCAAAATACCATTGACATGCTTGATTTTTCCCTTTTTAACAGATGCACTAAAACAGAAAACTTCATGTTATCAGCAACATCATAATAAACCTGTGTTAGTAAGCTTGGGTCAACAATTGGTACAGCATTTACCCTTACTGGATCTTTCATATAATTTCCTGCAAGGCGCAGTATATCACTTGATATTGTTGCTGAAAACAATAATGTCTGCCTATTTAGAGGGCATTTACTCACAATCTCAGCAACTGCATCAATAAATCCCATATCAAGCATCCTATCTGCTTCATCAAGAACAAGAACGCTTATTTTTGAAAAATTAATTGTTCTTCTGTCGATATGATCAAGAATTCTGCCCGGAGTACCTACAACTATGTCAGATACCCTTATTGCATCCATCTGCGGATTAATTGAAACACCACCATAGACTTCTGCAACATTTAGCCTTCTAAACCTAGAGTAATGAACAAGGTCTTCTGCCACCTGCGCCGCAAGCTCTCTTGTTGGTGTAAGGACTAGCGCCTGAAGGCCCTTGCCCTTCTCTATCTTTTGAATAATACCTACGCCAAAAGCAAACGTCTTTCCGCTTCCTGTTGCAGACTGCGCAATGATATCTTTACCTTCAATAATTAATGGAATTGATTTTTCCTGTATCTCTGTTGGTACACTGTAATTTATTGATTTTAAAATTGGCTCAATAATGCCAAGCTCTTCAAATTTCATTTTTAACCTCTATTAGAAAGAAAAAGTAAAAAATTACTATCTTCAACTTTTCTGTTTGATAATTCTAAATAACCAAATTTAGTTATTCACTTGCAAGAGTGACCTTATCGGCCTTTGGGCCTCTGTCACCTTGTGCGACAACAAATTCAACAGCGTCATTATCATGTAAAACAACGCCTTCTGCAAGCCCACTTGTATGTACAAAATACTCTTTTCCATCATCAGCTTTAATAAATCCAAAGCCTTTTGATGTGTTAAAAAATTTTACTGTTCCTTTCATTTTATTTACCTCAAAAAATTAATAGCTTTTTTTCTTCCTATAGCAGTCCCTGCAAAAAACAGGCTTTCCTTCGGTTGGCTTAAAAGGTACTTCGCAATCTGCGCCGCATTCACTGCATTTTGCAGGATGCATTTCTCTTGGACCTGAAAAAGAGCTAAAATTGCTCTTAAAGCCGCCAAAGCTATTGTTACCATGATCTGATTTTCTATCTCGGTTACTTCCTCTCATAATAATCTCCTATAATCCTTTGTAATTTTTTTTCAGAAATTGCTGCAAAATTGTTCCAACTACTCTGAATATCATAAAGAAAACTCCCTCTTTATATAAAATGATGCTTTTTAGGACTCTGGAAGGGTGCATGTAATTAGAATCGGTAAATTCTAACATTATCTAGACATATATGCTACAAAATACAAATCTTTTTATATTAATTATCTAGTTATATAACTAGATAATAAAAAGGTGTAAAACATGGGCTGTAAAACAAAAATT
>JAZDLQ010000102.1:0-10729 GCA_043801855.1 archaeon | reverse complement strand
ATAAAATAAATAAAAAATAATAATAACACTCCAAAAAGATAAAAAGAAAAGGTAAAATGATGTTGTTAGTTGTTTTGCAGATATTTCAACAACTTAGGAAAAACAATTTTTCCCAAGTTTTAGCAACTTCTTCAAAATAATTTATAAAGTGAATTTGATGAAATTATATGTTATATGTTAAAAAAGAAGGTGCTTACACAATTTGAATTCTTATGTCCAAATGAATTACTTAGGCAGGAACAAAAAAGGCTTATTGTTGATACTGGATCCAATCACTTGAATGCTTTGCTCAAAGGGGGGTTTAGATTGAATGAGATTACCGAAGTATATGGTTCCTTTAATTCCGGCAAGAGCCAGCTGGGTTTTACTTTGTGTGTAAATCTACTAAAACTTGATGAATCTTTCAGCACGCTTTTTCTGGATACGGAAGCGTCCTTTAGAAGTAGTAGGATTGTTGAGATTGCCAAAGGTAAAGGGATTGATGAAAACAAAGCACTAAACTCCATTAGACTTTTGCGGATTAAATCAACCAAAGAGCAGGTTGAAATAATAGAAAAGCTTGGAATGGTACTTGAGGCAGAGCCAAGCATAAAACTCATTATCATAGATTCACTTATTGCGCACTTAAGGGCAGAATATTTAGGAAGGGAGCAATTGGTTGAAAGACAGCAAATCTTAGCAAACATGCTTCATAAGTTAGGTGATGTGGTAGAAAGGTATAAAGTTGGAGTTTATCTGACCAATCAGGTGGCTACTGATCCAAATAAGTACTTTGGAGATCCAACCATTGCTCTTGGAGGCAACGTTTTAGCTCATTTTTCCCAGACCAGGCTTTATTTCAGGTCCGGTAAGAAAGGGAAAAAGGTTGCCAAAGTAACAGATAGTTCCTGTATACCAGAAGGTGAGGCAATATTTGAAATAAGAAGCGAAGGGATTACAGATTGACATCAGCAGATATTATTGAACAAAATACAATGGCAGCTGAGGCTTTTCTTAGGAGAAAATACAATCATGGCCTACCTTTCCAGAGCCAGGATGAAGCTGACAGGTGGATGGGCTACCTGACTCCAGAGCAAATTGAGGAAAAGAAACTAAAGGAAGCGGAGGCAAGGGATCAGCACGGCTGTCTGAGACCAATAGAATATTTGGACTACTTTGTTAAGTGCTCGATTTGTGACTGCAAGGTTAAGAGATATCACACTACTATGATGATTTATACAGGGGAGTTACACTGTTATTATTGCATATCTCCTGAGAAATACAAAAGAGAGGAGCATCCAGATGAATGCGTACGACCACCTGCTATTGAGAAAGGAATATTGTGAAGGCTACATGAGTTGCGTTGATGCAATGTACAAGCATGATCCAGTTAACCACAAAAAGTACTTTGAGAGATTTTGGCATCAGGAAGGCAATGAGCCAGGCCAAATGAAATTAGATACATACTGATATCTCCAGGAAAATGTCAAAAAATGAATTTATCAAAGAGATTAAAGAAAAGATTATTGATGAAGTCAGGACAAACAATAGACTTGATAATGATACTGTTTTCATGATAGCAGAAATGCTGAATATAAGGAAACTTCGCAGAAAGATTAAAAAGTTGCTGAAGGAAGATTCAAACTTTAATGAGAGAGACGAAGCAAATGCCATAACAGCCTATGCATTCAGGAATACTTTTTTGGAGGACTTACACGCAGGAAAGCATTCCAAAATATTGGAAAGCAATGAATATAGCAGAATAACCCAAGATGAGATGAAAAAATTAATGATTGAATCCTCAGCTAAGGTTGAAGAGCTTATTCTAATGAAAAAATACAACCCTATTGAATTTACAGCTTTTATCAGACAGTACAATTACACTTATTGTAGGGAATGGGATAGGAAACGAAAGAAATTTTCTATTAAGAAAAAATAATATTACTTTATGTAAAAAAGAAGGTAAGGTTCCCGCACCCTCCTACCAAGAAAGGGTTCCCCAGACCCCTCCTAAAGAATGGAAGGCAAAAGTATTAGATTTACTTTAAAAGAATTTTTTTTATCCTTCTCACTAATTCGCTATTGTTAAAAGGTTTTGTAATATATTCTGGCAAGTTCAATTCTTTTAGTTTTTGCGCGCCGATTTCCTGAGAAGCGACAACACTTAAAGGAATTATCTTAAGGTCTTTCAGTTTAGGATCTGCCCGGATTTTCTCGCACACTTCAATTCCCGACATTCCTGGCATCATCATGTCCAGTAACATTAAATCAGGTTTCCATTTTTTCAGCTTAGCAAGAGCATCAATACCATTACTTGCAGTAATGACTTTGAATTTTTCAGATTCAAGAATTGCTGTAACCAATTCGACAAGATGCTTTTCATCATCCACCAGAAAGATTGTTTTTACCATAACTTACAAGTAAAGAGAAACTATCTGATTATAAATAATTATCTACTTCATGATAGTTACTCTCTTATTTCATTGCTGAAAATTTCTGAACGTCTTTAACAAACTCATCATTATTAAACGGCTTGAAGATAAATCCAAGCACCTTGTATTTCTGCAATATGGAATTGTCCAAATCACTTGAAGCAGTGAAAAATACAATCTTCAGCTTGTCAAATTTCTTGTTTTTTCTCAATTCCTTGCAGAAATCTGGTCCGCTTATCTCTGGCATCCTCATATCCAGGACAAGAAGGTCAGGGATACTGCCTTTCTTCAATGCCTCCAAAGCCTCTTTTGCCCTGGTGAATGTTATAGGCTCAAAGCCATTCATTTCCAGGATTGCTTGGGTCAGTTCAATAGTGCTAGGCTCATCATCAACCACCATAATTGTTTTTGCCATTTTCAATCCCCCTTTATTTTGCTATAGGCATTGTGAAATAGAACGTGCTTCCCTTGCCCTCTTCCGAGGTAAACCAGATCTTTCCGCCCATGCTCTCAACCAGCCCTTTGCATATTGACAAGCCCAGGCCTGACCCGCCAACCTTCCTGGTCATTGATGAATCAACTTGGTAAAACTTTGAGAAAAGGAATCTCTTGTTGGCTTCAGGAATGCCCTGTCCGGTGTCTTTCACCTCAAACTGCACAAGCTTGCCTTTCTTGTACACTTTGAGCGAGATAGTGCCTTTTCCTGTAAATTTTATGCTGTTGGTTATCAGATTTCTTATTACCTGCATTATCCTTTCAGAGTCTGCCTTGATTTTTGGCAGCCCTTTTTCAATGGA
Organism: archaeon; assembly: GCA_043801855.1. Lineage (GTDB taxonomy): Archaea > Nanobdellota > Nanobdellia > Woesearchaeales > GW2011-AR15 > CAYTWW01. The sequence continues at coordinate 7,521 of JAZDLQ010000102.1, read as the reverse complement.
GAACTCCCCTGTCAAGCCTTTTTCCTTGATAGCAGGAGACATGTTTTCCTTGATGTCATTGTATAACTTATATGCATCAACATCCTCAATATTCAGCTTAAACTTGCCCAGGCTAATCCTGGAAGAGTCAACAAGGTCAACAATCAGGTTGTAGAGCCTTTGTGTATTTTCATCAATAAGGCTGAGGAAGTGCTTGCTTTTCTCTTTGTTTTTTAGGATGGCATCATTATTCATGAGCTGGGCAAAGCCCCTGATGCTTGTTAAAGGCGTCTTCAATTCATGCGCAGACAGGGATATGAACTCGTCCTTTTGCTGGTCAAGGTTTTTAAGCTTCTGGTTAGCTTCTTCCAGCCTCTTGTTTATACGTACTATTCTGTCTTCGTAATCCTTTTTATCAGTGATATCCCTAAATACACCATGAATTAACTTTTTTCCACCAAATTCAAACACATTAGCTTTAATTGCAACATCTTTTATCTTACCATCCTTAGTAATAACTTTTGTTTCTAGAACATTGCCTTCTTTCTCATGCAGATGATCTTGGAAGGTATTAGAATCTTCTCCCTTCACTTTTTTGGGATGAAGAATACTCTGGTGCTTACCTATTAATTCGGATTTTTGCCGGCCAACTAACTCGCAAGCTGCCGGGTTGCAGTCTAATATAATACCTGTCTTGGCATCAGCTACGACAATACCATCAAGCAAATTTTGAAATATCTTGTCAAATTTTTCTAGTTCCTCATTTTTTGACTCTAGTTCTTTTGTTCTTTCTTCAACTTTTTTTTCAAGGTTTTTGCTGTAATTCTCTAACTCATCTCTTGATTTCTTTATATCTTGAGTCATCTGGTTAAAAGTATAAGCAAGCTCGCCAATCTCATCTTTAGTCTCAATATTTGACTTAATACTAAAATTACCTTTTGATATTTCAAGAGTTGTATCTCTAAGGTTCATAATAGGTCTTGTTAGTGAGATTGAAACACGAGATAAGAAAAATACAGTGCACACAACAAATAAGACAACTGATAAAATTCCTATATATACTAATATCATTAATCCATCAGATAATTCCTTCACTGGAAGTTCTACTATAACACCCCAGTGAGTGCTTAAAATCTCTTCCCAATTTCCAATAACTTTTATGTTAGTAAATGATGTGTAAGCCTTGTTTGAATGAATACCAATAAAAAAGTTATTTACTCCGGGACTGTCCTTCAAATTAATATTCTGCTTAACTTTATTAATATCTTTATAGGCGATAAGAATGCCATTACGATCTACAACATATACATATCCTGTTTTCATAACCTCTATCTTTGAAATAGTCCCCCACATAGGACTTAGTTCAACTTCTGTTGCAAGCACTCCAATAATTGTATTATTCCTATCCTTAATAGGAATACTTATCGAAACAAAAGGGATTTGATAATTAGAGATATAAACTGAACCTAAATAGAAATCACCTCCTAATGCTTTCTTGAATTTATCTTCTGTCGAGACCGATTTTAAATCAAGGGATGCCTTTGGATTATATCTAATAATTTTGCTTACTTCATCTCCTTTATTATTAATAATTGAAATCTCATAAATACTTGGATTTGTGTCTATTATGTTCTTTAATACTTCGTTATTATTCTCTTTATTACATTCAATACAAACTATGCTCCTGCTGACAGAATTCAAGTCTTTTTTTATACTCTCCATGTAAAAATTTATCTCACTACTAGCCTTTTGCGATATTTCTTCTTGAATTTTATAAGAAGAATCAACCTGTACTTTGTAACTATAATAAATAATCCCCATAATAAAAATAAGTATAAAAATAAAAATAATTAAAAAAGGGATTACTAATTTTAGCCCTACTCTACTAAACATTACTTTCTTCGCTTCTTGAGTCATTCTTGAGTCATATTACTTTTTCTTCAGCATTTACTTTGTCTGAAGTATTTTTTTAAAGACAAATGTGCCGTTTTCTACAATGTTTCCGCTAACGAAATTCAGTGATGTATCACCATTCTGGTCAAAACTCCAAGTTCCAAATAATCCACTAAAGTCTTTTGTCTTTGATACTTCTTCAAGTATCTTTGCTCTGTCTTTTACTCCTGCTTTCTCAATAGCAAGCAAGGCAACTTTTGCAGATTCATATCCAAATGTCGAAAAAGATTCTGGTTCTAAGTTATATCTTTGTTTGTATCTATCATAAAATTCTTTTCCTTTTCCTGTCAATTCCTTAGGCGGGATACCAACAACTGTAATATATACGCCTTCTGCTGCTCCTTCACTTTGATCAATAAAAGCTTGCTCCATAATCCCATCAGGACCTATGAATTTTGAATCCATTCCCAGTTCTTTGATTCCTTTTACTAGCTCAGGAGCGCCATTAGGAGTAATTCCTGCAAAATAAATTGCGTTTGGATGCAAATCTTTGATTGCAGCTAATTCTTCATTGACCTTAGTTTTATCAAGTGTCTTTCTGCCAAGGACTTCTACACCTATTTCTGAGGCTTTTTGTTGAATTATGTTTGCAATGCCAGTTCCAAAAGCTTCACCGTCATCAAAGATATAAATATTTTTACATCCTAATTCCTTTGCCCAAACAACTCCTGCTGGACCTTGTAAAGCATCTGTTGGGTTAACTCTAAAGTAATTCCTAATACCTGTTGGGTAGAAAATCCCTGGTTCTCCTGGAAGGAATCCTGCCTGTGTTAAACCTGGCCAAGTATTTCCTGGGCTGATCTGGACAAGCCCTCCTTTGTTATTTATTGGTATACTAATCTTTGCAGCGCCGCTATTGTAAGTTCCTAAATATAGCATCACATCAGGATCAGAAACCGCTCTCTCTGCAATACCTCTTTCTAAATCTTCTTTCCATGAACCTGTTTCATCACCATCATCTTCTACAACAAGTTCAATCTTAAAATTTCCAACAGTATAATTTACTTCTTCTAATGCTAATTTAATTCCATTCACTATACCTTGCCCTACAGTAATTCCTCTCATCGGAAAACCCGTCACAATCTTTATTGTTTCTTGTTTAGGTTTAGTTTCAGCACACCCAAAAAGAAATATTGATGCTATCAGCACAAATAAAATGCTAAATGCAATTGTTTTCTTCATCCTCTCCACCTCTTTTTACTATAATTCCATGTTTGGAGAATATAAATCTTTTCATTAGTCCTATTTAGCCTGTTTAATTCCTTCAAAGCCCACATAATATTGACGAAGTAATAAAATTATTATAGTTCAATACTTCATATACAACTTAATAACATCTAGCCTAATGAAATGAACAAAAAAAATCCCAGGTTGAACAAGCAGCGTGTAAAAATCACCTATTATGTTGGGAAAGCAAAAAAGAATGCTGAAGGGCTATTGCTCTCGCTAAATAAAGACTTCATAGAGCTTGAAACGAAATCGAGCACTATCATGATTAACGCTAAATATATAGTACGGATTGAGAAATTTAAATGAATAGCCAAACAGAAGACACAGCATGGAAAATTATCAAGGAACTTCTGAAGGAAAGGCTTTCAGCAGCAGAACTTTCAAAAAAGCTGATCGTTTCTGAGCTAGATGTCGATAGCTGTATCAAGTATCTATTGGAGAAAGGATATATTAAAAAAGAAACAAGGTCAAAATCCTATTGCTTGGCAGGAGATGAATTTGCCTACCTTTTTGTAATTTCAAAAGGATTTGTTGATAAAAAAATTATTCAAGTTGATGAGCAGAAAAGAAAACTAATTGAGGATATTTTCAATAAAAAACAGAAAAAGCAAAAGAAGAAAGGGAAGGGTTTGCTTTATATCGGAAGTTCATAACATACCAAGCCGCTGGCAAATAAGCTAAGCCTTTTTCTTGTCAGCAATCTTCAGCAGGCTCTCTGCATTGGCTTTCATGTAGATAAAGGCTATGGCAAACAGCAGGTACCCAAAATACCATAATACATCTACCAAATCCCCTTTGCTGTATGTTGCGCTGTTCAGGTTGTAGTAGAAATCACCGATGATGTCTAAAAAAACTGCAACTCCAATCAAAATCCATGGATAGCTGAAGCTTCCACCTATGACCAGTGCAACCAGGAGAATAACCGGGATAATCAGCAGCATATCCGCCAAAACGTAGCCGGATGTAACAATGTTCACAACAGTGCTTGATTCAGGATCCCATGCAAGCGGAAAGAATTTGAAATAGAGCAATCCGCACAATACAATTGCGCCAAGCACCAGCAGCACTCTTTTCCTGTCACTGAAGAAATCCTCTTTCACTATCAGGATTCCATAATATACGCCAAGAAACATCAATGGATACCCCATTAGGTATAAAACATCTGCAAACGAGACAATTGCATCGCCAAATATGATTGACCATAGCATATCAGCAAGCAGCCATATGAAGACTGATGCTGAAAGCACAAGTATGCTTTTCCCCTGTAATGTTTTCATGCCGAAATATCTTATTGCCAGGTAGCCAAACACCAGAGTTACCAGCCCTGTGACAAGGTTGACAATATTAGTCAATGGCTCAAAGTACTTCTCCCCGCCTACCCGAAAAATGTAGATGCAGGCAATCAGTATTGCATAAATTATTATGAACAAAGTGTATTTTTTTGAATTTTCCATCTTAATGCGCCCCAACATGCAGCCTTGGATATTTACTTACTAGTTTGCTTAGTATGTTTTCTGCGTTTTTTTGGCCAATCAGGCCAGTCAGCATATTCTCTGCAACTTCATATAATTCCTGCGGCTCCTTGTCAGAATAGTAATTTTCTATAGTTTTCCTTATCTGCACGCCGAATTTTGGCTCCAGGAGGTTTATGATGTCTGTCTTGAAACCCATTATCAATCACTTATGGCAATCAACTATAAATATTTTTCTTTGGTAAAATAAAACAATGAGCCAATCGATAGATTTAATAAGCAAAAATTGTTTAAAAATCTCAGGATGCAAAAAAGGATCATGGTGGTGGATGACGAACCTTCCCTTGTTGAATTGCTGAAAGGCATTTTCGAGAATGAAAAATACAAGGTAATAACTGCTTACAACGGTAGGGAAGCACTGGAAAAATTAAAGCATGCCAAGCCAGATTTAATCCTGCTGGACATGCGCATGCCTGGCCTCTCAGGCAGGGAAGTGCGTGAGCATCTGTTAAAAAATCCAAAAACCAGGGACATCAAGGTAATATTCCTCACTATTGTTAAAATCTCTGAACTGAGCGAGGAGCTGCGCAAAAACATCCATGCAAGCGACTACATAACCAAGCCATTTGACACCAAGGATCTAGTAGCAAGAGTGAAAAAAGTGGTTGAGGGAAACTCTCAAGGATAGCCTATATACTGCTCATTTTTCAAGTATTGTTCCCTCTTTTTCAGCCAGCTGCATAAGCTTATGAAAATCTTTGAGTGGCATAATTGAAAAAAACAAATTCCAAGCCCATTTGCCTTTATGGTAACCATTTTTTCCTTTTGTGAAGTACCCAAACCTGTATTTAATTTTGCTTGCTGCATCGTTTCTCTTCGCAGGGCTCAATCTTTCAATTATGAAAATTCTGTTAGGATATTCTGTTTTTTGCATTATGGTAATAGCTTCTTTGATGAATGCATGACCTTTTTCAGCATAGATTTTCTTGTTTATGCTTGACTTGAATTTCTCCTTCTTGCCTTTAATAAAATCTTCAACGGATTGCATTTTTGGATAAGCTTAAAGCAATTCAATTATATGAGGTTCATCACCAAATATACATTGTTTTTCTCATTTTTTACACGCTAGAAAGATTATTATAAACCTCAATGCATTTTTTTGCTGGTGTATCCCAGCTGAAATTATTAACTTCCTGAGTGGCATGATATTTCATAGTGTTGCTTAGGGCATTGTACCTAAGTGTGCTTATTATTTTGTTTGCCATTTCATCAATATCCCAGAAATCAACCTTAAAGCAATGGTTGACAACTTCAGAAACACCTGATTGCTTTGAAATCAAGACAGGAGTCCCATTCCTCATAGCTTCCAGTGGAGTAATGCCAAATGGCTCGCTTACAGAAGGCATCACATAAAGATCTGCCATCTGGTAAGCCCTGTCAATATCCTTGCCTCTCAAGAATCCAGTAAACAAAACCTTGCTGCCTATGCCAATCCTTGCAGCCTCGTTAATGATAAAGCCATCCATGTCACCAGAGCCAGCCATGACAAACCTCACATCAGGCATAATATCCAGGACTTTCTTGGCAGCATACAAAAAGTATTCTGGCCCCTTTTGCAGTGTGATTCTTCCCAGGAACAGCACAATCTTGTTATGCTCCTTTAATTTGAATTCTTCCTCGCTAAAAGAATTGTCATTGAACTCAACAGCATTATGGACAACAGTTATTTTATCTGGGTTTATGTCATAATGCTTAACTATTTTATTTTTTGTAAATTGTGAGACAGCCATGATATGATCTGCCTCATGGAATCCCTTGTACTCCATGTCATAGACTAACTGGTTAGGGTTATCGCCAGTCCTGTCAAATTCAGTGGCATGGACATGTACAACCAATGGCTTTCCGGAAATTTTCCTTGCATTTATTCCCGCCTGGTATGTCATCCAGTCATGGCAATGTATAATATCATGCGGCTCATGCCTGGCAATTAGTCCTGCTGAAGCAGCATACCTTGCAACCTCCTCAAACAGGTTCCTGCCGTATATGTTGGCTTTTTCATCAGATTTGCCGTATTTGATGTATTCCCTTAAAGTCTCTTTGTATTCGGCTGAGGTCATGTATGCCTGCAAGGGAGAGTCAATTTCCTTGAATTTTATATTTTTGATATTGCCAGCAGAAACCAGTTTTACAAAATCAGCTTTTGAATCAGCGGCATGAGGAATAACAAATGTGATATCAATCCCATGATTACATAAGCCTTTTGTCAGTCCAAAACAAGCTGTCCCCAACCCGCCTGAAGCATATGGCGGGAACTCCCACCCGAACATGAGCACTTTCATTTTTGTCAAATTATCTAGTCAAGGAAAAAATGAACAAATTTTGTCATCAAGTTGTTACAAATTCATACTTTATTAAATCTTTGTTATCATTGTTTAGATAGAATAGTATTTTTATTGACAATTGAATAAAATAATGGATAAGTAGAAGAAAAAAATAGCAACCTTTCAAACAACTTTTGAATACATTGCTATGCCATGCTTGCAGGGCTTCCCATCCATTGAGCACAAGCTTGTACAGCAACCTTTGTGAACCATCCCATCTTTATGCTCGCATAAAACTAATTGGTCTGGGCTGCCAGTAAAAGCGTTTGAGCATATATTACAGTTTTGCATAATAACCACCCCTTTTAATATGTTTAACTAGTATGATGCCACGAATATATAAATATTGTTAAAGAGGGGATTTCGAATGCGTTGATAAACTGAAATCCTCGAATATGTATATACTTAAACAAGTAATGCTTTCATTGCTCTTTGTTTTTTTCTAAGAAGCCTTACTGTTTTAATCATATTTGACAAAGTAGCTGTTAACCCAACATGCACTTTTG
>JAZDLQ010000067.1:0-3419 GCA_043801855.1 archaeon | reverse complement strand
CACCTGATTTAGTAACTTTACTAATTCATTAAAGCTTGTAGCAATTCCAGTACCAACATTATATATCCCTGATTTTGCATCAACAGCCTTGATTGTGGCATCAACAGCATCCTTAACATATATGTGGTCTCTTTTTTGCTCGCCCCACTTAAAAAGCCTTGGATTTTTTCCATCTTTTATTTGCTTTGCAAGGTGATAAATCATTGAAGCAGACCTTCCTTTATATTTCTCTCTTGGCCCGAATACATTAAAATATCTTAAGCCAACAATATGCATTTTCCCAAACAACCTGGAAGCAAGTTCATCCATCATCAATTTTGATTTTCCGTAAGCGCTCAATATCTCTTTTTCCTGGCTTTCTTTCATTGGAACATTTCCGTTGCCGTACAAGCCCGCAGTAGAAGCATAAACAAGCTTTGCCTTTTTTCTTTTCGCCAATTCGATAATATTCTTAAAACCGTCAATATTTGCTCTTATAGTTTCCTCATCATTTCCAAACCTTGGGTCTGTTATAGCAGCCTCATGAAATATGGCATCAAAGTCTTCATTCAATTCAAAATGTTTTGAAACATCAATCTTCATAAATTTTCCTTTGAATCCTTTAAGATTATTTTCAGAACCACTAAGAAGATTATCCGCTACAACAACTTCATTCTTTTTTTTTTCCAATTCTAAAGCAAGATTGCTTCCAATAAATCCTGCTCCACCGGTGACTAGACACTTCATTTTTTAAACAGATTTTCCTCAATAAGATGGCAGAGAATATGACCTATTGTGATATGGGCTTCCTGGATCCTTGCCGTGTTATCTGATGGGATTATAATGCTTAAATCTGCTATGTCTTTTATTTTTCCGCCATTATTTCCAGTCAGAGCAATCGTATAAGCTTTATTTTTTTTAGCCTGCTGAATGCCTTTTATTACATTCATCGAGTTGCCGCTTGTGCTTAATCCAATCACAACATCCTTGTCGGTTGCCAAGTTTTGAAGCTGCCTTTCAAAAACCTGCTCAAAACCCCAGTCATTTCCAATAGCTGTAAGCATTGAAGTGTTTGTTGTCAAAGCAACTGCAGCTAATGCTTTTCTGTTTTTTAATTCAAACTGGTGCACTAGCTCTGTTTCTATATGCTGGCAATCTGCTGCACTACCTCCATTTCCGAAAAGAATTAATTTGCCATTTTTTTTATAGCAATTAATTATCCTTAAAGCAGCTTCTTCTATCTTATCAGAAAGAGTATCTGCTATCTTTTTTTTTAATTCAGCACTTTCATGCAACTTTCTTTTTATTGTTTCTCTCATTTTAATATCTTATTGCCGCATTGAGGGCATATATAACAATTATAATTCTCAACCAAATCTTTCCTTAAATCATTCTTGCATATTAATATTTTACAGCTTTTGCATTCCATATTTATCAACTTTTTTTTTTTAAAAAAAAAAATTTTGGCTGCCAACCTTTGCTGACAGCCCAAGAGGAGGTCTTTAGATGAATAAAGTATGAATAATTCATACTTATATATAAACATTTGTATACTGTAGCATATATATTAGTAAATTTACTATATAATATAGAAACATTTATACAATGAAAATAGTCGTATTTTCAAGTATAAATGTCCCGAAAATTTGAAAAATTTCGAAACATTTATAAGGTAATACCCATTCATACTTTTATTATGAATAAGACAAAGGTTGCTATATCTATAGACAAGCCTTTACTGGACTTGATTGATTCAAAAATAGATGGAACTGTAATAAGATCAAGAAGCCAGGCAATGGAGTTTTTTTTAAGAAAAGGAATAGGAGAGCAGACAATAAAGGAAGCTGTTATGCTTGTGCATAGCAAAGATTTTGATTTGCTTTTAGCTCCTTTCAACGGAACAACCCTAATAAGGAAACATCTTGATTTTCTTAATGACAACAAAATAAAAAAATTGTATATGGTTACAACAAAGAATGAAAAAATCGACTTATTAAAAAAAGAAATATCAAACTCAAAGGTTGAGGTAGAACTAATATTTGAAAAAGAGGCAAAAGGAACGGCCTCTGCATTAAACGCTGTAAAAGATCACATAAAAAACGATTTTATTGTGATGAATGGCGACACTTATAATAATTTTAATTTAATCAAAATGATAAACAAGCACAGTGAAACAAATAAAATAGCGACAATGGGCATAATGACTTCAAGTGAGCCGTCTAAGTATATGTCTGTAACTTTAGAAGGAGATACTGTTATTTTTGTGCAGGATAAGCAGAAAACAGGCTATATAATTAATGCAGGAATCTATATTTTTAAGCCTGAAATCTTCAATTACACCAAGAATGCGCATAGCTTAGAGCTTGAAGTTCTGCCAAAACTTACGCAAATGAACAGCCTACAGGCTTATTTTACTTATGGTGAATACAAACATTTTGAATAGGTGATAAAATGGATAAAATTATACCAGCAAGAAGAACTGAAAAAATAACATATGCAATAAGGGATTTGGTTGTTGTTGCGAAAAAAATAGAGAAGCAGGGAAAAAAAATACTCTATCTTAATATTGGTGATCCTTTGAAGTTTGATTTTCATACACCAGAGCATATGTTTGAAACAATAGCTAAAAATAATCTAAAGTCTCAGTGCTACAGCGATTCTTTAGGAACAGATGAAGCAAGACAAGTGTTGGCTAAAGAAGCAGCAAGGAAAAAAATAAAAAACATTCTGCCTGAAGATGTCCTTGTTTTTAATGGTGGAAGCGAGGCTTTAACACAAGCTATAACTGCTTTAGTTAACCCAGGTGAAAATATACTTACTCCTTGTCCAGGCTATCCAATGTTCCAGGCATTGGTTGAATATTCCGAAGGAATCCAAAATCCTTATCAATTAGATGAGGAAAACGACTGGCAACCAGATTTAGACGATATAAGGAATAACATAAATGAAAAAACAAAAGGAATTATCGTAATTAATCCAAATAACCCGACAGGAAGCGTTTATAACAAAAAAACATTAAAAGAACTGATTAATATTGCTGCTGAAAATAATCTGCTTATTTTTGCAGATGAAACTTATGACCAATTATTGTTTGACAAGGAAGAGCATATTGCAATGGCTTCTTTGACAGATGAAATTCCTATTGTAACTTCTGGAAGCCTGTCTAAGAATTATTTATGCCCTGGATGGAGGATAGGCTGGCTTTTTTTCTCAGGCAGAAAAGAATTAATTGCTGATTACAAGGAGGCAATCTCAAAGCTTTCTAGAGCAAGGCTATGCCCGATACATCCACAGCAGTTTGCAATAAAAGCAGCATTTGAAGGGCCTCAAGAACATCTTAAAGATACTGTAAAGAGAATGCAGGAAAGAAGAGACATTACTTTTAAAAGAATGAATGAGATTGAAGGATTAAGCTGTGTCAAACCAAAAGGAGCATTTTA
>JAZDLQ010000094.1:0-18617 GCA_043801855.1 archaeon | reverse complement strand
AATATTTAAATGTTTTGATTGTATTTCAAAAGATTTTTTCTTATTGCAACATTCTTTTGTGTCATGTAGTTTTTTTGGTTGGCTAACGTTCGAGAATTTAAAAGTGTGGGCTTTTAAGACTACATAGGTAATAAGAGACTATCTAAAATCATGCTCAGGATACTTTTTTAGAAGATTAAGCATATCATTGTTTTTTATCTGGCTTAATTTAAAGCTGTGAATTTCTACTTCATTATTAGTTCCAACTAAGTCAATAATAATCTCATTATCAGAAAGATTGTATTTTGAAATCTGGCTTTTTTCATTAAGAAGTTCTTTTTCCAGCATTTTTTTCAATCTAAATAAATCCTCATCATAATGAGGAGTATTATTGTATAGCGATTTAGCAAAATCTTCAAGAGAGATTATGCTTTTTAATTTTTTTTTGGTTTTCCTTGAGAAATACTCATAATCTGTTTTACTAACTGGCTTATTATTAAGTAATCTTTTTATTATCTGTTTTTCTTTATCAGTAAAAAGCGCTGAAAGTGAATATTGCAATTCCCGCTCTTCATTAAATTTCTGTTTGTCTATAAATAAATTTGGCGCAATTTCATTTTTTAGCTGCAATTCAAACTCATATTTAAAATCATCATAATCAAGCTTAAACTTATTTAAATATTCACTCTCCAAGCCCTTGTTTAAGCCTGCATAGTTTGGAAGCCTCTTATCAATATTTAACTCATTAAATATTTTTGAAGCAATGCCTATTATTGTATTGAACAATTCCTTCTCTTTTGTTTTTTTATAGATATTATGAACATCTAATTCGTATTTGTAGATTAAAAAAAGAAGAGCTTTCAGATATCTGTTATTTTTGCTTTCTAAAATATCCAGGATTAGCTCTTCTATCCGCTCATTATCTCCAAGCAAATGATATCCTGCATCAGAGAGTTTATTATCTATTTCGGTTCCCACTTTTTAACCTCATTAAGTATCTGTTCATCGATAGGGATGTTCCATTGTTTGAATTTAATTTCAATTAGATCAAGCAGCTTTTGCTTGCTTTGAGAGACAATTGAATTTTCCATAGTTAGCTTATATCTTTTGATAAGATTTTGTAAATTGAAACTATTTTTGTTAAAAATTAGTTTAATGTCATCAAAATCCCTATTGTCTCCTCTTGATAATTTGCTTATGATAATGTCTTCAAGTGAGAGTGTAAATAGGTTAATTTTGCCAAAAGACCTTATTGGACTCGCAAGTTTTAGGCAATCTGAAAGCAATTCTGTACCTAATATATATGAGCCATGAAATATGTCAAATGCGATTCCTTCTTGGGAAATCCATCTTATCGCTCCTTTTTTCTCAAAACCAAGCTCTTTAAACAAGTTGCAGATATAATCATAATCTTTGTTTTTTTCAATGTTTATGTCAACGTCAAGTGTAGATTTTTTTATTCCAAGCAATGTTAATGCTGTTCCACCTAATGCATACAGATTGATTTCTATATCAACATATTTTGATATTGAATCCAATAATAAAAAAAGCTTTTCTGAGCTGATTTCATCAGGGTTATATGTCATTTAATTATTAAAAAGTAATCCGAATATATAAATATTACTATTTTTGTATAAATAAATACAAAAATTGTATAAAATATACAAAGAAAAAGATAAGTGTTACGTTTAAGTGTAACAATAGTTATATTTGTCCACAAAATAGAAAGATTTATATAAAATGTGGACAATATTATTAATGTGGCTTATATTGATAAAGTTAAATCTGGAAATGCAGCTTATTATTATTTAGGCAAAACAATTAGAATTGGCCCTGATAAATGGAAAAAAATCAGGATTAAGTTGGGAACAAAAAAGCCATCTGATGATATCATTGCTAAAAAATTAAAGGAATTAAAGCTTGAAGAATATAAAATTTATAATGAAGACTATATCGATGCAAATAAGCTTGAAGTAATTGATGATTTTAAAGAAGTGTATCAAAAAAACATTAAGTTATTACCTAAAACAATTATTGAAAAAGAAGAATCTGATTTTGTCATCAGATTTACATACAATTCCAATGCAATAGAAGGAAATCGCTTAACATTAAGAGACACATATCTTATAATAAATGATAAGCAGATACCCTCAGGAGCTCCTCCAAAAGATTACAATGAAGCAATAAATGGAAGAGAAGCTCTGGATTATTTAAAAAAATATAGCGGAAAAATAACAATTGAATTTATTGAAAAGGTAAATGAAATCTTAACCAAAAATACTGGAGTAGTTTATCCTGGGAGAATTAGGTTTTTCCCTGTAAAAATTGAAGGAGCAGATTATATTCCTCCTGATGAAAAAGAAGTAACACCATTACTAAAAGAAATGATTGGCTTTTACTATAAATATAAGAAAAAATACCATCCTTTTGTTATGGCATGCCTGATTCATGCAAAATTTGTTGAAATACATCCTTTTGAAGATGGTAATGGAAGATGTGCAAGAGCACTAATGAACTGGATATTAATTAAGGGAGGATATCCAAAATTATTTATTCCTGTAAAAAAAAGGCAGCAGTATTATTGGGCAATTGATTTGCATAATGCAAAAAAATACAAAGAATACTGTAATATGATGTTTGAACTAATGCTAGACCAGATTCATTTGTCCACAAAAAAGTAATAGGTTAATAAAATGTGGACAATTAAGAGAAGTTTTATAATAAAAACTAAAAAGCTAAATACAATATTTAAGGATAGGATAATATGAGCACAGTTTTATAACAATGTTTAAATATATGTATTTATCACCATAATATTATGGTAATATTAACATGAAAAACAAAGATGCGACAGTAATAAAGTGCCTTATTGAGAAAAAACACGAAGAGATGAACATTCTTAAGATTTCAAAAGAATTAAGAATGGACTACAAAAATATATATTCAATTATTAAAAGGCTTGAAAAAGAGTCTCTTATAAAGCTGGAGTCATTTGGGCATTCATGCAGGATTAATCTAGTAGCGCAGGTACATCCGGTTTTTTTCGAAGCAGAATATATAAGAAAAAAAGAATTGCTAAAAAATAAAAATATCGCAGTGATGCTTAATGATTTCAGAAACGCAATAAGCTCCAAGCTATATATTATGCTAATTTTTGGCTCATATGCCAAAAATACACATGGTCCAAATTCGGATATTGATTTGATGTTTATAGTTCCTGAAGAAAAAACAGAAAAATTTGAAAAAGAAATTGCCATTGTCTCAAAAACACTGCCTCTTCCAATCCATTCGCTGGTTTTTTCTGAAAGGGAATTTTTGGAAATGGCTAGAGCTAAAAGCTCAAATGTTGGGCTAGAGGCAATAAAAAATAATGTTATTTTATATGGAATAGAAAATTACTATGAGCTTGTCAAGGGGTGAATTTTTTGGATGATGATGATAAAAAAAAAGAAGCATTAACAAACCTTGCAAAATATATAGAAGATGGACTTATTAAAAAACAAAAAAATGAAATTTCAAAATCTATGTATCTTAAGAACGCAGAGGTTTCATTAAGGCTTGCAGAAGAATGCATGTCAAGCCAATTAAAGCCATATTTGTGGATCGTTGTAATCTCTTACTATTCAATGTTTTATATTGCAAATGCTGTCCTTCTTAATTTAGGATATAAAATAGGCAATAAAATAGTGCATAAGGTGACATGCGATGCATTAATTGCGCTTGTAACTGATAAAATAAAAAAAGGCTTATTGGAAGAATATGAAGATGCAAAAGAAAATGCTCTTGAAATTGCTGCGATAAAATCCGATGAAATTATTGGGTTTTATACATTAGAAATGGAAAAAAGATCTAAATTTCAATATGAAATGACTGTATCAATTCAAGAGGAAAAAGCAAAAACTTCATTAAAAAGAGCAAAGGAATTTATGCTTGAAATGAAAAAGCTGCTGATATAAATTGTTGGTGTATAAAGTAATATGAGCACAGTAAAGCGGATTGCGAAGAATGCTGGAATTGTTTTCATAGGTGAAAATGCACTTAAAATACTAAGCATCATATTAGTATTTCTTATCGCAAGAACACTTGGCGATTCTGAATACGGCAAATTTTCCTTTGTATTGTCTTTTACCGGGCTTTTTTATATTCTGCTTGATCTAGGGACAAGCCTTCTGATAGTAAGGGAAATTGCGCAAAATAAGGAAAAAGCGCCAAAGATAGTTTCAAATATCCTTATCCTTAAAACAATAACTTCTATTGTAGTTTACGGGCTAATTGCGTTTTTTGCCTATATCTTGAAATATGACACGACCACTTTTTATGGGATATTGATTGCAGGCCTTGGGATTGTCTTTGACAGCCTTGCAATTACAATTTCATCTGTTTTTCAGGCATATGAAAGAATGGAATTTCCTGTTGCTGCAAAAATTGCCAGGATATTAATAAGGTTTGCAATAACTGTTCCATTGCTATTAATGAATGTTGGATTTCTTCCGATACTTGGAGTTTATGTTTTTGTGCAATTCTTAAATTTCATCGTTGCATTAGTTATGTGCTTTAAAGTATTAATTAGGCCAATATTGGATTTTGATAAAGATTTGATCATCTCTCTTCTCAAGCGCTCATTCCCTTTTTTGCTGTCCGGAATATTTGTAACATTGTATTTCAGAGTTGATATTACATTAATGTCAAAGATTGCACCAACAATCCTTAATGGAGTATATGGTGAAGCAAGTAGAGATGCAATAATTGGATGGTATAGCGCAGCATATAATATACTTGATGGGCTAATATCTATTGCACTTGCAGTATCAACGGCAATACTTCCTGTTGCCATAATGTATCATAAAGAGTCAAAAGAGAAATTAATAAAATTATATCACTTATCTATAAAATATTTAACTTATATCTCTATACCTATTGCTGTTGGAATAACTCTGCTTGCAGATAAGATAATAGTTCTGATCTATAAATATAAGTACATTAATTCAACTCTTGCACTTCAGATTCTTGTATGGACTTTAGTCCCTTTATTTATCAATTATATGCTTGGAGTGCTAGTAATTGCAACTAATAAAGAAAAAGACAGCGTGTATATCTTAATAGGGAATCTTCTAGTCAATCTTGGATTAAATATTGTGCTAATACCTAAATTAAGCTTATATGGAGCAGCACTTGCAACAGTATTAACTGAAATATTCTATTTTAGCGGATATTATTTCCTTGTCAGAAAAGAGCTTGGCGGAGTAAACCTGCTTAAAATATTTATTAGGCCAATTATTGCATGCATCGCAATGGCAATAGCAATAAATGCATTAATAACGCTTAATGTGTTTGTGTTGATTGCAATTGGAGCTGCGATTTACTTTACAGTTATGTATGTGCTAAGAGCTTTTAGCAAGGAAGACTTTGAGATGCTGACAAGAACTGTTAGGAAATAAGAATCTCAATTTTTTCTAAGAATTTATATTTTGAATACTTTTTGCTTTTTTTGATAATATCTAGTGAATCTACCTTATTTTTAAGAATAAGGCTTGTATATTTAACCAATTCTTTCGTGTCACTCCACACATACCCACTTTTTCCATGCTCTACAATCTCGGGCTGTGCCCCAAGATTAATGACAATTGGAACACACAAGGCAGCCATCGCTTCAACTGTAGTTATTCCAAAATTTTCATATTCATTTGGGTTTGTCTCACCATATCCTCTTGCATGCCAGTAAATCTTTGACTCTTCCAAAAACCTTAATACTTGCTCGTGAGGCATATTGATATGGAATTCAATAGGATATCCATCTGCTCTTTTTTTAAGCATATCAAAGTAATCTTTTTTGTAAAGATCATTGTTTTCCTGAAAAGAGCCAATTAAGTGAAATGAATAGTTTTTAGCAGTTTTACTTAACTCTTTGAAAGCATCAATCATTACCTCATGCTTTTTTTCATATGTGAACCTGCCAATTGTAACAATCCTGCTTAGTTTTTTCTTTGCAGGTTTAATGTTTTCAACTTCAACAGGAGGATAAACAACTGTTATTTCTTTCCCAGTCATCTTGGAGACAATACTCTTTGTAAAGTTACTGTTGCATAGAATTTTATCATATTGAAAAGCATTTTCAGGAAAAATCATATAAGGATTAAGAATTGATTTTAATCCTTTCTTTTTTGGATAGAAAAATGGAAAGTGGATATAACAGATTGTTTTGCATTTCAGTTTTTTATCAAACCAACCATTAGTGCATGTGTCAAATGCAACATCATATTTTTCTAAAAGAGAATATGTTGCTTTTAATAATACAAATGGCATAATTGTATTTGGAAAAGGCAAACTTGAAATAACTGGCTTAAAAACAATAATATTAACATTGCTTAAATCAAGCCCAAAAAAAGATGATAGCCTTGATTTATCTGCTTCTGTGTGAGTGATGATATCTACTTTGTGAGCTTTTGATAGAGCACTAGCTATTGTTAAGGCTACAGTTTCACCGCCACCAAAGTGGTTAAGATTTGGGTGATAGATTGCGATGTTCATTTTTTAATAGCGATCAACGTTTCAGGAAACAAAGTTACTCTATGTTTTATAATATTAGAATCTGGAAATAATTTTTTTAATTGAATAAGAGTTAATAAATTAATATCTTCCCACTCCCCTTTTTTATAATTACCAACATTAAAATGCTTTGTTATTAATTTTTGAATTTTTTTAGGAACAAACTGAAAAAAAGGTAATCTATAATGTGGCTCATATGGAAATAGTTTATTTGGAGTTGTTACAAAATATTTTTTTGCAACACGGATTATCTCTGATGCAAATAAATGCTGTTTTTCATAATTTCCAACATGCTCAATTACAGCATTTGAAAAGATTATATCAATAGATTTGTCTTTAAAAGGAAGTGCTGAACCATCAGTACAAATAGTTTTAATATATGGAAATTTTTTTTTTAAATTAGAGATATTCTCTTTACTTATATCTAATGCAATTATATTTTTTTTATAGGGATACATTTCTTCTAAAAAAGTTCCTTGACCGCAACCAACATCTAAAATTATTGAATTACGATTTGGGGAAAGAAATTTAATAAAAAGCTCATATTTTTTTTTTTTCTTGATAATATTTGCAATCTTTTAAACAATTTGTCTCACCATTAATATTTCATCAATCCTCTTTGCAGATTTTTCCCAGGAATACTTTTCTTTTATGTATTTATTTCCTTCAATTCCACGCTTCTTGCAGTAAGCTGGCTTTTTAATTAAGTTTTGTATCTGTTTAGCAAGGTCATCAACATCATGTTCCTTGAAATATTCTACTTTGTCTGCATAAATTTCTTTGAGGATAGGTATATCTGAACAGATACAAGGAATTCCACTTGCAAGAGCCTCTCCCGGTGGCATTCCAAAGCCTTCAAAAGATGATGGGAAAACCATAAATAATGACTTTTTTATTTCCTTAAACTTATCAGTATCATTTAGACTTCCTTTAAATTCAGCATTAACATTAAGTTCAGAAGCAAGTTTTTTCAGGCTTGTCTCTTCCTCTCCTGTTCCAACAATTACAAATTTAGGTGCGTTTTTAATTGTACTGAGTGCTTTTATAATAAGATCAATATTCTTATATGCATTTAATCTGCCAACATAGATTATCTGATTCTCTTTACCAACATTGATTTCAGGAATCTCAATACCTGGATAAATTGGCTTCTCTACTTTTTTATTTAACCAAGTCTCACATTCTTTTCGTGTCAATTTAGAGTTAGGAAAAAGAATATCTGTTTCAAGATAAGCAAGCTTAGTTTTCACCCATGAATCCTTGAATTTGCCATTGTATTCTTCTAAAAACCTATCTCCAAGCGTGCGTTTCATCCATTCAGGGTTTTCAAAAATAAAATTAACAGTTTTAATTTTATATTTTTTTCCTAAGTTAACAGCTTTAATTGCTGAATTTCTAAGATAACCTATGATATAATCTGGCTTGTTTTTCCGGATTTGTCTTTCAACTTCAATTTTTGTAAAAAGAAAGTCCCAAATTGAATTCAATAAACCAAAACCCTTTACAGTCCTTGGAAGTTCATTTCTAATTATTATTCTAAATTTAGGCAAAGTTTTAAGTTCAGAAAAAAAAGAATTGTAATTGGCTGCAAAAATTGTTACTTCATGACCAAGCATTACTAACCCTTCTGCAAACTTAAATTGTGCGTAATCTCCTCCGCCAATTGTTTTACCGTTATCTATTATGAAAAAATAAATCATGTTTCTATAACTCCATCACTAAACGAATAAATATTTGTTATAGGATTATCATATATCTTATTCTTGGTATTAACTAATGAAAGATAAATATTTGGTTCAGTTTTTGTTTTATCATGAATATAATATTTTTCATTATAATCTCGGATTATTCTACTTGCAATTTCATCATAAATATTCATTCCAAAAATATTTAATGTATGTCTACCATCATAATATGATCCACCAAAAATCCAATCTGGAAGAGTCCACAAAGTAGATAATTTATCTCCTCTTTTTATTCTATCTATTAATTCAGAAAAAGTTAATGAAGTAGGCTTTAAATAAGATTTATTGACATAATAATAAATATTATGTGAACCACCGGGTACACCCGAAATTGAGAAGATAACAACTCCCGCAATATTTTCTTCTGTTGTAATTGTTGAACAATTACAATTAAGATATTTAATATATTCACCAGTAGAAATATATTCTTTATAAATAGGTATTACTGTATTTGTCGAAAAAAAAATATCTCTAAATTGAGATGTAAATGTGAAGACTATTATCAATAAAATAATAAAAAATACTGTAAATTTAATAAATTTAAAATTAAATTTAGTTATCAACTGAAGAAGGAATAATAATCCAACTGTAATTATAATAGAATATATGGGTGTAAAAAATAATTTAACATAATTCTTATCTATTAATATTATTGAAAAACCAATAAAAATGAGAATAAAAAACCATGTAATCATATTTCTTTCCCGTTTAAAGAATAAGCAAAATAAACCTAGTATTAAAAAAGGACTAAGAATTGAAACACTGGTTATTAAATTTATACAAAAATTTACAAAAAGCATAAAAGGATTGCTTCCCTGCAAAGGCTCAACATTTGAAAATCGTTCTAATTCAGGAGTATAAAAGCTGCTTCCAAATAGCTGTTGTACAAAAAATAAAATCATAAAGATAAATAAGACAATATTAATGGATTTGTCAAGATCTTTAGTTATAAAATCAAATATTAAGTTAGAAGTATTATTAAGAACAGAACTTATTTTCTTTCTTTTTACAAACAGTAAAATAATTGCAAAAATTGCAATTACGCATATTACTGCAAATATAACAATAGACAAAGTTGGCTTGCTGCTGTAAAAACTTAATAAAGCATTGTACATAGGAAGCAATTTTCGCTCAAGATTTATTAACAACCTTTTTCGATTCAATAAATCAATTATTTTTAATAATGCAAGAATGAAAATTACTAAAAAAAACTCTATAAATAATTTAACTTTAGAATTTTTGTATCTATTAATGAAAAAAATTATTACCTTGTTTTCCTTAAAATAACCTAAAAGCTTATGTCTAAACTCCAAAATAACCGCACATATTGCAGCAATTATAAAAATAAACAAAAGCTGGCTTGTCCGATGAATCATAAACATAAATAGCAGTGATATAAACAATAATACAATATACTTAATTATCAATAAATTATGCTTTTTTCTTTGTGTTGCATCAGTATGAGTAGTAAGATAAGAAAAATTATCAAAAATATGCATTAAAAGTAAAATAAAAATAGGATAAAGCATAACAAGAAACATCCTTCCAGAAGCTATATTAGTAGAATAATAAATTACAGTTGGACTTAATGAAAAAACAAGTGCTGAAAAGAATCCTAATAAAAATCCGCCAAGCCTTCTTCCAATCAAATATATTAAAAAAGTTGCAAAAATGCCTGTAAAAATGCCTGTAAAAAAGATAGTGTTATGCATAGTTAATCCAGTTATTCCTGAAAAAAAAGCAAGAAAAAACATTAGTGCACTAGGATATGACAAAGGATAATATCCAAATAAGCTTGCAGGATGAAAAACCCATTTTGCATATCCAGATATATTAACCGATTCAGACATTGCATGAATCCAATAACTGTCAAAATCAGGTGGATATGTATAAACAAACCTTACAATTACTGAAACGATAAATAACAATAACAGCAATAAATTTTGTTTATTAATTTTGGTGGACATTTTTGTATATATCTATTGTTTTCTTTGCAATTATATTCCAATCAAGTTCAATATTAGCTTTATTTAAAGCATAATTTCCCATCTTATTAAGTTTTCTTCTATTATTAAATAAAGAAACTATGCTTTCTGCAAGTTTAACCTCATTATTTGGCTCAACAAGTATCCCTGTTTTTTCATCATCAATTAATTCAGGAAGACTTCCTACTTTTGTTGCAATAACTGGTTTTCCAAAACTATAAGCTAAGCAGATAACTCCACTTTGAGTTGCTTCTACATATGGAAGAACAACAATATCAGACTCATTGAAAAAATAATCCAGTTCATTATTATCAATAAATCTATTATGAATCTCAAAATTATCTGGATTTTGAATCAGGGATTGGTATTTTTCAAAATCTTCCCCTTTTCCTGCAATAACAATCTTATAATCTTTAAGTGATTTTTTTAATATTGGCTCACACTTAATTAAAATATCAAGCCCTTTATACGGCCAAATTCTCCCGAAAAATAAAATCCTTTTTTGTTTTAGTGTTTTTTTCCTTGGCTTTGCTAATATATTGAAATTGCCATGCTTTGCAATAAAGATTTTGTCTTTACTAACCTTTAAGTGTGAACTTAGTAATTCTTTTAGGTATTCTCCATGCACAATATATCCTGATGCAAAAGTTTGATTGATTTTATCTCTTATTGTTTCTCTTAATTTTTCCTCTCCAATGTGTTGTTTTGGATCATGTAATGTAATTATAAGAGGAAATTTTTTCAAAAAAGGTAACATTAATGAAAACCATATATCACCATCTTGAATATGAATTACATCTGGATTAATAGATTTAATTTTATCAACAATTTTTTTATGAATAAAGAAGTTTTTAGGATTTCTAATCCTTACTTTTTCAAAAAATTCAAGATTTAGGTTTTTTAACTTATTTTTTTCTGCAAATTCCCTAAAATTATCCGGAAGAAACAATGTTACTTCTTCTTCATTTGATAATGCGTTTGCTAATTGAAGAACATATTCAAGATAACCCCATGAGATTAAAACAATTTTCATTACAGTTCATCCTTAGTTAGTTCTGCATAGCTTTCAGACTGCACATATTGATTGAATATATCCCTATAAATATGGATATAATTCCTGGCAACTTTCTCCCAGTTAAACTTTTCGGTTATTTTCGATATTCCTGTTAGATTCTCTTTTTTTGCAAGCTCATCTTCTATGGCACTTGCAAACAAAGCAGCATCACCAGGTGTAACTAATGTTCCGCATTTGTTTTCAACAACCCCTATTTCAGGTATTCCACCAACGTCTGTTGCAACAACCCTGCACCCACATGCTATTGCTTCAATAATGGTATTTGGCAATCCTTCGCCAATACTTGAGCAGACATAAACTTTACTTTTCAGATAGAGTTTCTTAATTTCATTATGTTCAACTCTACCCAGTAATTTAACCACTTTACCAAGCTTATATTCTTCTATCTTAGCAGCAATTTCTTCTTCCATGTCACCAATACCAACAATTGTAACAGTAAGTTTTTTATTCTTTTTAAAAAGTATATTTACTGCCTCAATAAAAGTAATCGGATCTTTTATCTTAATTAAATTGCCTACAAATAAAACACTATTTTCATCTCGTTTTATGCTTTCTTTATCGTTAAGCTCAATTGAAACTCCGTTATAAACTGTTTTTATTGGTATTTTTATCCCATACTGCTTTGCAACATCGTTGCCTAATCTTTCTGAAACAGCAGTAAGCTTATCTACCCAATTAAAAAAAGATAGATTCTTAGCGCTTTTCTCAACCACATCAAACCCGGACATGCGAACGTCAGTATGAAAAGTAAACATGGATTTAGCTCCAAGGAATTTACTGATATAAGCATAAAAACCGCAAAAATTAGCGCTATGCCCATGAACGATTACTTTTTTTAGCAAAAGCCGGTCTTTTGCTACCTGTAACATTCCAAATAAAATATATAAAACAACAAAAACCTTATGGAATATTCCCTTTAAAAATCCTGCTTTATTTTCGATTATGCGAAAAAAATTAGGAAAAGCATAAACCTCAGAATCAATGCTGTTTTCTTTTAGCATCTTATTTAGGTTATCAACTGAAATAGTTATTCCTCCTAATTGAGGATAATAATAATTTGTTGAAAGAATGACTTTTATTTTTTTCCTATAGTTTCTCCAAGTATATATTGGATTCAATAAGCCAGACATTTTAAGTGCAAGAACATTTGTATCATCAAGGCGGTTGATTCCGATTCTTTTTAATGTAAATATGTTTGAAGATTTTCTTGCATGCCCAAATTTTGTTGAAAAAGCAATCTTATATCCTGCTTTTTTTACCTGTTTTACAACAAGATTATTATAGTCGCCATTAGGATAGCAAAAAGAATAAATTTCTTTTCCAAGCTTTTTTTCAAGCTCATTTTTTGAAACAACTGCTTCATTTAGCACTTCTTCGCTGTTTATGTTAATAAGGATAGGATGAGTAACAGTATGGCTTCCATAATCATAACTTAATTTATCCAGATCATTCCATGACAAAAAGCAATATTCTTCTGGAATCTGTTTTGGAAGATTAACACCTGCTTGTTTTATTAATTCACTAATTATCTTTTTTTTGTCATCAGATTCTCTATTTATTAAAAGATTATAGTATAATTTCAAAAGCCCTTGCTTGTCAAGCTTATATTTTTCATTTTCAATCTCAATTGTATCTGCTTTTGAATTTTGAAGCGCAAAATCAACAATATCCCACCATGCAATCTCTTTTTTCCCAATAAGCCCGCTTGGCAAAAAAACAAGAGCCTTAACATCATATTTCTTAAGGATTAAATCAGTAAATGTTTTTAGGTTAAGGTAACCATCGTCAAAAGTAATTAAAACAGAGTATTTTGGCAATTTTTTATTAGAATAATAAAAATCATGCAAATCCTGTAAAGAAATGGGATTGTAATTTTGTTTAAGAAACTTAATCTGGTTTTCAAATTCCTCAAAATTAGGATTATGAAATGTAAGTATGCAAATCCTGTTCTTATAAAATAAGCGGTAAATACTAGTAATTCCAGATTTTACAAGAAAGGAAGAGCCAATTTTTTTAATGGAAAATCCAGCCATCAATTATTCACCATACACCTTCACAATCTCTTCCCCTATTCTTTCCATGTCATATTCGCTTGCTTTTGCTAAGCAATCTTTTTGCATATCTTTACCACGTGCTATTGCTAGTTTAATCTTCTCGCTATAATTCTCTGCGTTTGCAATAAAACCTGTAAATCCTTCAACAACAAGCTTTCTTATGTCGCCAACATCAGTTGACACAACAGGTATTCCACTTGCTAGGGCTTCAATTGCAACTGTTGGCAATCCTTCATAAAGTGAACTTAAGCAAAGCGCATCACTGCAAGCAAGTGCGCTTGGCACATCATCATTAGGGATGCTTCCAAAAAACATTGCGTTGCTTGATATTTCTTTTGCATATGTTTTCAGATGTTCACTTTCCTTGCCGTCGCCAAATATCAATAGCTTAACGTCTGCCTCTTTGCTTGCCTTAATTATTACTTTTACGTTCTTTTCAGCTTCAAGCCGGCCAACATAGCAGACAGCTTTATCTTTAAGACTTAAAGAATATTTTTTTCTTGCTTTGGCCTTATCGATATCATTAAACCTGCTTAAGTCAACGCCGATTGGAATAGTAATTATTTTATCGCATATCTTTTTGTCTTTCTCATACATCTTCCGATAATAATTAGCATTCTCTTCTGACACTGAAATTATCTTATCAGCAAGCTTTAATCCTTTTTTTTCAAGGAAAGAATATATTTTTCCAAAAATAAGCCCTTTTTTTAAGTAAACATTCTTTGCGTGGCTTCCATGCAGTGTTATTATTTTTTTATTCTTAAGTTTAGAAAAAGGAATAAGCCAGTCTGGCCTTTGCGAGTGAATTACCGCATCCTCAGGCATTGTAATCATCCTAGAAACAACATATAGCCCTTTTAGAAAAGCAATATTTGAAGAAGGATGTTTAGCAGTCGCCTCAACAAACTCAAAATTGTCAAAATTATTAATTATTTCACAATCATGCTTTTTCCCGATAAAAATAACCTTATGATTGTGTGTGGTAAGATACCTAGTAAGATTGTATGCATAAATACCAATCCCACCAATCACTTTTTTCCTTGGGTCACTGTCTGCAATAATAACTACTGTTCTCATTTTATACAAATAAATACATTTGTCTGTGAATATCTATTAAAAAAAGATTTTGGATATGTTCTTAAAAAAATTCCAACAATACCTGAATTAGCAATCATATGCTCTTTAGATATATTTTTTAATTCACTTGCAAGTTTCAAAATATCTATTAGCTCAGAAACTGAAAAACCAAGATGATACTGAATTCTTTTTTCATCTGATATGTTTTCTTTAGTCATAAACAAAAGCGTGGGTTTAAGTAATAACCGATAAAGATTAGGTGTTGCAACATACATAATCCCTCCTTTTTTTAAAACCCTAAATAGTTCATTTGCTGCTTTTTTGTAATCAATAATATGTTCTATTACATGATTAAAGATAATTAAGTCAAAAGTATTATCCTTAAAATGAAGCTTTGTTGCATCAAGAACCATTGTTTTAACATATTCATTAATCTGAGGATATCTCTTTATTGATTTTTCATCCATATCACTAGTTATGATGTCCCATTTAGTCCAATTTGATAAATTATATTCAATTAAACCAAACTCTCCACCAACAGCTAGTACTTTTAGTTTTTTTTCAGTATCTATAGAAGTATTATTTTTTAATTCAGAAAGGATTGTTTTCGCTTTTTTTTTTTCTTGAAAGAAAATAATTATATTGATCGTTAAATACAAGTTTTTCATCCATTCAATATCTCCCTCACAATCACATCACTAGTATCATCCCATGATTTCTTTTTTGCAGTTATCTTTTTTCGCAGTGTAGCTTTCATTTTTTTCTTTAAGATTATTTCTGCTTTTTCAGCAATTGTTGCTGAGTCTTCTGTCTCGATAATTGCATTAATTGCAACAAGCTCTGAATTCACTGCCATCTTCCGATTCCCTGTATAGATTACAGGTGTTCCAAGAAGTGCTGCCTCTCTTGCAACAGTATCTCCTGATGATAAGCAGAATGCTGCGTAATATAGTAAGCTATGGAAATCTTTAATCGGCGCTTTTAATTCTTTTACGTATTTAGCGTATTTAGCTGCTTTTGATGCATCCTCTGGAAAATACAAGATATCTATTTTTTTTTTCTTAAGCATCTTAAATACTTCACTAAAATCAGCTTCTTCCATATCCTTATAGTTAAGCGAGATCTTAGCGATATCACGCACAAAAATATATTTGTTCTCTTTTACACCATATTCTTTAAGGACAGCTTTTTTTGGCTTAAAATTATACAGATATGAGAGCTCCTTAAACCCATGGTATTTGACAATATTTTTTCCAAAAACTGGAATTGAGTCAGGTATCACAAATTTAGTTGCAAACATCTTGCATAATTTAAAATTTAATTTATACTCAAAATCATCATGGAACGTGATTGATTTAATCTTAAAAAAACTGGCAGCAATTGCCGGATAAAAGCCAAATGAGGTAACTCGCTCAAATCGATGCCACATAAAAAACCGGTAAAACGCCCATTCCCGCTCGATTATCCCAAGAATCTTGCCAAATTTACCAGACATATGCTTGCCAAGCGGAAAGATTATAAAATCAGGGTATTCCTCCCTTACAAAATCAATCAATCTCCCTCTATCAAGAACAGTAATCAGTATCTCATGCCCGTCTTTTTTCAGTGAATATAGTGCCTTCTTATAGAAATTAACATCAGCCGGATGCACCATATCAACTAGTATTCTCATAATTAATCACGTAAGTAGGATTGTGTTTAAAATATTTATGTAGCTCCCAAAGAGATTAAGGGTATCTACAATTTATAAATATTTGCACTTATTTAATCTTATTAGCCTCAAGCATCCACTTAAGGACAGGCATAATTTTGATTTTCTTTCCTTTTATAATTAATTCATCTGTCTGCTCGCAGGTTAAGATAAGCCCGCTTTCCAATCTGAATGCACAAATCGTATCCATAAGCCCATTTATCTCTCTTTCTTTATTGTTATCATCAAGTGAGTAGCATACCTGCAATGCATCAGTTATTTTATTCTGTTGTTTAATGACAAAATCACATTCATTTTTATCTGAATAGTAAAAAATCTCTTTTGCTTTTCTTTTAAGCTCAATAAAAACTGAATTTTCAAGGTTCCTTCCCTTATTTGGCGTAAAAGTAAGCCCGCAAACCTGATGAAATGCAGTGTCTATCATATATATTTTTCTAGGAGAATTAAGCTGCTGCTTTATTGATGGCGAGAATTTTTGCAGCTCAAAAAACATATAGGAATTTTCCAGGTACGATATATACTCTTTAACAGTATTTGCATTTGAAAGGGCAAGCGTATTTTTAAGTGAGTTGTAAGTAAATTTTGATGCTGCATTTGTTGCAAGAATATTTACAAGTTCTTTTAATATTTTTTCGCGCCTAATTGAATATCTTGTGATAATGTCTTTATATAATATGTTTTCAAAAACAGTTCTTATATAATCCTTATCAAGGTTTTTTACATATTCAGGCATACCGCCAATTGCCTGATAGTCACAAAATAGCTTTAGCAATTTAACTTTTTTATCGATTATATGCCAATCATTAGTGCTTAATGATTCTTCCTTGTATTTTAAGAACTCTAAAAATGAAAAAGGAAATACTTCAAATGATTTATACCTTCCAGTCAGCCTTGTTCCAAACTCCTTACTAAGCAGAGCTGCATTTGATCCGGTAATTATTACTTTTTTGCCTTCATCAGCAAGCCTCCTAATAAATGTCTCAAATTTAGGTACATTCTGAACCTCATCAAAAAGATATGTTTTAGTTGTTCCATACGCTTCAATCAGGGCTTCATTTAAAACTTCAAAATCCGCTGCGTTAAAATCTAACAATCGCTCGTCTTCAAAATTGATATAGCTCCACTCTGTAATCTCATGCATTATCTGCTTTAGAAGTGTGCTTTTGCCGCATCTTCGGATGCCTGTAAGAATAATAACCCTATCATCTTTCATCCATTTTAATATTTCATCTAAAACTTCCCGTTTAACTGTGTTTTTTTTAATTGTAAGTTCGCTTTTTTGCTTGTTCACAACCTGCCTTAGCACTTCTTTTGTAATCATACTAATTAGTAATTAGTATAAATATATAAATGTATTCATTGGTAATTAGTAAAATACACAAGAAAAAATCTCTAATAATTCCTCTTTGTCAGGCCAAGGCTTTTCCTGACCTTATCGTAATACTTATGGTCTCCAAGATGGAACTCGATATAAATTGAATTTTTTACTTTCACAAACAGTATCCTATATTCAATATTATCCAGATTAAATGCATGCCTGAATGTAAGAAGCTCATGCATTTTCCGATCCTTGTATTTTTTATTTGATCCTATTAGAATAGGTTGGACCTTTCGCTCAATAACTTTTTGTATCCATAAGTAAATTCCTTCTGCCTGGCTTTCGCTAAGCTTTTTTGTAATAATGTCAAAGTTCTCACCAAGAAATTCAATAGCATAATCCTGACAAACAATTTCCCTTACATTTTTTTTAAATATTTCAGGGTCTGCTATTGTAAAACACCTCTTATTATACTGTGCGACAATCGATATAAATATTTTTGGCTTTCATATTCCATAGAACTTTTGTAATAGCCGGCCTGCGTGTAAAAATGCCTTTTTATGTAACTTTTTTTAGCATGGGAATTAATAATGTCAGGAATGCTAATTGTAATATATTCCAAAATGTCTTTATAATCCTTAAAAAAGCTTATTCTTTCGTTTAGCTCGTTACTGCCTAAAATCTTGCCATCTTTAAAATACTCAGTATACAAAAATAAGAAGCGCACATTTTTATGGAATTTGTCCTTTTCATTCATTAATGTTGGGACTGCTTCATTGATTACCTGCCAAAAGTCAGATAATGTGACTTTCAGCTCTTTTTTTGGAAGGATACTTTTTGACACGCAGCTTTTAGTTATAGAATGGAAAAAAAGAGAATAAGTATCATTATAATCAATAAAAGCGATTTTAAGCATTTCATTTTTTATTTTTGGCTTTTTCTTTCCTCTTGAGATTATGAACAAATCAATATCATTATATTTTTCCTTGAACAGGAATGATCCTGTAATAAAACAATGCTTATATGATATAGTTCCCAGTATTTTTTCTGCAAGGAGCAGCCTGTCATTATAAACCATCCCATCAGGATTATAGATTATCATATTATTACTAAAAATATAAATTATT
>JAZDLQ010000011.1:0-2537 GCA_043801855.1 archaeon | reverse complement strand
ATCAATGGAATACCTTGGTTTTGCTGTAATATTCTCGCTTGCAATGTTTTCAAGGATATTCTCATTTATTTATCTTATGAAAGCTTATGAGCCAGAATACACAATAGCCCCTGAATCCCACTTCAGCTTTATTGATTTTATTAAGCAGGCAAGATTCACAAATTATGGTTTGTTTGTAATTTATCTTTGTTTCATTAATTTTGGGGTTTATGTTTCTGCAGCATTCTTCACCCCTTATATGCTTTATGAACTGAAACTTAGTTATGGCATATTTACAATAATAACTGCTGCAGCAATGATAATGAAGTTTATTATGATGCCTGTCTGGGGAAACCTCTCAGACAAGTACGGAACAAAGAAAGTGCTTACCTTGGCAGGATTTCTTATGCCTGTTGTTCCTGTTCTCTGGATTTTTTCTGCAAATATATGGTATTTGATATTGATTCAGCTATACGCCGGCTTTATATGGGCTGGTTTTGACATGGCCTCATTTAATTTCATATTTGACTCAACCAGTCAAAAAAAAAGGGCAACTTGCGTTGCATATTATAATGTCCTTAATGGAATAGCCATACTTTTAGGTGCCATTATTGGAGGGTTTATAGTAAGATATAATAATCTATTCTGGTCAAAATATTTTCTCGTGTTTATAATAAGTTTTATAGTGAGGTATATTGCATCATTGATATTTATACCAAAGATTAAGGAAGTAAGGGTTGTTGAGGAAATATCCAACAGGAAACTTCTTCTGAAGGCATTTACTACAATGCCAACCAGTGGCCTCGTCTATAATATTATCACGCTAAGGAAGAAAAAGAAGGGAATTAAGATAAAAAAAGATTAAATCTTATTTTTTAAACCACTCAAACAAAATTCTTAACTAACTAATCAAATCTTTTCAACACTACTAGAAGCTTTGAATACTTAAAATTTTAGTTAAGATATTCATGATTTCTTATTTTCTCAAGCTCCTTAATTTTTTTTGAATTTATGGAAAAGAGTTAAATTTTATTGAAGAGCAGGCAGGAAATTAATTGCTTGTAAAACGAAGATTTAAAAGTAACTTCATACAACTCGCGACAAATGGAAGAAAAAGAAGAAAAAATAAAAAAGAGCCTTAAGTATTCAATCTTTGACGGGGCATTCTATTGGATGATGGTTGGCTTTGGCGAGTCATTCATTGCAGCATTTGCTGTTTTCCTCAAGGCAACAAATATCCAGCTTGGATTGCTGAGTTCCCTGCCAAAAGCATTTGGCTCATTATCACAACTTTTCTCAAACTGGCTTATCGGAATTTTCAAAACAAGGAAAAGAATTGTCTGCATAAGTTCATTCCTTCAGGGATTTATGTACATACCCATTGCGCTTGTTTTTTTCTTTGGTGAGCTTAGCATACCTATTTTGATAATTTTTGTCTGTCTTTACTGGGTTTTTGGAGTCATAGGAAATCCTGCATGGAGCAGCTGGATGGGTGACCTTGTAAGCGATAAAAGTAGAGGGGATTATTTTGGAAACAGAAACAAAATCGGAAACCTTGTATCGTTTGTGTCACTTCTTGTGGCGGGGTATATACTCCAAAAGTTTTCAACAGGAACTTTTATGGAATATACAGGATTCTGCATAATCTTCTCGCTTGCATTCGTTTCAAGGATAATCTCATTTTTTTATCTAACAAGGCAATATGAGCCTGAATATGAGTTTGCGCCAAATGCAAATTTCAGCTTTATGCAATTTGTTAAGCAGGCAAGGTTCAGAAATTACGGGCTTTTTGTTTTTTATCTCAGCTTGATGAATTTTGGTGTTTACATATCAGCACCTTTTTTCACTCCTTATATGCTTTATGACCTAAAACTTAATTATACCACATTTACAATAATAACTGCAGTCGCACTGATCACAAAATTCGCGATGATGCCTGTATGGGGAAAGTTGTCTGACAAATACGGAACAAAAAAAGTTCTTGTACTGGCAGGATTCCTAATGCCTGCAACACCTATTTTATGGATTTTTTCAACAAATATCTACTATCTTATGTTTGCACAGGTTTTTGCCGGCTTTTCATGGGCAGGATTTGATATAGCATCATTTAATTTTATTTTTGACACTACAAAACGGGAAAAGAGGGCAACCTGTGTTGCTTACTACAATGTACTCACCGGATTTGCAATATTTGTTGGAGCAATACTTGGCGGATTAATTGTAAAATACAATTCATTTTTCTGGTCAAAATATTACATTGTTTTCATAATAAGCTTTGTTATGAGGTATGCTGCCTCATTTATATTCCTGCCAAAACTCAGAGAAGTGAGGATTGTTGAGGAAATATCAAGCCGTAAACTGCTCATGAAAGCGCTCACAACAAGGCCTTCAAGCGGCCTCGTCTCAAACATAATGAATTTTAGGAGAAACAACAATGGAAATGTTAAAAGCCCTCGTTTTATGTTTAAGCTTCCGATGCGCAAGAAAAAACCATAAAAATTTATTATAATCAATTAAGAGAAAAGTGTGAATCAATTTTTTCTGAGCCACTCAATCTC
>JAZDLQ010000090.1:0-23256 GCA_043801855.1 archaeon | reverse complement strand
TGCTAAGGCTTATGAGAATTATAAGAATCTTGGTGACCTTCCTATGATGAAGTCTTTTACTAATGAGATTTTAGAGGGCCCTTTGATTGCTTTGTCTTTTCCCGGTAGCTTAAAAGAATTTTATTGGACTTTGTTGTTGTTTCCTGCTAGGCTTTATATGTGGATGCTTACCTTTTGGGATACTCGTGTTGCTGGTAATGGACACGCTGATGGTTGGAAGAGAATTGAGAGTACTAAGTAGATTTTCTGAATATTATTAAAAGCAAGGCAAGAATTCCTATTATACTAAGTGTAATAATTGTTATCCATTTACCAATCTTATAACTTAGTGGGTCATAAACGAATTCTATTTGGTTTTCTCCTGCCGGTAAGTACACCGATCTCATTATGTAGTTTGCGCGGTATATTTTTGTCTCATCCCTGTTGACATATGCTTTCCATCCCGGATAGTATGTGTCGCTTATGACTAAGAATCCTGGTTTTTCTGTAGAAACACTTAGCTTAACTTTGTTCGGAGAATAAAAGTCAATATTAACTTCCTTGAATTCTTGTCCTCCTTCTAAAGATATTTCTTCTATTGTCAGAACTTCTTTCTTTGGGTCAAACTCCCAGTTCTTTATTATTTCTAGCTGTTGTTCTAGTTCCATTGTTCGTGCATTGGGCACTACGAATGCTCTTGGCATCCAGTTTTTGTTTTCGTATAGGTTGAAGCTTTTGTTTGCTCCGAATATGTAGTGTGAGTGTATTAGGTTTTCATCAATTAGTTTGAAGTTTTCTAGGGGCAGCTCATTTTGTGTGAGTAAATATTTTACATTTGTGAGTCCTATCATGTTAGATTGGTATTTTGATTCAAAGTATTCGCTTAGGTAGGCTATTGCCATTGAGTCTACCCCTTCCACGGATTGGAGGTTGTTTCTCATGAGTGTTTCTATTGGGAATCCCATTACTCTATAGGTTGAGTTGTCCATTGTTTTTATCTCTCTTGCAAGAGCATCCCATTCTTCTAGTGTTGTGCTGGATTTTAGTGTTCCTGGGTAGCTTAGTTCTTTTATTTGGTTCCAGTCGTAGACATTTGTTAAGAGCAGTAAATCTAAGAGTATGATTCCGATGATTATTCCAGCTGTTGTTTTTTTGCGTAGTTTTGTTGTTTTGAAGATTGCTATGTAGGATAATATTAAGAGAGTTGTTAGTATCACAAACCCTATTGCGATGTGGTTGAAGGCAACTATTAGTTTTGTTGAGAGGTATTCAAAACTGTAGTTTGCAACTAGGTTAGTTCCTGCATATTTTACATAGTAATATTGGTTTAGTAGTTTTTCTCCGTAGTGTAGTATGGCTGGTTTGAGGATGTAGCTTCCTATTGAGCCTGCGATACTTAATGTAAGAATAGCTATTGCTGGTTTTTTGAGTTTTTCAAGTGGCATTTTTTTTGTTAGGAAGTGTTCTGCTCCGAATGCCGCTAATGTTGCCATGGCAAATGTGAATATTGTGAGCATTCTTCCAGGAACTTTGAATAGTGAGACTCCGGGTATTAGCTCGTACATTATTCTGAAGAATGGTGTGTATTGTCCTAGTGCAAATAGGGTGGAGAATCCGGCTAAAATTACTAAGGGTGTTTTGTATTTGTTTTTTACAAATACTATTGCGATTAGTGCAAGAAGTAATGGTAAAATCCCCAGGTACATGTCAATTAGTCTGCTTGGTGCTCCCCAGTAACTGTTGTCTGCTCTTTTTCCAAAGAGGGTTGGTACAAGTAGGGTGGCAAAGTGTTTGAATGGGACTGATTCTTTTGCTGAGAATTCGTAACTTGCTACTTCTGCGTCTTGTGTTTGCAGTGTGTGTGGCATCACTTCAATTAGGGGGAGTAGCTGGATTGCTGTTATCCCTAAGAAAATGATGGATGCAAGTGCTATGTATTTTATTGTACTGGTAATTATTTGTGGGTTTTCTTTTCTTAGCTGGTACAATCTTACTATTGCGTATATTGCTAGTGCTAGGATTGTGTAGTAGAAGAATTGCACTCTTCCGATGAAGAATTTTACACTCACAATTGCTGAGAATATTAGTGTCCATTTTAGGTTTCTTTTTTGAAGTAGTTTTTCAAATGATAGGAATACCAATGGTGTGAATGCGTAGGATATGACTGGCAGGAAGTCTCCTCCGTAGACGAGGTTTAGCAGGTTTCTTCCGAGCATATACGCTATTGCCCCTATTGTTGCGCTTGATCTTTTGAGTTTCAGCACTCTGAGCAGTAGGTACATGAACAGTCCTGCAAGGAAGAAGTGGAATATTACTATGAAGTTCGCAAAGTAGTATTCAAAGAAGTATGGTGCGAGTAATCCTGTGATGTAGTATGGGCTATGTTCTATATCTGTGATTTGTGGTTTTCCTGCTAGTATTTGATGGTTCCAGAGGGGTCTTTCTCCAAACTCTTGGTAGTTGTTATGCATAAATTCCATGCTGCCTACTGATTCTCTTAGGAAGTCTCCTGCTGATATTAGTTCTGTGGGGTTTGTGAATGCTGGCCAGAAGAAGATGATTGTTACTAGGATTAGGAGGGTTATGTTAAATAGGTCTTTCTTTGAGAGCATTTTTCAGATTTCGATAACTTGATTTATATAATTTATGTAGCCCTTACTGATTGTTTAAAAGGTGGTTATTTTTCTAGAACCATGATTAGTGAGATGCCCATTTTTTTGTTGATTATGTGTTTCTCAAGTAGTCTTAGGTAGGGTGCTATTGTGTCTAAGAGTTTCATTGATGTTGCGTTTATTGTGTTCTTTTTTAGGATGTTCCCAGATATGTACCAGCCAGGTATTGAGAAGCAGTTGAAATAGAACAGTTTTCTGAGTTTGAATTTTGTTTTGGAGACTTTGTAGATGATTTCTTTTTTGGTGTATCTTCTGTAGTGCCCCATTTCTTTGTCTATAGGATTGAACAGTACTTTGTGTGCTGGAACTAAGAATATTGCTCTTCCCCCTTTTTCTAGTAAATCATAAACATTTTTAAGTGCAGTCACATCGTGTTCAACATGTTCAAGTACATTTAGTCCGAAGACAGAGTTTATTTTTTTAATGTTTAGGTCAGAGGCTTTGTTTAGGTCTACTTTTTTTACAGTTACATTTTTGCTTGTGAATCTTGTTTTTAGTATTTCTAAGTGTTTTTTGTCTATGTCTGATAGTATGATCTTTTTGTCTGGGAAGTCTCGGATTATTTTTTTGGAGTATGTGCCTATTCCGCTTCCGACTTCAAGTAGGTTTCCATAGAGGTATGGTCTAATTTGGGAGTACATCCAATTAACGAAGTTTTGTGATCTGTCAAGGGTTTCAAGTAGTTCTCCTCCGACATCAGAGTAGGATTGTTCCATAAGTTAATAGGATTTGGGTTTGGCTTAAATGATTTTTGGTGGATTTATAAGCTTTTGAGGGTTATGCACAAAGTTTTTATAAAACTCCTATTAAAACTAAGGATATGGATTGGGGCTTTGTTAAGAAGAAGGAATTTAAGATATTTTTGACTATTTGGTTGATTTATATTTTCTTTATCTCTGGTTTTGGCGGTAACTGGCTTGCTGACTCTATGCTTTCTGAGAGCTTGTCTATTGTTAATGATTATACTTTTGTTGCGGATAATTATGTGAAGGAAGGCTGTAAGGAGATTGGCTGTGATTATGCTTTTTATGAGGGCCATTTTTACTCTGGATTTGCTCCGGGACCAACTTTGTTAGCGGTTCCATTATTATTTGTTTTCAAGCCGGTTTTTATGTTGTTGCCTGAATCGTTTATGGGTTATACTAATGTCCATTTGAGCTTGATATTGGCTAATATTTTGGCTACTGTTTTTATTTCTTCTCTGTTGGGGGCTTTGTTGGCTGTTTTGGTTTATTGGTTTTCCAAGTATTTCACTAAGAGTAAGAAGATTAGGTTGTTGACTGCCTTTACTTTTGCTTTTGGCACTTTGTTTTTTGTTTATTCTACTGAGTATGCGTCGAGGGTTATGGCTTCCTTCTTTGTTTTTTTGGCTTTTTATTTGTTGTTTAGGGCTAAGCATTCTAGTGTTAGGAATAGGGATTTGTTTCTTGCTGGCTTGTTTTGTGGTTTGTCTGTTTTCACTGAGTATACACAGGCGATTGTTGTTGTGTTTGTTGCAATTTACCTTTTGACTTTTTTAAGGGATAAGCGTGTGCTGTATTTTTTCTTGGGAGGATTCATTATATTCCTTGCTTTGATTTCTTATCATCAGTTTATTTTCGGCGGACCATTTTCTACTGCGTATGGTACTAGGATGGCGCATTATGCTATTGACGATCTAGCGTATGGGGTTTACGGTACTGCTATTCCGACTTCTGAGTCTTTGTGGGGTTTGAGTTTTAGTCCCGAGAAGGGTTTGTTCATTTATGTTCCGGTTAGTATTCTGTCGTTGCTTGGTTTTGCTCTTGTTCTAAAAAATAGGAGTCATAAGTATTTCATTGAGATGTTTATTGTTGCTTTGATTGTTTCGGGGTTCTTTTTGTATAATGCTTCTTTGGGTCATTGGCGGGCAAATTGCGGTTTTGGTCCGAGGTATCTTATTGTTATTATGCCTTTTTTGATGTTGCCTATGATTTTTGCTCTTGAGAAGATTAAATTTAGGGTTGCGGTATTATTTGCCGGGCTTTCTGTTTTCATTAATTTTTTGCCTGTGCTTTATGGGAAGACTGTCCTTTGGCAGAGTTTTGAGGGTATGGGTTGCAATAATCCTAATGTCCTTTTTGGCGAGTATGTTCCACTGCTTTTTCAGAGGGGGTTGACTAATTACAGTTTGAATCTTATAAAGTATAGTGTGTATGATATCTCTGTATATTTGATGAACTTGATTGCTCTTGGAGGGTTAGTTATTTTAGGATTGATAATTTGGTTTATCTGGAAAAAGAATTAGGTTTCTAAGTCTATTGATGAGCTTTTCTTTGTTGCTAGTTTCAGTAGGAATTCGTTTTTGAAGATTGTTCGTGCTACTCTGCTTAGTAGTGGCCTTTTATGCATGATGTAGCAACAGTTTACTGTTTTACACGGGCCTCCTATTTTCCCAAATTCTTTTCTGGCCAGCATGTCAATGATTTTTTTTCTTTTTTCACTATGGAATATTTCATCAAGTGTTTGGTTCATTACATTTCCTATGACCAATTCGTTGTCTGAGTCTAGGCAGCATAGGTACCATGTTCCATCTGGTGCGATGAATGCTTCTCTTTTGATTCTTAGTAGGTTTGGGCAGACATATTTTTTGTAATTTAGTGTTTTCGGGTCTATTTTTCCTCTTTCGGCCCATGCAAAAACCCAGGATCTTACGATTCTGTCTTTTGGGCCTAGTTTTCTTGATATTTGTTTTTTTATTGCTTTGAAGTCGTCAGGTATTTTTCTTAATTTGGGGTCTTTTAGTTTTGTAGGGTAGAATTTGAAGTTGTTGTGGATTGTTTGGATGTAGTTGTTTAAGGTTAGTACCAAGATTCTTAAGGATGCTTTGCTTTTGAGTTCTTTTCTTAGTTTTAGAAATGTAAATAAGTTAATTTTTGTTCTGTTTAGTGTTAATTTTTTTACTTCGAAATAGTTTTGGTTGTCTGATCCGTCTATATTGCATGTGAAGGAATCAACCAGATCTTCTCGAAGTATGATTTCTGCTTTTTCTTTTGTGAAGTTTTGGAAGTTTGTTGAGAGGGCTACTCTGAGTTTTGGTGTTTGTTCTTTTATGTATCTTAGGATTTTTATCAAGTCTTTGTTAAGGAAGGCATCTCCGTTCTCTCCGAGCTCTAATCTTTTTACATTGTGCTTTTTTTTTGAATTTTTCTGAAGAGATTTCATCGAATATTTTTTTTACGCATTCAAAGGGCATCACTTTTTGTTTGATTCTTTGGCCTCGATTTGAAGGGCAGAATATACAGTTTGCTCCGCATATGGAGGCTAGTGATAGATTTATTGATTCTAGCATTTGTTTCAGTAATCTAAAGTCAGTATATATGTTTTTCTTTTTCAAGGACCTCCTATTGATTATCTTTAAAATTAGGGTCTAACAGGGGTAATTGCTAATCTTGGAGCAGTTGGCATAGAAACACATATAAATATTTGGGAGTTTTGGTTTATTTAATAATGGACTCTCGTAAAAAGCTTAAACTGAGTATTTTAATGCCTGCATATAATGAGGGATCAACTATCGCTAAAATTGTTGAGTTGATTGATGGTGTTGAATTGGAAAAGTGGAATATTACAAAAGAGCTTATTATTGTTGATGATGGTTCAACGGATCATACTTCAGAGATTGTTGATGGGCTTAAAAAAAAATATGGTTATATCAAGTTTGTTAAGCATGACAAGAATTCTGGTAAGGGTGCGGCTGTTAGGACTGCTATTCAAAATGCGACTGGGGATATTATGATTGTCCAGGATGCGGATTTAGAGTATGATCCCCAAGATTATATTAAGTGTATTACTCCAATTTTAGAGGGCCGGGCTAAGGTGGTTTATGGTTCGAGAAGATTAGATAAAAACAATCCAAAGTGGTCAAGTTTTTCTTATTATGTGGGGGGTATGGGCATTAATCTGATTTTTAATATCCTTTTTTCTACAAATTTGACTGATGAGCCGACTTGTTATAAGACTTTTAGCTCTGAGACTATTAAAAATATGGAAATTGTTGGAAATAAGTTTGATTGGGAGCCTGAAGTTACTGCAAAACTTGTAAAAAAAGGGATAAGAATCCATGAAGTTCCAATCAAGTATTTTCCTCGTTCTGAAAAAGATGGTAAGAAGATTAAGTGGAAGGATGGGGTCGATGCGGTGTGGACTATGTTAAGGTATAGATTTACTGGTTAAAATGAAAGTTCTTTTGATAAATCCGGCATGGAAAGTTAAGAGTAACAATTTGTGGAAAAAGGTCTCCTCTTGTTATCCTTCTTTGGGGTTGGCGTATATAGCGGCAGTTCTTGAAAAGGGTAATCATGAAGTCTTTTTTTTAGATATGCAGGCAGAGAATTATTCTTTAGAGGATGTTGTACAATTAATGGATGATAAGAAGTATGCGGGGTTGGATTATTTGGGGATTACTGCAACAACTCCTTTGATAAATTGTGCGTATCAACTTGCAAAAGTTTTCAAGGAGAAGTTTCCTAAGATTAAGGTGGTTCTTGGCGGAACGCATCCCTCAGTTCTTTCTGAGGAAGTGCTTGCAAATGAATATGTTGATATTGTTGTTAGGGGCGAGGGGGAGATTACGATGCAGGAGATTGTTAATGGTGTTGAGCTTCCTAAAATTTTAGGTATTTCTTATAAGAATAATAACCTTGTTGTGCATAACGCTGATAGGCCCTACATAGAATCACTTGATGAGTTGCCTATTCCTGCTTATCATCTTATGCCTATAAAGAAGTACCGGCCGGCAGTGGGGTCTTATAGGCAGCTTCCAGCGATGTCAATTTTTGCAACTAGGGGATGCCCTGGTCAATGTAGATTTTGTAATAGGATGTTTAAAGGGAAGATTCGTTCAAAGTCCGCGAAAAAGATTGTTGAAGAGATAAAGGTGCTTCATGATATGTATGGCATAAAGGAGATTAGTTTTTATGATGATAATTTTACTGTTTTAAAGGAGAATCTTAAGGAATTTTGCAGGTTGCTTAAGGAGGAGGACATGGGCATTACATGGTCTTGTTTTACAAGGGCAAATTATGTTGATAAAGAGAGTTTTAAGATGATGAAAGATTCAGGTTGCCATTTGGTTATGATGGGTGTTGAATCTGGCTCACAGAGGATTCTTGATGATATGAATAAGATTCTTACTTTGGATCAAATAAAGGGTGCGGTGAAGATTTGCAAGGATGTTGGATTGGAAGTTAGGGCTGCTTATATGCTAGGTTATCTTGGAGAAACAAAGGAGACAATGGAGCAAACTTTAAAATTTGCGATGGAACTGGATACTGAATCGGTTCAGTTTAATATTCTTACAGCGTATCCTGGAACAGAGGTTTGGGATATTGCTAAGAAGAATGGATGGTTAAATGTTAAGGATTATGATTATACTATTAATGATTTTACTATTGAGTTGCCAACAGTTTCTCGAAAGGAGATTTTGGATATGTACCGGACTGTGCATAGGAGATATTATTTACGTCCGAGGATTATTCGTAAAAGGGTTTTAAGATTGAGATCTTGGACAAATTTCAAACAGGAATTGTTGGGGGCTTTAGCTGTTGTAATGCATGCTGACTAAAATGGAATCTTTAACATCTGAGGAAATGAATTTGGAAACTATGTCTAAGGCATCGAATTATAACAAATGGATATTTGATAACATTAAAGGTTATCTTGGTAAGAGCGTTCTTGAGATTGGTGGCGGTATCGGTAACATGACTTCTTTTTTTGTTGATAGGTCCAGTATTGTTTCTACGGATATAACCTCTTATAATGTTGACAAGTTAAAAGATCGTTTTGAGTCTAAAGCATTCTCTGCGGTGAAAACAGATATTTCTAAGGGAGTATCTGATTTGGCCGGATTCTCATTTGATACAGTTGTTTGTATTAATGTGCTTGAGCATATTGAAAATGATTCTGCGGCATTGAGGAACATGAGTTCGGTTTTGAATATTGGCGGTAAGTTGGTTTTGCTTGTGCCTGCGTTTAACTTTTTGTATGGCACAATTGATAAGTCTGATAATCATTACCGGAGGTATGACAGAAGCAGTATTTGCCGGCTCGTTGGGTCTTCTGGTTTTAAAGTTGCTCACTGTGCCTATATGAATGTTCCTGGTTTTTTCGGATGGTATTATCATGGCAAGATCCTTAAGAAGGACACTCACCCTAGTGGGGACATATCATTGTTTGACAGGTTGGTTCCTGCTTTTTCATTTGTTGAAAGGATTTTAAAGCCTCCATTCGGTTTGTCTTTGATTGTTATTGCTGATAAGATATGAGTTTTTGGCTTTAGCCTTGAAAAAATGGGGTAACTTTTATAAATCTCATTAAATATCGGCTTTTTTACTGAAAAATGTCTAAAGATAATAATCCGGATATTAGTGTTGTGCTTCCTGCTTATAATGAAGGTAAAAATATTGGTCATCTGATTATTAAGCTAAAGCAGTTTCTTTCTGGCATGAACTTAAACTATGAGATTATTGTTATAGACGGCAGATCAAAAGATTCTACTCAGGAGGTTGCGAGAACTGCGGGTGCAGTAGTTATTGAGCAGA
Source organism: archaeon (assembly GCA_043801855.1). GTDB lineage: Archaea > Nanobdellota > Nanobdellia > Woesearchaeales > GW2011-AR15 > CAYTWW01. The sequence continues at coordinate 14,048 of JAZDLQ010000090.1, read as the reverse complement.
AAGGCAAGGGTTATGGCAATGCTTTGAAAGAAGGGTTTAACACTGCTAAGGGAGAATATGTTCTGACTATGGATGCTGATCTTTCTCATGATTGTATTTTCATAAGGGATTTGTGGGAAAAAAGAAAATCCTCTGATTTGGTTATTGCTTCTAGATTTGTGAACGGGGGATTGGCAGATATGCCCCTTTCTAGGGTTGTGTTGAGCGGTTTGTTGAACAAGTTTTTTTCTTCAGTTTTGGCTATACCTATTAAGGATTTGTCTAGCGGATTTAGGTTGTATAAGCGTTCTATTCTTAGTCAGATAGACCTGGCAGGTACTGATTTTAATATTTTGCAGGAGATCCTTGTGCGCCTTTATTCTGTAGGTTGGACGGTTAGGGAAGTTCCTTTCCATTATAAGCAGAGGCGGGAAGGAGAATCAAAGGCAAAATTAGCAAAATTTGCTGTATCTTATTTTAAGACTCTAAGAAGACTGTGGGCATTAAGGAATTCTACTGAGTCAGCAGATTATGATGAGCGTGCATTCAATAGCCGAATTCCGTTGCAGAGGTATTGGCAGAGAAAAAGGTACAAGGTCATTATGGGTTTCTTGGATACTCGCGAGAGCATACTTGATGTTGGTTGTGGGACTAGCAAGATAATACAGAATCTATCAAATGCAATTGCGTTGGATGTTTCATTTTCTAAGCTTAGGTATCTTAAGAAAACAAATAAGTTCTTGGCTAATGCATCCGTCATGAATCTTCCGTTTATGGACGAGTCTTTTAGCACAGTTATTTGTTCTGAGGTCATCGAGTATATCGAAAAGAAGGATGTAATATTTGAAGAGTTGAAAAGAGTCTTGAAGAAGGGAGGGGTATTGATAATAGGGACTCCTGATTATTCTAAGGTTACTTGGAGAATGGTGGGGGGCATCTATAATCTCGTGCTTGGGGGAGCATATGGTGATAAGTATAACTGTGTGAGTCAGTACACGTATGATGAATTGAGCGGAAAGTTGAAATCTCTTGGTTTCAATATTTCTGAAGCGAAATATATCTATAATTCTGAATTGATTGTTAAGGCAGTTAAGCAGTAAATATGCGTTATTTATGATGTTACAGAAAGTTTATAAAAACAATCAATTTTCTTTGTCTTTTGATGGTTTCCAGAAAAGGAATGGCTGTTTTTAAAAGTTTAATGCGGTCTTACTTTAGAAAAACTCCTAGTTATTTGATTTTGTTTGTAACAGCTAGATGTAATGCTAGGTGCAAGATGTGTTTTTATTGGAGGAATATTGATGATTCTTCAGTAAAAGGGGAGTTGACGCTGGAGGAGTATTGGCATATTTCTAGGAAGTTTAAGAATCTGTTCTATCTGAGTATTAGTGGTGGTGAGCCGATGCTGAGAGAGGATCTTCCAGAGGTGGTTAGGGCGTTTTACAGGAATTCAGGAGTTAGGTTTGTGAACATAACGACTAATGGTGGTTTCCCGCAGAGAACATTGGATGTTATTAAGTCTATTTTAGAGTATTGTCCTGATATAAAAGTTAAGTTATCATTCTCTTTGGATGGACTTGGGGCAAAGCATGATAACATCCGAGGAGTTAAAGGTCTTTTTGATAAGGTTTTGGAGTCCCATAAACTTTTGTCTGGTCTGAATAGTAAGAACCTTGCGATTAACATTGCAACAACTTTCTCTAGTTTGAATAAGGATGGCATTTACGAGCTTATTGATTATGTTCATAATGACTTAAAGATAAATGATCACACTGTAACATATGTTCGGGGAGATACTAGGGATAAGTACGCTAAGGATATAACCCCTGGAGAGTATTTTAAGGTGTGGAATTATGTCTTGGACAAGAATAAAAATGGAAACAAAGGATTTTTTGGAATATTCAATAATCTGATAAGGATGATGTATCGAGTAAACCAGGAGACTTTAGAAAGGAATCGGGCAGTTTTGCCTTGTTTGGCTGGGAAGAAGTTCATTACAATTAGTGAGAAGGGAGAAGTGTATCCCTGTGAAGTGATTTCTAATATTTTTAAGAACAAGCCTTTTAAGATGGGGAATCTGCGAAACTTTGGTTATGACATCAATAGGATTTTGCGTGCCCCTCAGAACAGACATATGGTTGACTTTATTGAGAAATCAAAATGTCATTGCAGTTTTGAATGCAGTACCCTGTGCAATATTGCCTTTTCCAAAAAAAATCTATTCAAGATTTTTAATCAAAAATGATATCAATAATTATTCCAACATATAATGCTGCAGACACCTTGTATGCATGTTTGGAAAGTATTTCTAATTTGGATCACAACAATTACGAGGTTATAATTGTTGATGATTGCAGTACTGATAATTCTGTTGAGATTGCAAGGAAGTTTAACGTAACTGTTATCGCCATTAAGACAAACTTTGGTCCCGCAATATGCAGGAATAAAGGTGCTGAGATTGCTAAAGGAGATATTTTAGCATTTGTAGATTCTGATTGTGAGGTGCCTAGGGATTGGCTTAAAAATTTTGAGAGAATATTCGAGACTAAGGATGTGGCGGCAATTTCTGGCTCTTATTCAAGGTTTGTGAAGCGAAATTTTGTTTCTCAGTTTCAACATTATAACACCTGTTATATTCGGAGGGATATCCCCGAATATACAGAAAACTGCACGAGCAGTAATTTAGCTTGTAAAAAGGATTTTTTCTTTAAGGTTGGGGGATTTCCAAATATGCGGGCTGCAGAGGATTTGCAGTTTGGATCTAAATTGTCAAGGATTGCTAAAATTTATTGGATGGGCTGTAATGGTGTCGCTCATAATTATAAGGAGGATGTAAAGTCTTATTTTAAGCAGCAGAAGTCTTGGGCTATAGCTATTATCCAAAGCTATCTTTCAAAGCCAAGCATATTTCTTGAGGGGGGAGGTTTTAGTAAGCGGAATATAGCTTTTGAATTGATTTTGTTGATGTTGATGTTAGTTGCGTCTGTGTTTGCAGTTTTTGATTCGTTTTTTTTGGTTGGCGTTTTGTTTTTTTCCTTGTTGATACTTCTGATAAATGTTGATTTTCTTGTTTTTGCAAAAAAACGAGTAAGTTCTAAATTTGCTTTTTTGTCAGCATTATTGATTCTGTTTAGGGATGGTACTTGGCTTTATGGGTTGGTACTCGGGGTTCTGAAGTTTCCTTTTAAAGACTTATAATGGTAAATCTTTTTTTGGGTTAAGATTTAATCATAATCTCTCATAAATTTGCTTTGTGAATTAAGAATAATCCAAAAACTATTTAAACAAAACTAAAAATAGGAATTACTGATGGATGAACTTGAAAAGAGGAAAGAGATAGTTCTTGAAAAACTTAAGCAGATAACTAGGAAACCAGCCTATTTAATCTATTTAATATTGGGGATAATAATCTCTTTGGGTGCGTATATAAGAACAAGAAACTTGAGTATAATTAGTTGGCAGTACCCAATCGATCCGGACTCATTTGCATTTTTAAGATACGCAAAATATATAGTTGAACATGGGCGTTTGATGGACATTGATATGTTGAGATATTATCCTTTGGGGTGGTCAAACCTCTCAGAATTTAGGGTGTTAAGTTATTTTATAGCTTATCTCTACAAATTTCTAAATTTCCTAGTGCCCTCAGTCACAATTGAGAACGCAGATGTGCTGTACCCAGTGATATGCTTTGTAGGGGGAGCGATATTCTTTTTTTTATTTATGAAAAAGCTCTTCAACTGGAAAGTTGGGCTTGTGTCTACTGGGTTCTTGATGGTGTTGCCTGCATATCTCTACAGAACTATGGCTGGAGCGGCAGATAAAGAAGCATTTGCGACAATGCTGATGTTTGCGGCACTTTACTTCTTTTTAATGGCATGGAAATCTAAAACAATAAATCACGCGATTATATTCAGCATACTTGCAGGAATTTTCACAGCATTAACCGGCGCAGTTTGGGGAGGAGTACTATTCCTGTTCTTGATATTTGCATCATTCACGCTAATAAACATAATCCTTGAGCAGATGAATAATAGGACTATCCTTACATATGTGTTATGGTTCCTGCCCACAGTAATTTTGCTTAATAGATTATATCCTGAAAGGTTTCTTCTGGTAAGCTTTATATCTGGTATCCAGTTGACAGCGACAACATTTGTATTCTTCACAGTAATTGCATACTATTTCCTAACAAAAAAACCTGAATTGGCAAATAAACTAAAAGAGCTCACAAAGAACAAGATTCCTCTTGGATTTCTAACACTTATTGCAGTAACAATTGTTGGGATAATTGGGGTAACAATATTAACTGGGCCTAAATTGGTTATTAATCAGATAACCCATGTTTATACGCAGTTAACACAGCCATTCGGAACAAATAGGTGGGTATTAACAGTAGCAGAGGCACACCTGCCTTCTTTTAGCGATTGGAAATCACAATTCACGCAGAAGTATCTTCTAATAATCCTTGCGGGGGCAACTCTTGCGTTTTACACTATGACAAGAGAGTTTAAGACAAAAAGAATAGTTTCAACTGTAATTTTTGCTTTGGCCTTGGTCGGGATATCTATAAGCAGGTACACTCCATCAAGTCCGATACTAAACGGGGATACTGGAATAGCACATATAATCTACTTTGGATCACTGATTGCAATTGGGGGAATGTTACTTTATGCTTACTTTAAATTTTACAATCAAGATAAAAACGCATTTGGTATATTACAAAAAATAGACAAGAACATATTGTTTGCATTGATTACATTATTGTATCTCATGATATCAGCTAAAACAGCAATAAGGTTGCTATTCATATTTGCACCGGCAACTGCTATTTTTGTAGGATATTTCACAGTAGAAACGCTTAACAGACTTAAAAAACTAAACAATGATACATACAAAGTAATAGGTTACATAATAGTTATAATACTTATATCAACGACTTTTTGGGGATTTTCACAAGCAAGCATAAACCAGGCAAAATACACAGGATCTAGCTACACTTACCAATGGGTGCAAGGAATGAACTGGGTAAAAGAAAACACCCCTAAAGACGCAGTATTCGCACATTGGTGGGATTATGGATATTATGTGCAGACTGGAGGAGAGCGGGCAACATTAAGTGATGGGGGAAACTCGAGGGGTGCAATAAACTATTTTATAGGTAGGCATTTGCTTACAGGACAAAATGAAACAGAGGCGTTGGAGTTATTGAAAGCAAACAATGCGACACATTTCCTTATTGTATATGAAGAGATAGGAAAATATCCAGCATTTTCATCGATAGGGTCTGATAGGGTTTATGATAGGTATTCCTGGATAAGTACATTCCAACTTGACCCAGCATTAATACAAGAAACAAGAAATGAAACAATCCTTATATATCGGGGATCAACAGCTGTAGACGAGGATTTCATTTATCAGGACCAGCTATTTCCTGAAGGCGGTGCTGGAATTGGTGGGGTAATGATTCCATTAGAAACAAAAACTGTGATGGTTGATAATGTAAGTCAAACAGTTCAAGATATAAAACAGCCGGCAATTTTGCTGGTTTATGCAGGGCAGCAATACCAGATACCCCTAGAATGCATATACCTTGATGGTAAGGAAATGGTATTCCCTCAGGAGGGATATCCTGGATGTTTCAGGATTATGCCTTCGATAGATGGGGCAAATCAAGTTAATAATTTAGGCGCAGGGCTTTTATTGTCGCCAAAAGTAAGAAGAACAGTATTCACAAAACTGTTCCTTTATGACCAACCCTCAGAATATTTTACCAAAGTTTATACAGACGAAAATACGGGGATGCCCTTGGCGCTGTATCAGGGAAGGTTGATTGGTCCATTGAAGATTTGGGAGATAAGTTACCCTGATAATTTGACAATACCCGAGGAATATTACGGGACAGAAGAGCCTGATCCTGAAGTGACTATAGTTGGAAAAAGATTTGCATAAACTTTATAAAATCCGTTAATTTGGCAAAGTTCTTATGACTGAATTGAGATTAATCCGGGATAAGTGGCTGATTTTACCGACTGTTATACTTTTTGCGTATATTATAATGCGATTCGTAAATCAGTCGCAGATAATTAGCACATTTCCATTGGATTACACAAATGACTGGTCGTCATATTTAACTCAGTTACACTTCTTAACTGTTTGTGGATTTCACAATGCCTGCCCTTATTGGTATGGTGGATTCACAGCATTCATAGTAGAGGCGCCAGGATGGCCACTTTTCACATATCCAATATACGCACTTTTAGGAAGCCTGACACTTACTGGGTATGTATCGGTAGTATTGATATTTCTGCTAGCATTATTTGCCTCTCTAAAAATTGGTGCGGTGCTAAAATTTTCAAAACTAAGAAGCTTATTCTTTTTTGCATTCTACTTTGGAAATGCAATAGCGATAGGGAACTTCATCAGACTGGGGAGAGTAAGCCAAGCACTGGCATTTATGCTGGGGTTATGGATTCTGTATATAATATTAAAATACAAAGACAAAAAAATAAACACAGGATTTTTATGGATTATACCAGTATATGTCGCGCTAATAGTGACCCATTATCAAGAAGCATTCCTACTGTCGTTTATACCGTTAGGATTGCTAATCTATAAAAGAAACATGCTTGAAAGAATAGTCATCCTACTCTCCTTTGGGTTTGCGGCAATTCTATCTCTCTTCTGGACTTATCCTTTCCTGATTAATGTGCTATCCCCAACAGGTGGGAGCCTGCTCTCTCACATTCAAAGTAACTGGGCATTTCAAATGAATGGCAATTTAGTTTTGACAATTATTGCGTCAATTATTGTGCCTTTGGCATTCATGATAGTATTTCTAGCACGTTTGAGAAACTCAAAAAATAAGGCCGGGCTAATAAGATTCTATTTGCCCACACTCATACTCTCAGGGCTATTCCTATTTAGACTAAATGTATTCGTGCCATTCTTGAAGAACATTTCGCCAGATCCGGTTATGCTTTTCTTACTACTGCTTACTATGATACTTGCATTAGAATTAAAAGGTTCGATGAAACTTTTTAAGGTAATAGCAATCATCGCAATAATAATCATTCCTTTAGCAAGTGTCTTAGTCTCACATATACATACGCCTTATTTCACACAATATACAGAAATGGAAAATCAGCTACTGGAAGTATTAGAACATACTCCAGATAATTTTATAATGCTCAATGAAGATTCAAGGACCTCATATGCAAATGCGTATTACTGCTTGGGTGCAGTTAAGTACGGTCTTACTACGCCGGCAGGATGGTATCCTTTTATTGCGTCAAGCAAAAGATTGGCGGAACTTGACAAGATACAAATGTATTTTGGGGATAATGATTGTGATGCACTTGTCTATCAGTTAAAATACTTAAAAACGGATTATGTGATTGGATATGCTGATTATTGCGGTAGGCTGGATAGTTGCGGATTAAAAACAGAATATACCAGTGGTCAAGCTTGCCTTTTAAAAGTAGTCTGAAATGCTGCAGAAATTATATAAATGAGGTATTAAAAAGCATTAATATGCACTTAGAATTGCTTTTACCTTTGATAATATCCTTTTCCTGTTGCTTTTATATAATGCCTTATTGGATACGAAGGGCGAGGCAAGCAGGGCTAACTGGTAAAGACATTCACAAACTGAACAAGCCGGATATAGCAGAGCTTGGGGGTGTACCTGTTATTATAGGATTCTTAGTTGGGATCTTGTTCTATATTGGGATGGAAACATTCTATTTTGGGTTCACAACAAAAAATCTTGAAATAATGGCTGCACTAAGTGCGGTTTTGATAACCACGGTAGTTGCGTTCATAGATGATATACTTGGGTGGAAAAGTGGACTTAGGCAATGGCAAAAACCAGTGATTATAATTTTGGCGGCATTGCCCCTTGCTGTGGTCAATTCAGGAGAATCAATAATCGGTTTGCCTTTCTTTGGATTGATTAACTTAGGAATACTTTATCCTGTAATATTCATACCCTTGGCAGTAACAGGGGCTGCAAACGGTTTCAATATGTTGGCTGGCTACAATGGATTAGAAGCAGGTATGGGGATAATAATATTATCTACCTTGGGGTTTGTGGCTTGGATAAATAATTCTAGTTGGGTGACAATGATTGCGCTCTGTATGGTATTTGCGTTGATTGCATTATATTATTTCAATAGGTATCCTGCAAAAGTTTTTCCAGGAAATATAACAACCTATTCTGTGGGAGCGATGATAGCAGTAGTGGCAATAATAGGGAATATGGAACGTATTGCTATGATATTGTTCATCCCTTATTTTTTAGAGCTAGTACTGAAAGCAAGAGGTACTTTTAGAAAAGAGAGCTTTTCAAAATTGCTACCAGATGGTAGCCTTACTCTTCTGCATCCAAAATTCTATGGGATAGAGCATGTTGTAGTATCTTTCTTGAGGGGTATTAAGGGTAAGGCGTACGAAAAAGAGGTAGCTTATACAATATTTTCAATTGAAGCTATTATAGTTGTAATGATATTTTTGTTCATATAACCCTTGGTTGTAGATTACTTAAATCATAAATGTTCATTACAGGCCATTTCTTCAAATAAACAATCTCATTTGGATTATTTTCAAATAAAAGTTTTTTTGTCATAGGATCATTAGCCGGGTTAACAGTATTAATTAGAACATATCTTGCAGTTTTATTTGTGGGGTGAACAAAGTATTTGGCCTGGTTCTCCAAGGAAGGGTCACTGCCTGTTTGTTGTCTAAATAGGACTCTAAATTGGTAACTAGTATAAGACTGTTCTGGATTTAAATAATAATACAGCATATCCAAAGTTACGGGTAGAAAAGTTTCATCTTCTTCCATCATTGAGTCCAGCTTATTGGCTATTTGTTTAGTGGCCATGGAGCTATAGTCTTTATTGCACATTTCCGGATTGAAAGGCTCTAGTACATAATTGCAGCCTATAAAATGTGGTGATATATTAAATGCGATAATAAACCCAAATATTGAGTAGATAATAATGAACAGTAAAACAAAGCCTCTTCTCCAATGTTTTGGGACTGGTGAAAACCTTGAGCTTAATGACGAACTCATTACTAAAATTATTGGGAATGAAAACATAATCATTACTCTAATTATTTTAAAAGTCCCCATTAGCAGATTTATTCCAATAAAAACTGCATATAGGTAGAGCAGGAATTTCTCATTTTTATGCAGATTCTTAAAATTAATAATCATATTTACCAACAGGTATATTGAAACTAACAAAAGTAGTATGTCAAAGATATTTGCTTTGAAAAAGAATGCGTAGATATACTTGAAAAATTCTGTATTAAATCCTAAAGTGGCCAGGTCAGTACTACTGTCTGTTCGGTACTTTGTTATAACTGCAATCACATTCTTGAAACTGAACTCAAAAACTAGATATACTGTTGTGGCAGCCACACCAGCTCCAATCAACAAATTTTCCACCAAGGGTTTAAGATTTACTTCCCCGTCTTTTTTGACAAATGATAAATCTAAAGTTTTACCCAAGAAATTCTTAATTGTTTCAAAGTTTTTCTCAGCTAGCAGCAAGAATGCAAATACTACGAAGATTGCGCCGGGCAGTTTTGTTCCAAATGCCAAACTTGCAAACATAACTGCGATCGCAAACCAGATTTTTTCTTTTGTTGATCCTTTCTTTTCTGTATAAAAAATGTATAGTGCGATGAGCGAAGCAAGCACAAAAACATATGCAAACACGTCAACATGGATAAAAGTCGAAAATTGTAATAATGGTGGATAAAAAGCATAAAATGCCGTTGCAAATAGGGCGGCATATTTATCCAAAACAAGTAATGCGATGATTGCAACAAGGAACAGCAGGATTATTCCAAAAACAACCACGGGCATTTTGCAATAATTAATAACTCCAGAGAGATTATTCAACAACATTTCTCTGCCGGGGTAAAACATGGGGACAATTTGCTCAACCTTAGAAAAGTCCTCTCCAGAAAGCATACAACCAGCGCCAATTAGTAGGTTACCTAAAGCCGGTTCTCCTTGACCAGATAAACCTGGATAAGAATCATGCTCATAAAACCACAGAAGTCCAGCAGGTATAGTTGACTGATCATCATTCCACATTCCAACTTCATTAAAATCGTAGACTCTTACAAATATGCCTAAAACGAGGATAATAACCAAAAGAACAAGCACCGGCTTATCTCTCAAAAGATTTCTAAACTTACCCTCTTGCATAGCAAGTAACTTAATAGTCCAGATATTTAAACCTTTAGTGAAAACCAAGACTTTTTATAACTCCCTGCATAACGCTTATAAAACAACTAAATGCCATTCTAAAAGAAATGAAGAACAAGCTATTGAAATCACTAAAAGTGATAGTAACAGTAATAGTGATTGTATTCCTATTTGATTTTATATTTAAAAATTGGAATAAAACTAACTTCACAGATTTGAGCCTCAATCCCACATACCTGATACTGTCAATACTGATATTCTCAACATATATGTTTCTTTACTCTGCGCTCTGGTGGAAACTGCTCAGGACATTAAACGCGAAGATATCCCTTCAAGATACAAACAGAATCTATTCTGTCTCAAACTTCTATAGATACATACCTGGAAGAGTAGCACTGCTAGTTGGGAGAATTTTTCTTTGTAGCAAAAAGGGGGTTGAAAAATGGAAAACTGCATTAAGCTTAGCACTAGAAATCGTGCTTCTAACTATTGCTGCGGTAGGGCTATTTGTCGCAACATTGGTGCTGTATTCTCCTTACACAAAACTAACAAAAGCTTCACTCATAATCGCAGTCGGAATTGCCATGGTTATTGTAGTGCATCCTATCCTCTTGAAATCGTTGACTACTGTAATCATAAAACTAACAAAGATAAAAGATATAACATCAATCAAATATAAGAGCCTATCTTGGATAACCTTTGCGTACTTATTAATATGGATACTTCAAGGAACAGGATTTTACTTAATAATCTCTGCTTTACACGACACAAGCATAGCATTGCTCCCAATATGTATCGGAATCTTCGCAATTTCATGGGCAATAGGATATTTAGGCATATTATCTCCGGGAGGTATTGGGATTAGAGAGGGAGCAATAGTGCTCTTAGGCAGCCAATTTATTCCAGTGGGAGCGATAATAGCTGCTTCGGTATTATCGAGGCTAATAATAACTTTTTCAGAAATAATATTCTGGGCAGTAACAAAAGTAATCAGTACTTCTCCAAAAGAATAATATTCCAAACCCCGGAAGTTCTAACTCTTAGTATTTTACCGTACCCTCGTAGCAATTCCTTAAACTGGCCTTTTGTCCAATTATTCACATGCGCAGGATGATTCCCAAAATTAGATAGATACTTCAATCTTAAAATGCAAGCAAAACGGAACCAAGGCTCGTTAGGAACAGAAATAATAACAAACCTCCTTGAAACTTTCATAATGTTGCTCAAAGCAGACCTATAATCCTTGACATGCTCTAGAACCTCATTGCACACAACAAGGTCAAATGAATCTTTCTTAAATTTTATATCAAATATGTCTCCTGTTGCGTATGAAATATTTTTAAGTTGCTTATTATTTTTTGCATACACAATCTTTTCTGCATCAATATCAAAGGCATTGATTTTTGCATTAGGAAATCTTTTGCCAATTTCTACAGTAGTAAACCCTTCGCCACAACCGGCATCTAAAATCTTATTAGGTCTACACAAAGAAGCCAATCTCAGAACCTCTCTATTAAAATTTCTTATAAATAGCTTCATAATAGGATTCTTGTTCAGATGCTTAATTCTGTTTCCATCATAAACTTTCTTCATGAAATACTGTTTATTACCCCCATTTAAAAGTTTTACTAAAGAACTATTCTTCCGGAGCTTCTCTCTTTCCAAGGACTGTGTATACGATAACTGCTGGTTGCTTCTTTTCCGTATCCATAAAGGCAACATATATTGGCTCAAGTTTATATGAACTCTCCTGTTGCAGATTAAAGGCACAATCCGGATGGTATATATCTAAAACAATATATTTTGGGTTTAATTCAGAAATCATCCTGTCTGCTTCAGTAACATTTGCACCGAAACTCCCCATATTTCTCTCAGTATAATATCCAAAAACAACCTCTTGGTTGCAGGTGATTATATAATCTTCTGGCTTTGAATTTTCTCTCATCCATAAGCCAGCTTCCTTCTCTCCGAGGTAAGTATCTTTCTTAGCGTTAATCGCATCATCAGCAACAGTTATATTGGAGTAGATGGCGAATGAAAAGATGGTAGCAACAGCAACAAAGGCAAGAATCTTATTATACTTCTTCAAATAAGAATAAATCTTTAACAAACCAACCGCAGCAATAATTGAAACAGCAGGATACATTGGGAACAAGAACCTAGGATCAAGCTCAAAGTGAGTAGTAGTATAAACAATACTAAACATCAGCAAAACAATAAATGCCCATAAGAAGATATACAAGTCACGTTTTATTTTATCACCCTTTCCTTTAATCAGCAGATCAAAGCCGAAAAGCACATTTCCAAAAACGGATATCAGGCCCACCATTAATAAAGCAAAAAGTGGCCAAGTAAGGTAGCTAGGAAGATTACTGCTATAAACAAAAAAATTGGATACACTTCCTGTTTCCCATTTTTCTAGGGTTCCTTGACCAAGATTGCTCCATTCATGCTGAATGTTCTGTCCAAAACGAGGATAGACATGGCCGAAGTTCACTTGGTTATATATCATAAATGGGATAATAATTAAAAGTGCTGCAAAAAAAGCTATCCATGCGCGTTTATTTCTTAAAAATTTAAATCTTTCAGTTATTAGGATAAATCCTAAAAATAAAAATAAGCTTAATCCAATCGCAGAGTAGGCATAAGTTCCAAATGCAATAATCATGGCGGCTAAGGCAACATACCACCACTTACCATTCTTGACATATCCTTTCCAAAAAAGATAAGCGGCAACTAGCCACAAAAACATGCCGTGCAGTCCCATAGATATTCTTGTAGCCCAAAACATGTGGACCCAGATAACAGCTAAAAAAGACGCTGCGATAAGCCCAACATTTTTGCCGTAAAATTCTTTGCCAAGCAGATAAACAAAATAAACTGCGGCAACAGATATTAACTGTTCAATAAAACGTATCGTCCAGTCAGTCGCCCCTAATTTATACATTAGTCCCCACACCATTGTCATGGCTCTTTCACGATAGGTCGCGGCGATATCTTGTAGCCCGAAGGCGTAGTGTTTTGCCAGGCGCAGGTAATCAGCTTCATCCCACCATACTCCCGCATTTATGTTCATATATTTCAAACGCAAAAGGAAGGTTGCTACTAAAATAATTAGGATGATTAAGCTTGTATTTTTGTTAAGGAATTCAAGAAATTTATCAAGAACAGCAGATTTTGAAGGGAACTCTTCCATGCGCATAAGAAACTTTATGTTGTTTAAAAATGTTTTTGTTTAAATCAAGATTTTAATAACTAAACAAGAACTGGTGTTATATAAACCTCTATTAGTCCTGCTGCGACTATCAGTATTGCTGCAATCAGGGTTAGTATCAGTGCGTCTTTCATTACTATCCTGAATTTTTCTGTGCCGATATTGTGTTTCATCACAGCTATTGAGATTAGTCCTCCTGCTAGTGCTGCTACAAAGTATGCCAGTATCTCAAATATTCCGTGTGTCATGTACCGGAGTAGTCCCATGGAAAAGATATGCATGTATCCTGCTACTTTGAAAAGGCCGACTGATGCGGCGTATACTTCTATGTTGTTTCTTACGAAGGTTCCTATTGCTGCGGATATTACTGATGCGTTCCATGTTAGGATGAATATTGCTCCTGCTCCGTAGAAGAATGAGAAGAACAGGCAGAAGAATAGCACTTTCAAATTGTTGGAGATTATATCGTTCAAGAATCTTGTGCTGTATGCTCCTGTTATGCTTCCTGCTGTTGCTTGGCTGTTGATTGCGCTTATGGTGTTTAGTTGTGTGTCGAATAGGCTTTCTGCGGTTGCTCCTGGTAGGAATATGAACCATAGTGAGAATGCTATCACGAATCCGAGGAATAGG
>JAZDLQ010000030.1:0-39511 GCA_043801855.1 archaeon | reverse complement strand
CAAAAAAGTATTAGAAACAATGACACAAGAACAAATACAAATATACAACACATTAAATCTACAACAATTTATTTTATAAAAAACAGTTAGGTAATACATAAGTAAAGACGATAAACCTATTCAAATTGGAAACTCAAGTATGAATAATAAGCAAGAAATGCTAATGAAGGCAGCTGCAACACTGCGTTTAAGAGTGACTTGATTTTTTTATAATGGCTAAGGATAATTACAGCACAAAATGTCATGCATGACACAATTATTGCAACTACAAGTGCTATAGGATCTGTGCTCGGAGCTATTTGAATTCCATACTTGACTCCAACAATATTATTACCTTCAGTTATGCTACTTAATGAGACTTTTACAAAATACAAAAAAATAACTGCGCTAGCGCTGTAAATACCTGAAATTAAGATAGGGATATGCAGCTTTTTTTTCTTATAAACAGCAAGCCAGATACATACGGGGAGAAGCATTGTTGCCGATATAAAAAAAACAATCATTGAATATTTTAATATAATTAATATTATATTAGCTCTACTTGCTTCATTTGCTATTGAGTATCCTATCCATGATCCACTTTCCATAAATGCTGAATAAAATTCTGCCTCTGATTTGATAAAATATGGAACAAGAAAATTATATATCTCTACAATTAAATGAAGAATTAAAAAGCCGGAGAACACATGAAGTAATTTTCTCTTTGAATGAAAAAATACAAAGAGATCTTCTTCAAAAAATTTAGCAATAGATTCAAGCTTTTCGCTAATAATAGGTATTGTATTTTTGCGTCCTTTTGGCAAAGCAAGCAATATTAAAAAAATTCCAGCCATCATAAGCGGTATGTCAAGCACAATTATTATCCATTCAGAAATAAAATTAAAATAAGTTATGTAAATTGAACAGAATATCACAAATATTGAAACAGCTCTTATAATTTTATGGCGTAACGTATCAGCTGCTAAATCCTCGTGTATTATGCCCATTAATGAGTTTTTATCAATAATTACTTTGAAGCCGAGAAATACGCTTAATGATAGAAAAGCAACTGCTCCCGATTGAAATAAAAAAAGCTGCAGGTTTTGATTATTCAATAGATCAATTGCATCCTTAAAAATTACTAATTCATGACCAACAGATGCTGCAAAAGCTGCCATATCACCAAAGGACAGCATGAAAAATGCGCAAATAAGTATTACGTCAATATAGTTATTCTTAACAACGCTATTTTTTGCAACATGCCTTATAGGTTTTTTCCCAAAAATTATTCGCATCGGGCTTATGTTATAAAGCAGTATCCCAAATGAAAGCAAGCTTATGATTTTGCTAATAAAGCGCATGTCACCCGGCATTTTGTCAATCAATTCAAGAAAAAACGCAATAATTGAATAGAAAAAAATAATCCAATAGATAACCTCTTTTTTTTTCATTTTGCGATAAATAGCTAGCAGACATAGAGCTTATGTGCGATACATTTATTAAATTTTCTCTATTTGATTTTTTCTTACAAAAGATTAAAAATAAATCTCTTTTTCTTATAATAATGGAAGATTTCGACAGCAAATTTATTGATGCAATAGCTAATTTTTTCAAGAGGAAAATATCTAAAATAATCCTTAGCAGGCAGGCTGCATTTGACCTAATTGATTTTGCACAGTCAAACTATCCTAATGAATTTATTGCAGCCCTTGGCGGAAAAATAAAAGAGGAATCATTAATTATTGACAGAATTTATTACCAGCCGTTTTTTTCCGGAAAAGCTTCCGCAACAACAAGCTTTAAAATTCCGATTGGAACAGGTGAAATTGGAACTGTGCACAGCCATCCGTCAGGAACAAATCGGCCATCAGGACAGGATTTATCTTTATTTTCAAAAAAAGGAGTAGTACATATAATAATCTCCTATCCTTATGAAGAAAGAAATATATCGCTTTACGACTTTCATGGAAACGAGCTTAATTTTGAGATTGATTAAAAAAAATTTGTTTATTTTTATATATAAGGTATTTATTTTTAAATAAATGAGCCTGATAACTAAATATAGACCTGTTCATGCTTTGGAATTAATTGTTGCAGATATAGGATGCCTGCCTTTTGTAACAACAAATGTGTGGAATGGAGGCATTGATTTTAATATCAGGCAATTCTATTTAAGGCAAGTTTATGATAGAGGATTTAAAGAATTTTATTCATTTTTTTGCTATCCGTATAATGGAAAATTAAATTATATTTTTTCAGAGGAGGCGTGGAGTGGAACTCCGTTGCCCGGATTAGTGCATACTTGTTTAAGGCGCCTTGATGACTCAAATGTGGCAATGCCATTTGGTCACAATTACGTAATCAGGGAACACTTGGTATATGCAAGCCAGAATGAAGCGCACCCTATCTTAATAGTACAGGCAGGTTTGGAACAACCTTTTATAGAGATTGCAGAGCAGGAAGGAATCCCTCTACAAATAAACAGACCTACGATAAGTGACCCAATACAGGATGTATGGGTTAATAATGGAGAATTTGACGATCTACGTTATTCTCCCTGTGACTCAGGTTACATTCCGCCAATACAATATGTACGGGAGATAGATCTCCATTGGAAAAAAATAGGTGATTGGTTAAAGGGATTTTTACGTAGCAAGGATGTACCAATTTATAACGGCCAATTGCTGCGATTTGAAGGAGTAAGGCAAGGAACAGAGCCATCTGTCTTGCTATCCTGCGGCGTTGATTACAAAACCGTAACTGGTTTAAGGGCAATTTGCCCAAAAGAAATTGCATCTGAAAATAACCCATATGTTTTTGGAGTAATGACTTTATTAATTACTAGCGATGATAAATTTGTAGTTGGCTGCCGTAATTACTATGGAGATTGGTGTCCGCAAACTTTTGAAATGACTGGCGGATTTGTCAGACAACATGAAATAGAGGGTTCAGTAGCTGTATCTGCAAGAATAAAAGTAAAAGAGGATTTCAAAATTGAAGACAATGAGTATAGTCTAAGAGTTGCATCAGTATATAATTTTCATTCAATAATGGAAGCGCATGCATTATGCATTGCAAGAACTTGCCTAACCGAAGAAGAGATTATGCAACGCAATAATCCTGCATATTCAAATCTTGCATTTTACCAAATGAGCAGCGTAGGAATAGATCATTTTATAAGAGATTCTAATGAAAAAATAGTAGCTCATTATCCCACACGAAGAGTAATAATTTACTTATGTGATAATTATCACAAATATAGGCATTTGATTGAGAAATAAGTCATTAACAAATCTCAATCTTTTTATATTTCAAGAAATAATCTCTTTGTTAGCTGATTTACAATGGAAAAAAAAGGATTTACAATTTATGTAATCGTGGTGTTATTGTTATTTACTTCATGCATAAATAAAGAAGAAAAAATGGATATAAACTTAAAAAAAGAAGAACCCAAATCAATTTTATTAAAATTTCAACCAGTGCAATGTGTCAGGCCACCATGGCTTGCCTGGTATTTTTCAGGCAAATACAAATTTGATACAGCTCCAACAGATGCGCAAATGGCAGAAAAATATTATTATATAGAGCATGATGTCATAATATCTGATTTCCGGCTGCAACAGTCAGCTATAAGAGGATGCAATACCTGCAATGTCTGCAAAGCCAGCTATTACTATACTGTAAAAGTTCCTGATGAAAAAAGAGAAATATTTCTTGAAGACGGCTGGGAAGAAACATAGACAAGTTTGCAAAAAACCTGCAAACTTCTTATAGATTACTTTGCATATTGACGAGATGAAGAATCCAACTCTGATGGAAAAAGTAATTATGCAAAGTCCTCTATATTAATTTGTAACTATAAAGGGTATACTAATATTTATAATTTCACTAAAACAAAATTATTATGTGCTAGACCAAAGGCTAATAGATTATATTACAGATTCCAGAAAGGTAAACTATGGCGATAAGCAAATAAGAGAGTCTCTATTGGCTGCTGGTTGGGATACTGATAAAATAAATGAATCATTTTTATATATTGATGGTAACGAAAACTCCAATAAAATAAAAAATCCAATTATACCTTTTGGAGTTATAATTCTTATATTGATTATTATGATTATATTGGTTTTCTTTGTTGTTAAAACTGTTAATCATAATATGATAGAAAAGCCGTTAAAGGAAACGAATGAAAAAGAAAATATGGGAATGAAAAATACCAATGAAAGTGAGTTGCTCTTGATAAATGATATTAATAAATCAAATATGAACAAATCATTAAATACCTTAGATTACAAAAATGACACAACTAATAATACCATTCTTAGCTGCAATGATTCGGATGGTGGAAAAAATTACACTGTGTCTGGTAATTTAACTATAAAAGAAAATAATAACGGAAAAATCTACTTTTCCAATTTATTTGATTTATGCAATGGTAGCATCTTAAATGAATATTATTGCCAGGGAAATAAAGCACTTTCTGAATTACATAACTGTACTCATGGCTGCGATAAAGGAAGCTGCAGCCTATGTCCAGTTTATGAATATCCTCCAAATTTTTGTCAGAATGGAAGTTTAATCATAGAAGGTGTAGATAATAATGGATGTAGTTTACCATATACATGTAATTTTTTGAAAAAATCATGCACTGATAATGATAATGGATTAAACTATACAGTAAAAGGTACTGCTCAGTTAGTTGATTCAAACGGAAGAAATTTTACAAGTACTGATTACTGCATATCATCATATGATCTAATTGAATATGGGTGCAATGGCAGTGTTTTATTTTCTAAAAACATAAACTGTCCATCTATAATTTCGAATGGCATATGTGAAAACAGTATATGCAAACCTTCATGTATTTCTGTAGAGACATGCGCCTCAAAAGGCAAAAAATGTGGTATTTTGCTTAATGATTGCGAGGAATCCGTCAGTTGTGGAAATTGTGAAGTAGGTTACTTATGCAATAGAGGACAGTGTGTTGAGGATTTGGGAGAAAAAATAGTTAAAGTTATGGTAATTAACTTTAATCCTTTACTCAAAAGTAAGGATAATGTGGTCCTTACTCAATTTTATAACTGGAATAATCCTGATTCCCTCCTTTATGGTTATATTAAAGATATGAACGAAGCTAGTGGAGCATTTATAAAATATGAAATTGTAAAAAATTTTAGTGTAGACGATTTTCCAATAAAAGCTGATGGTTTTGATTATACAGAATCTACTTACCTTGATTGCTTAAGCGATCCAACTCATAATATATGCCATAACCCCGATAGTGTAGATTATAACAAGATTTTATTAGATTTTAATGTGTGCGATATGGTAAATAGTGGAGAAATTACTGAAGTATGGCTTTTTGGAGGTCCCTGGTTTGGATACTGGGAAGCGAATATGGCAGGTACTGGTGCTTGGTGGACAAATGGCCCGGTTGTGACAGAAACTACCTGCAACAAGCCTGTTCATATCATGGGTTTCAATTATGAGAGGGGAGTCGCCGAAATGCTTGAAGATTTTGGTCATAGAACAGAAGGTACATTATCAAATATTTTGGAGGATGGGATGTAACAAGCAGCAAAACGTTGTGGGATAGATTTGGACACAACAAAGGCCAAACTAATAATATCCAATATTATCAGTGCGGATCAGTTCATTATGCTCCAAATAGTCTTTCTGATTATGATTGGAGCAGCTATGATAATGTATTATCAAATTGTGATGACTGGTATAATTATCCTAATTTTATGAATACTAATAAAATGATAAACTGCACTGATTGGAATTGTGATGCGAGAGAACATAAAATATGGTGGCTAAGTCACTTGCCAAGGGCGCCTGGAACAGAAGAAGCAATATCCAATAATTGGTGGGATTATATTGTAATAACCTCATAATAAATGGCAAATAAATATATCCATTAACTTTGCACTGGACAACCTCGCGTCACCTTTTTAAGCGCAAATTAATTCTAGGTTTGTTATGCAATTCAAGATTAAATCGGATTATAAACCTGCAGGAAGCCAGCCTGAAGCTATTAGTAAACTATCATCGAATATAATCAATGGTAAAAAGATTCAGACTCTACTTGGAGTGACCGGTAGCGGAAAGAGTTTAGATTATGGGGAGTATATTTTTATTAAAAGCTTAAGAGGTGAAATTATAAAAGTAAAAATAGGTGAATTTGTGGAAAAATGCCTACTTAATCCACAAAAAATTAAAGAAACCTGTTATCAGAATATTAACGGATTTAAGATTGTTTCTTTTGATAAGAATTATAAAATCAACGAGTCTAAAATAACACAGGTTTCAAAACATTGTGAAAAATATATTTTTGAAATCACTCTGGATGATGGCTCTTCTATAAAAATAACAAAAGACCATAATTGTTTTAGGATAAATGACTGTAAATTAGAGCTCGTAAAGACAAAATCTCTTTTGATAGGTGATTATTTGCCTACATCAAATTATTTTTTTTCAGGAAAAGGAATTAATACAATAAATTTAATCGATTTCAATCCAAGGGTCAAACTTTCTGTGAACCAGCTTATGAATGAATTTGACAAAAAACGTTCCTTTATCAGAAAATTATTAAATGGAAACCGTGCGCCAGAATGGAAAATATCTCAGATTGAACAACATACAAAAGAAAGAGGATTGACGTGGAAAGAGACAGCACAGTACATCAAACTTCTTGACCTAAATTTTGTCAAAGCATCAAAATATATTAAAATCATCACAAATGGAGGAGACACCTTTAGTCCTTTAATTGAAATTGATGAAGATTTTCTTACTGTAATCGGTCTATTTATTTCTGAAGGCCATTGTTCAGATAAATATATTTTAATCTCAAATTCAGATAAAAAACTGCAAAGTATCTGTATGCGTTTTTTTTCGAAATATAATGTGGGTTTTAATATAAGAAACAGAAACGATATACAATATAATTCAGTAATTTTTGCAAACTTCTTTGCTTCGTTTGGAAAAAGGTCGCGCGAAAAAAAGTTTTCAGGATTACTTTACAATTTTTCAAATCAACAGTTATCAATTGTATTGCGAAGCCTTTTTGATGGTGATGGTTGGGTTGAATCAAATGGTGTTTATCTAACATCAGCCTCGAAAACGTTGGTTTTTGATATTAAAAATGTGCTCAACAGATATGATATTACTTCAAGAATACATATCAAAAATAACAAAAAATATGGTAATTATTTTATGTTGAGCATAACTGGCAGGAAAAATCTATTATTATATAAAAAACATATTTCCTTTTCGATTGATTACAAATTGAAAAAGCTTTCTTTTGCAATTAAAGATTTTGGCAATACCAATGTTGATTTAATTCCAAATTGTTATAACTTTATTAATAAGGCCAGAAAAAAAATGGGCATGACACAAAGAGAGCTAGCCAAAATTGCTGGATGTAATAGAAGCTATATCTCCATGGTTGAAAGCAATAAAAGAATGCCTTCTAAAAATATTTTCTTAAAGCTGGCATTGTATTTTTCATCAAAAGATGCAGGTTGCTCGCATTTGATAAATTTATGTAATTTCAATTTTAGAAAAATTGTTAAAATTTCCAGACTTAAAAGCAGTACTGGATATGTATATGATTTAGCTGTAAAAAATAATGAAAATTTTGCTGCAGGAAATGGCTCTATATTTGTTCATAATACTTTTACAATTGCGCAAGTTATTTCAAAAATCCAAAAGCCAACTTTAGTAATCGCGCATAACAAAACTCTTGCAGCGCAGCTTTATAATGAATTCAAAGAGTTTTTTCCTGAGAATAAAGTTGAATATTTTGTTTCTTATTATGATTATTACCAGCCTGAAAGTTATATTCCAAGTAAAGATCAGTATATTGAAAAGGACTCTTCAATTAATCCTAAGCTTGAGTTGCTGCGCCAATCCGCAACAGCTTCTCTTTTGTCACGTAATGATACAATTGTTGTTGCTTCTGTCTCATGCATTTACGGCCTTGGAAATCCGGAAAATTATAAGGGGCTTGGGACAGAACTGTCAAAGGGAATGAAAATCAAAAGAAGCGAACTCATTGCAAAGCTTATTGACATGCAGTATGAAAGAAATGATATTGACATATCTCCAGGCAGATTTAGGGTCAAAGGAGATACAATTGATATTGTTCCTGGTTACTATGAAAACATATTCAGGATAGAAATGTTTGGAGATGAAATTGAACGCATACTTGAACTTAAGAAGACAGATACTGCGATAGTTGATGAATATAATTACATTTATTTGTTTCCAGCAAGGCATTTTGTTGTGCCAGATTCTGTCAAGCAAAAAGCGCTTGATGCTATTCGAACAGAACTTGAAGAGACACTTCCTTCTCTTGAGCTTGTTGAGGCGCACAGGCTTAAACAAAGGACTTTATACGATATTGAGATGATTGAAGAAACCGGGTTTTGCAAGGGAATAGAGAATTACTCAAGGCACTTTGATGAGAGAAAGAAAGGAGAGCCGCCATACACGCTAATGGATTATTTTCCTAAGGATTTTCTTTTGGTAATTGATGAATCGCATCAGACAATACCGCAGCTTCATGCAATGTATAATGGAGACAAGTCCAGAAAAAAATCTCTCGTTGATTATGGATTTAGGCTGCCATGCGCATTTGATAACCGCCCTTTAAAATTTGAAGAATTTGAAAAATATATGGGTAATGTGATTTTTGTATCAGCTACTCCATCTGACTATGAAATAAAAAAATCATCTGATATAGTTGAGCAGATAATTCGGCCAACAGGACTTGTTGACCCTATTGTAATAATACGGCCTGCAAATGGCCAGATAAAAGACATTAAACTTGAGATTGAGAAAGCAATTATTAAGAAAAACAGAGTGCTTGTAACTACACTGACTAAGCGTCTTGCAGAAGAATTATCTGAATATCTATCTGGCGCAGGAATCAAAACCAGATATTTGCACTCTGAAATTGAAACTCTTGAGCGAACTGAAATAATTAGGGAACTTCGGCTTGGGACATTTGACGTTTTGGTCGGTATTAACCTCCTGCGAGAGGGGCTTGATATTCCTGAAGTCGGATTAGTTGGAATACTTGATGCAGACAAAGAAGGATTTTTACGCGACGACCGAAGTTTAATTCAAACAATAGGAAGAGCTGCAAGAAATACTGAATCAGAAGTCATCCTATACGCAGACAAGATGACTGATTCAATAAAGCGCGCAGTTAAAGAAACTGAACGAAGAAGAAATATCCAGATTGATTATAACAAAGTGCATAACATAACCCCAAAAACAATAATAAAACCTATCAGGGAAAAAGTTGTTGATATAAAAGACACAAAAAGTATTCCTAAGAAAGAAATACCAAATATGATAATTGAGCTTGACGCCAAAATGAAGGAAGCTGCTGACCAATTAGATTTTGAAACTGCGATTGCTTTGCGCGATAGGATTAGAGAATTAGAGAAGAGGGTCGCATAACCTCTTATTTCTGTTCATCGTGCCATTAAATGGAGTTTATATGGCACTTATTGTGTTTTGCTCCGAGGGCTTTTCTTAAAAGCGCTCTTTGAGACTGCGATTGCGCTACGGGATAGGATAAAGGAACTAGAAAAGAGAATATTATAACACTTTAATTCTTTGTTTTTACTATGCTTCTGTGTGGGACTGAGCAAATTTTTTTCTGTTTGCGAATGTCCCACTTGTTTTGCTCCGAGGGCTTTACTCCAAACAGATTTGGAGTTACAGGAACGCCAGTGATTGTATTTAAAAGCGCTCGGGGGGAGGATAAGGGAATTGGAAAAAAGAATTCAAAAGTGATTCAAACTCGTCTATTTTTTTTTATTCTATTTCGGGTAAGCCATTGTGAGAGCTATAATATTGTGTTGTGATGCAACTGCCAATGGTTGTAGTAATGCAACCATCTCTTCGAGCATTTGATTTCTTCCGCAATCTTTGTAATGTAGACGCAATTCTCTAGCTGCATTAACAGATATTTCTAACTGGTAGTTTCCTGGAAAATTTAGTCTTAAAACTTCTGTTGGATTAAGGCAAATTTGGACTCCAGCACAAGTTTGTTGAAGATCATCTATTCTATCTTCAAATCCAGCATAACCACTTGCAAGTGCATATACATTTAATTTTCCATTCTCTTGCTTAATATAAATTGGCAATACAGGTCCTTTTTTATCAACCATTAATAGAAAACCTTGTGTTAATATTTCATTATTAGGCAAAGCGGCTAAATAATCTCCATCTTGAACAGCTGCCACATCGTGATAAGGCAAAGCTAATGCTTTATAAAGCGCTCTTTCTAGGTTTCCTTGATACTTTTCTAATTGCAATTCGCTTGTTTTATAAAATATATCTTGTAAGTTCATTTTTTATTACACCATTTAAGTATTAATAAATGGACCAAGTGGAGGGCCCTGATATTTGAATTTAAATTTTACTCCGTTCTCTGTATAAATTTGGAATTCACTATACGAAGGTCCGCCTGGCACAGAAATACTAATTATTTCTCCTCTCTCTAAAAAATAACTTCCGCCTGACTGAATTAGTCGATTAGTTCCATCAGCTTCTCTAATGTAGCAATCAAAAATAGGGTGTAATACGTAGTGATCAAATGATACTGGTTCTCCATTGCCTTTTCTTAAAATATCGATTGTAAATGGAAGCGGATTTTTTGGGCCAATTGCAAACAATCCTCCTGGAGGAAGACCATCTCCTCTTGGATTAGCTTTCATCCATGATTGCCAACTCTGAATTTGCCCAAGTATATCTCTTTTGCTTTGATAAGTTGCGCCGTTTACTAACTGAACATAAGGATCATCAAGACCAATAGCAGTAGTGACTGCATTTCTTAAATCCGGATATCTTGTAAAGTTAGCACCTGTTTGAAGTAATGTAAGAACTGCATAAGGTGCCAAACTTGCAGCAATGTTTGCTACAGCGTCATATATTCCTGGGTTTAAAACTCTTCCAAATATTCTAGGCTGCCCAACATTTTTTGCAAACATTTTTTCATAAGTTCCTGGTGCTACAAAACTATCCTGAAGTGCAGTATTTGCAAGAGCATCAAACTCTTGGCTGCTAAGCACTTGAACTTGTTTTCCTCCAGCTATAAAAACAAAGTTTTCCATTGTTGTTGTTCCTTTAAGATAAGTTGCTGGCGATGTTGTTCGAAGTGCTGAATAGGCTAAAGCATCAAGTTCTGTTCCTGTTATTCTTTGTACACCTAAGTAATATCGAGATAATGGAGATGCAGGAAATCCGTGTTTCCACATAGTGGATTGCCCATTTGCAGCTACTCTTTCAACTTTGAATAATGTAACCGGACCAGGTATTCCTTCTGCATCCACTAGATATACAGTAGCTTTTATACTATTTCCAGGTGAAAATATTGTTTTTGATGATGCAACATAAGCAGGCAATGTTCCGCTTTCTACTTTGGTAACTAAAGATTCTATAGTTGCAGGACTAAAATTGTAACCGGGTGTAGATGACCATCTGCGCAGAGCTGCATGATGTGTTTGCAGAATTGATTTATCAAATGCTGATAATGATTTTACAAAGCCAAGTTGACCACCACTTTTAATAAACATGCACCCATCGCCAGTCTGAGCCATTAATTCAACTGAAGTGCCTGTTGATAGTTTTGACAATTCCAGTATTTGGCCTGATGCATCCACTGCGTAAAATGTTGAATTATGTGTTAATCTGGCAGTTGCTACTGGTGATAAACCTTCTAATGATAATTTTTGTTCAAGAGTTGCTCCTGTTGACAATTGTGAAAGACCTTGTCTTGATTGAGCATCAACAAGAACTCTAGGTACATATAGTTCTTGGTCACCATATCGGATTTTTACAAAACTAATATTAAATTTTCCATCATAACCTCCAGCTGGAGTTTTTGCAAGAGCATCATTGGTGAGTTTTGGAGATGCTAATACAGTTACGTTTTCAATACCGACAACTCTTTGTCCTGGTTGTAGATCTACTATCCTATTATTCAATAAATTATGAGGAGCAGTATGTGCAGGCACTGGAAGTCCATCATTGTAAAGTGTTATATCTAATGATTTAGGTTTTGCTGCTGCAGGAGGAGCAGGAGGAGCAGGCTGCACTGGTGCAGCAAGTGGTGCAACCGCCCCTGGGCCGCAAGCTGCCACCAAACCTGCTAACAGAGCAGCAGGAAATAAATATCTTTGATTTAATTGCCTTCTTGTTAACATATTGTATTGTGAAGATTAGTCTTTATTTAAATTTTACTATTACTTAAGGGTAAAAATAATAAAAAAACTCAGATAACATAGAAAAACGTCTTTTTCTACTTCATCTCTTTTAGCGCTTTTTGCATCAGCGGAATCACTTTTTCAGCTTCTTCTTTAGTCATTCTGCCTAGCTTTGCAAAAGTATATTCTTCACCACTCATGTTCTCGCGTGAAAGCTGAAGTTTTGGTATTCCCTCATTATATGAAAAAACACTAACTGTTATTTTTGTCCTTTCAAACTCAACGGTTTCGCTAAAAAGCTCTTTGTCTAAGTTTTTGTCAAATGCCATACTTGTATCACCAAAAGCTTAGATTTCTTAATTAGTAAATAAAATTAACGGAAAATTTAGTTTTTTTTCAAAACATATTTATACTAAGTGCGAATAAAAAATACTATCAGCATGGTTATAAAAAGGAGGGTGGAGCTAGTTTTATGCATCTTCTTATTAATCTCTTTTTTTTCTTTGCTTTTAGTTAATGCATCAGATTGCACGTCATGCGCTGATTCTTGTCTTCTGACAATTGAATCATCAGGTGAGCTCTTCTCGCTAAGGATAGAAAATGTGACTGCATTGCCTGCTGCTGCAACTTCATCAGGAAATATTACTGTTTCTGCAGATATCATTGATGCACTAGGAGTAACCAGCTCATATGCAGAAATAACACTTGCACAAGGAATTCTTATTGCCAATCTAACAATGAATGATAACGGCTTATTTGGTGATGCAATTGCAGACGATAATAAATATACTGCATACATTAATGCAACTCAATTGTTTGAATCAGATTATTATGTAACAATTAGCGCTGTTAACTCAATTGGCCAAAATATAAAAAAACATAATGCAACTAAGTTTTCAATAAGTGATGCAAATCTTAAAAATAACGCAAAATATACTGGCCGAAAAGTGTTTTTGATTTCTGACAGCTCCTGGAAAGATGTTCTTCCGCTAGTTCCTATCGCAATATGGACACAAAACAATTCTGTTGTAAAATACCCTTTGCTACTGTATCATCTTGAAAACTATACAGATAGAACGCTTTACATTGACAATAATGAGCTTATGGCAACTAAGTTCTATTTTTCGTGGGGTGTCTTCAACCAGGAGATTGCAAGGGGAACAACAGCTAAAGATGAATTCTCTATTGTATTTAATCTGACTGATGAGATGTATAATTATATGCAAAAAGCAATTCCAAGAGCGGACCTTAACGTCACTGTTGAAAAAATCAACTCAAACGCCAGCAATTATGCGTATGACGTTTACCTAAATGGCGTGCTTCTTTCTCAAAGATATTTCTCAACAACTTCAGGAACTCTTGCAATTAGCCCACTAATTGGCGGAAACGAAAAATATCTCCTGAAAAAAACAAATAACATAACACTTAAGATGACAGGGACATACAGAATCACAAGCTATGTTTTATTCTCGCCATATTTTGCAACAGATACAATTAATTCTAATTGTTTATACTCGCCAGACAGCTATACAATCTATGATATATGCATATCAAAAGCAATCTCAAGTAAAGTCTCGATTGTGCCAGGAGAATCTTTTTCTTATACAATTACTTTAAAAAACATCGGCAATGAAACTGTTGATTTAAGTAATACTTATACAAAGCTTATGGGAATTTGGCACACTCCTGGTGAGCTTGGAAAACTCTACACCGTCCCTCACAGCCTAATGCTTTCCCATGTTAAGACAACTCTTCCAAAAACAACACTTGGAGTAGGAGAATCTGCTGACGCGCAGATTGAGCTAATTTATAATCAAGGAAGTTCAATCAGTGCCTATCCATATGATGCTGACTCAACAATAACATTCCTGCAGGATTATCTTCCTGACAGCCTGACTATAAGCGGGTTTACTCCTGCTGAACTTGATAATCTCCTAATCGCGTCGCCTACTCTTGGTGCTGGCCTTTCTTCTGAC
Source organism: archaeon (assembly GCA_043801855.1). Taxonomy (GTDB): domain Archaea; phylum Nanobdellota; class Nanobdellia; order Woesearchaeales; family GW2011-AR15; genus CAYTWW01. Next base: position 25,332 of record JAZDLQ010000030.1, on the reverse strand, counting down.
AAAATAAAAAGAATAACAACAAATGATTATTTATCATATTGGAACAATTACAAGGAAGTCGTATATTCAAATGATGACTATGAAACTGCCCTATATGCAAGTATTTATGCTTCATTATTGAACGCACCTCTAATTATTAAAGGAACTTCACTTGACAAGCCGAACGTATTTGAAAACAAGAAAAAAATCTGCATAAATACTGTTGGCCAGTGTTTCGAATCATATTCCATAACGCAGCTTAAAGCAAAATACAAAAACCTGACAAATACAGATAAGCTATTAGCAATAAATCCAAATGACTTATCACTAGGTGTTACTGAATCATTTAAGCCAAAAAAGAGCGCACAATCAATCACTACAACATTTGGAAAGACTTCTCTTGCTGCTCCTATTCTTGCAAGCGCAAGACAAGAATTGCTAACAACAGTAACAAGCACAGACTTAAACATATCAAATACAGATATAAAAAAAGACGTTGGAGGAATGAAATTCTTAACAATATTTGCATCTCCCAAAGCAATTCCGCAGAGGGAATACATTATGCAGCTCGGCGGCTATGGAAACTACAAGGCAGTTGATCATACGAAATACGCTGACACCAATAATGACAATAAACCTGATTTGTTTGCAGGAAGAATACAGGGAATAACAACATCAGATGTCACAAGCTACCTTGCCAGGGACTTATTCTACAGCAGGCTTAGTCCGACTCACAACGTAAAATTCATGGCATCGTCTTTTTCATATATGATTTCAAACACACAAAGATATGCAAGCGCATTCTCAGCAAAGGGCTACAATACTGTGGCTGTTACAAATGCAGCAAGCTGCTATAACTTCAATCCCAGTGAATGGAGTAATCAGCGCTTTATTAGCTATATGGACCATGGATCGGAGAATTGGGCTGGAATTAATTCAAAGGACATTCCAAAGCTTGACAACTCAATTGTATTTAATGATGCATGCTCAACATGCGCAAGTTATAACCAATATTCATTTTGCAATCTGGCAATAAGACAGGGAGGAATTGCGCATATGGGAGCAGTATGCATTGCCTGGACTGGAAACTATATTTACAGAAACACAATGAGCGGCCTTTACTATGACAACTTAACACTAGGGGAGGCATTTCAAAAAGGCTATGTGTATGACCAATATGATTATATGACAACATTAGTTGGAGACCCTGCATTTATGCTTAATCCGCCCTATAAACTGAGCGCAAAACTAACATGAAAAAAATAATAATATTTTTACTTGTATTAACAGCATTGGCATCAAATGCTGTCGCTGTTATAAATATTGATATAAGTGTTAAGAATCAATTTCAGACAGGAGATAAAATAGCTTTTAACTATAGAATAACAAGTGATACTGATTTAGTTATCAAATACATTACTGATGTTGTCTGCCCGGACATGCCATCGCCTCTGCTTGAATTAAAAGAAGCTACGTTAATAAAAGGCATTCCATTAAATGAAGAATATGTTTTTTTTAACAGCATGCCAGGTGACGTAGAACGCCAGATGTGCACAGTAAGGATATATGTTCTTGAGCCTATTGAGATTACAAAAGAAGCATTGATTGAATTGATTCCACTTAAAAATATGATTCTTGACTTATTTATTTGCGAAGACAAAAGCTGCCTTTCTCAAAAAAAAGTTTTTATTTCAGGAAGCACTGTATATTTTCAATATTCAACACATACAGATTCTCCTCTAGTTAGCGCGCAGCTTACTTTTCCTGATGGGTCAAAAAAAAATATTATTCTACCAGGGCAAATAACTGTAGAAGAGACTGGAACTTACCGGCTTACTGTATCTGCGTCAAAAAAAGGCTATATGGATTTTAAACTTACTAGTGAATTTGCAGTAATACCAAAAAAAGCAGAAATTGAAGCTGAAAAAACATGCAATAATAATGGTAAGTGTGAATCACCTGAAAATTCTCAGAATTGCCCCCTGGATTGCAAAACAGGAGCAAATGATTCATTCTGTGACTATTCAAATGACGGCAAGTGCGATCCGGATTGCCATGGTGAAGATATGGACTGTAAAATTGAAAAGTCTAATAGTATTGTAAATACAAAGCCTAACGAGCCAAATGAAAAAAAAGAAGATAATACCAAAACAAAAAGTGTTTTTCATGATATGTTAATTGAAATATTTTTAGCACTTGTTATATTTAGTATGTTTATTTTTATCATGCTGAAAAAATCAAGAAAAAAAAGAAAATGAAAAATAGGTTTACACATGCAGCTATTGTAATATTTATTTTCATGCTTGCAGACTCTTTAGCTCTAAATGAAACAATAGGGTCTGAATATGATTACTATTATTTTTCAATTACAGATAATTCATGCACTGTTAATGTAAGCCTAACTTCAAACCTTGGCTCTTTTACTCTTGGAGCAAGCTGGATTAAAGACATATGCTCAAATGTTTTTTCTGATGCTATTTTTGTTCATGAAAAAGAGACAAAATCACTTGCAAAAGAAGGTTTATATCCAGGGAATTATTCATTAAGAGTTTTTGGAAGCGGAATATATTCTATATCAAAAAAAGTTTCGTGTGAGGAGGATATTACACCGCCCTATATTAATGTCCAATATATTCCGCCGCATATTAAGGAAAATTACTTGTTCATTGCAAATGTCTTAGACGAGAGTTCAAAATTATCAAGCGAATGCGAAATATGCATAACAAAAAATGAGAGCTGTGATTATATCCCAGCGCAAATCAATTATGAGAGCGGTGCAATTTACGGGAATTGCAGCTTTTTTTTTGACACTGCTAAATACAGCGATGGCATATATAATATTTATTTTCGTGCAAGAGATATTTCAAATAATACTGCAACAAGCATAAAACACACCTTTGTATTGGATAGGTTTCCTCCATTAATAGAGTATATTGACTCACCTGATTATATTGATAACAGCACAATGTTTAGTGTGTCTGCAAAAATAACAGATGAATCCAGCATAAAAAATGCAACTTTAATTGCATGGAATTCTTCAGCTGTAATGAATATTTCAAATGGGTTATTTTCAGCAAATATAACCTCTCCAAAAAAACCAGGAGAGTATGAATTAACAATTTTTTCAGTTGATGCATATAATCAGATAAGCAGCCGCAGCGTTCCTCTCAGGGTAAATGAAAAGCTTATCTGGTCTGATAAAATAAAGCTTGAATATGATATGCCGCCAAATGATGCAATAAGCGTACTTGACAGCTTAAAAAACAGGCACATTGCATTTTCTTCAGGTAATGAGATATACTACACAAAGATAGGGCCAGATGGCAAACTCCTTGTCTATAACAAGAGATTAACAGAAAATATCTATAACTCAAACTCGCCGTTTATTTCTGTTGATGATTATTCAAATATAAATATAGTATGGGAAGATGACAGGGATGCAAATAGCGAAATCTATTACTCAAAACTTGATGTTAGCGCAAATACTTTGTTAGACAACAAAAGGCTAACACGCAATCTATATGCACAAAAAAATCCAAAGATTTTCTCCCAAAATAATACTATATACCTATTCTGGATAGATAACAGGAATGGAGAAGACTCACTTTATTTTAAGATGCTTGATATCAAAGGAGAGGCAATTTCGCAGGACACAAAATTAGGAGATAGTACGGTATACTTTGATTATACATTAGATTTCCAAAAAAATAATATTATTGTTATTTACGAAACTAGTGAGCACTTTTTATACTATATCAAAATGGACTTAAAAGGAAACATCATTTCTGCAAGCGATATGCATACAGGAAGTTTTCCTTCTGTAAAAGCTATAACAGGAGGTATAATTATAGCCTATGAAGAGAATGGTATATTTTATGATGCTCTTAATTCAGATATGATCCTAATTAACAAAACAAGGCTTAGTGATTCTGGAACAATCCCAAAGGCAGCAGTTGAAGGAAATAACATTTATGTAGCATGGAGGGCCGAAAGCTCAGACAAGATTATTCTTTCAAAAATTTCAGGCACAGTAAATTTTCTTATTAAGGAGTCAGTTATTGCAAGAGCAGAAAAAATTTCATCATTTAGCCTTAATGCTGCACCTCTCTTCCATGACATTATTTTTTCAGGTACTGACTCATTTTATCTTGTAACAACTGCAGCACTTGAAAAAAAAGCGCCAGTGATTTCACAAGTAACAATAACTGAAATTACTGCCGAAAGCGCAAAAGTTAAATGGGTTACAGATGAGCCATCAACAGGGCTTTGCTATTATGGAACAGCATTTCCATTATCAAATAAAACTTCTGCTAAAGGGCTTAATAAATCACACGAGATAATCGTATATGGACTGGTTCCGCTTTCAGCTAATTATCTTGCGGCCTCATCAGCGGATATACTTAATAACATTGCATTCAACAATAACAATGGCCAGTATTTTTTAGTACAGACTCCGGATCTTAATTATAAGCCTGAGCTTCCAACGAGCTTTTATGGGTATGGAGTATACTCTAATAATAACAGCAGGTTTCCCGGTTTAACTGTTACTGCTACCTGGCAGGACGCTGCAATTATTACCAAAAAAACAACAGCAATTACTTTAAGTAAATCAAATTATCTTAATGATTCAGGATATGAAGGCTTTTTCTTTTTTAACAAAGGCGATGTGCTGGCAAAAACAGGCACCATAATTACTTTATCAAGTGCAGGCGCAGTTAACCAGCCTTATATAAATGCCTTGCCCGGAGGAAATGCAACTGAAGCTTTAAACGGGCCACTTAGAGTTGATGCCTCTCCACCCCAATTAACAATAATTAGCCCTGAAAATAAGACTTATAATTCAAAAAATATAACATTTAGATTTACATCAGATGAAAATTTGCTTTACGCTGGTTTTTCACTAAATAAAAATCCAACAGTAACTGTAACTGGCATGGTTAATAAAGATATTTCAATTAATGCAAAAGTCGGCTCAAATTCTTTGGCGCTATATGCAACTGATCTTCTTGGACAGTCCAGCGAAAAAACAGTTTCGTTTTATATCATGGACACTGTTGCTCCTGTTGTTGAAGTAACAAAAACAAATAAAATATCCGGAAATGCGCTATTAAGGGCAGAAGTTTACGATTCCACAAATGCACTAATTAAGCCATGTGAAATTTGCATTTCAACAGATAATGTATGTGACTCAGAATGGACTTCTCAAAATGTTGCATTTGATTTAACAGAAGGCAGTATGGAAGGTAATTGTGAATATTATTTTGATACATTAAATGCAGCACAAAGAACTTACCTAGTTAATTTTCGCGCATATGATGAAGCAAATAACCTAGGCACAGGAATTCCTGTTGTTGCAGTGATTGATAATAATCCTCCTGATAAAATAAAAAGCATAAGTGCATTTTCCGAAAAGGCAAATGAAATAAGCCTTTCATGGCAAGGTACAAACGCAGAAGATTTTGCACACTATAATATTTATCGTTCAACACAAAATTTTTCACTAGCGTTCGATTCAATTAAGGTTGCAAGTACAGATACAATACAATATATGGACAAGAATTTAGCTGAAAATTCAGTCTTTTATTATGCAGTTACTGCTGTCGATGACCTAGAAAATGAGCTTTTATCAGTTGAACCAATAATTGCTGTCGTTAATGATTTTACGCCTCCTGAGATTGTAATATCTTCTCCGCAGAACATAACCTACAGTTCAGCAAAGATTATTTTGTCATATGTTGGTTCAGAAAAACTGGAATGGTGTGCATATAAGCTAAACACAATGCCAAATGTGACTGCTTATTCAGGCATTCTGATAAATGCAACCGAAGGACAAAATTCAATTATACTTTATTGCGCTGATTCTGCATCAAATATGGGCCAAAAAAATGGAGAATTTGTAATTGACACAATTGCGCCATCTGTTATTACAGAGCTTAGCATTGCAGATATTCCAAATAATAACTGGCTTTCATTAAATTGGAAGAAAGCAAATGATGCAGATTTTTCAGGCTATAAAATTTACCGAAAAGACAGCAAATTTAATAACACTCAAGATGCAGCATTAATTGCAGAGATATATGACATAAACACTGTTACTTTTATTGATAAAAACCTAGTAAGCATGAATACATATTACTATGCAGTTGCAGCAGTAGATATGGCAGGAAATGAAAAAATAGAAGTGGTCAGTGTTTCTGGAACAGTTGCTGATACAATCCCTCCTGATACAGTCACAACAAATGTCAGAACAGTTATTAATGATACAACTCTTGAGGTTTCGTGGCAAAAGAGTTCTGCTTCTGATTTTTCACATTATAATATATACAGGGCAAGTAGTCCTTACGAACTTATTGATTCTATATATGATAAAAATACGACAGGATTCATGGACAGCGGCCTAGCCAGCGCCAAAGAATATTATTACAAAGTAACTGTTGCAGATATTAATGGCAATGAAAACAAAAATATCCCTGGAATAAAGGCAACTGTTTATGATATGGTTCCTCCAATAATTACAATAACATCACCTAAAAATAAAATGTATAATTCATTACAAAATCAGCTAATCTTTGGCGCAGATGAAACTGTCAGAAATTGTAGGTATAACATAAATGGAATAATGGATAATGCAAATTCAGGCAGTTATTTTAACTCGAATGAAGGAACCAATACACTTGTTTTACAATGCAATGATGCAAACGATAATCTAGGTCAAACAATGGTTGCTTTTAATGTTGATACAATTCCTCCGCAGCAGGTTTCTAACCTAATTATTTCAGCAGATACGCTGAACAACAAATTTACATTGTCATGGCAGAACATTAGCGATGCACGGTATTATAAAATATTTTATTCAAATTCAGATTTTACCGATGTTCAATATGCAAGCCTTATTTCAACAGCATCGCTAAACAATTATGTAGTTGATAAAATAACGCCTGGTAAAAATTATTATTTTGCAGTAGCAGGTGTTGACTATGCAGAAAATATGAATGCTTTCGTTATTTCAAAACACGCATCTATACCTGATTTTACGCCGCCAATAATTACAATCTCCTCACCAATGAATAATAAAACCTATAACACAAAAAACATAACTCTTTTCTATACTACAAATGAAGCTGTAAATTGCAGTTTCACTCTGAATGGAATAACAAATAAAGCTGCTGCTGCAACATTTTCAATTCAAGGCAGTGAAGGCAATAATTATTTGTCTTTGGAATGTACGGATCCATCTGGAAATAAGGGATACTCTGCAGTATCTTTTATAGTTGATACAATTGCTCCTGAAAAAATATCTTATGTAAGTATATCAGGTATTTCAGGAAAAAGCGAGCTTATCCTTTCATGGACTCCTCACTCTAATGATATAAGTTATTATAATATTTACCGCTCAAAAGAAGGCTATAGCTATGCTTCAGATCTTTTGAAAATAGGCTCAGTTGCAAACCCAAGCTATCACGATTATGTAAGTTCAAGTGATAATTATTTTTATTCAGTAACAGGAGTTGATTATGCAGGCAATGAAGATAAGGTTGTAACAAATTTTATCGGAAAAGTAGGCGACATTTTTGCACCATCAATCACAATAAGCTCTCCACTGCCAAAAACATACAATGCAACAGGAATTAATATAATTTTTAAAGCCAATGAAGAAGTTTTAACCTGCGTTTACTCACACAATAATGTAGGCAATAGCACCATAACTTCTCCTTACAGCATCAATGGATTTGAAGGCATAAACAGGATTGACATCTATTGCACAGACCTTGCAGGAAACATAGGCAGCTCAAGTGTAATTTTTGGCGTTGATACAACATCACCTGCTCAAATTACAAATCTTATTGTTAATGCAATTTCAAAAACAAACGCACTAAGGCTTACATGGAAAAAATCAGTCGAGCAGGACATTGATGATTATTATATTTACAGATCAGGGCAGTTTTCTTTATCAATTGCAGAAATGGCTTTCATTGGTAAAACTAAAAATATTGATTACACAGATTATGGCTTAGAAAGTGAAAAAGCTTATTATTACGGAGTTTATGCAAAAGACATTTACGGCAACTTCAATAGCGCAATTGCTCCTGCAAACGGAACAGTTGCAGACACAATTCCTCCTAAGCAAGTGTCATGGCTAAGCGCTTTGCAGATGCCTGATACAATCGGGCTGTCAATTAATTGGGAAAATATAAATGATAAAAATTTAGGCGGATACAAGCTCTATAGGTCAGAAAATAATTTTTCAGATACAACTTTCTTAAAAGAAATAGCAGCAACAGCTATAGTAAATTATATTGACTTAAAAGTTGAAGATGGCAAAGTATATTATTATGCAGCCGCAGCTCTTGACGCAGCCGGAAATGAAAATAAAACTGTTATAGCTTTTGCAGGAATAACTCCAGATATTACTCCACCAATAATAACTGTTGATGATATTGGCGCTATTGCAGCCGGAAAGGTTTTGTTAAGCGCAACAGCTATCGATTATGGCTATGGGATTGACACAAATTGTAAAATCTGCATTGCAAAAAAAGGAGAAAACTGTGAGTTTATTTATGCAGAAAATAATTTTGCGCCAAAAAGCAAGATAGGTATCTGTTCATTTGAATGGGACACAGCTAATATTGAAAAAACAAACTATACATATGTATTCAGTGTGTCAGATATTTCAAATAATTCAAGAAGATCACTAGAAAAAGATATTGAAATTATAAACCAAAGTGATGAGCTTTCATTTATTCTAAATTTTGAGCCTGGCTGGAACCTTTTTAGCTTGCCGCTAATTCCAATTGACAATTCAATTGCTTCACTTCTTGTTCCAATAAGCGGCAAATATGAAAGGGTTTTTTCATATGAACCTTCACAAAGCAGGTGGAAAACATTCAAAGAAGACAGGCAAGTAACTGATGCACAAAATGAATTGCTAAGTCTATCACCTGGCAAAAGCTACTGGATATTTATGAAACAAAAAGCAGCTCTCGAATTGCACGGCTATAGTATTCGGACTTTCTCATTATCTTTTAGTAAAGGCTGGAACTTTTTTGGATATTGGAGCCTTGATGAAACGACTATTCTATCTGCCTTATCAACAATTTCCGGTAAATTCAACAGGGTTTATGCGTATAATTCATCGCTGCAAAAATGGGAACTATTTAAGCCAGTTGAAAGCTCATCTGAGATTAATTCAATAAAGCACTTAAAGCCAGGCATTGGCTATGTTATAGATATTAAATCAGACGATATAAAACTAATTCTTGGGCAGGATTTATGCAATTGTAATGTTGACGAAATCTGTGTAGATGGTATTTGCCTTTGCGCAAGCACATGCGAACCAGGTTCAAGAATCTGTGCATCAGGCTTATCATATAAATCATGCGGCCAATACGACAATGACACATGTTATGAGTGGAGTGAGATTGCTGCTTGTGCTGCTGGCAAATTATGCAGCGGCGGAGACTGCATATGCACAGGTGAATCATGCGGATGCAGCGATACAGACGAAAAAAACTTTTATGTTAAAGGAACTGTCTGGTTGCTCATAGACCCACAAACAACATATGAAGATTATTGCACTGAATCATCAGCAAATTACACTGTGAATGAATACTATTGTAATGAAACAGGTACTGTTAGTATAACTAGATATGATTGCCTCTCAAATTGCACAAATGGTGCATGTCAATAATAACATGAAAAAACAATTGTCTTATTTTTTGATTATTTTCTTAGTAATACAAATTTCATTAGCTGAATTGCCTTCATTGCCAACTTATGTTTACGGCAGAATTTCAACAGGCGGTGATGTAACTGCATCAGTTTCAGGTATAAGTGTAACTGCCTCATGGATTGATTCTAGCGGCATTTCTAAAACAATGTCACAAAAAACTAACAATGCAGGATATTATTTTTTTAATAACGGCTTTATCGATGCAAAAGAAGGAAGCGAGATAATAATTACTGCTGCTTCAAAATTTGTAAAATTAATGGCAGCGCCTGGTAAAGGCGCAGTATATGCACCAGATATTTTTCTATTAGCTAGTGAAATTACACAGGAAAATAACATGAACTTTGCTTCCAAGAGAAGTACAGCCTCAAGTAATGCAGATGTAAAAACGAACCAGAAATATAATGAAAACGACTGGGTAGAAAATTCATCAGAAAAGTCAGATTATAAAAAAGCACTATTGTATGATGGCCAAGTTTCAGCAGAGGCTTTGATTAGATTTACACCTGGAAAAATATCAGGCGAAATAACTGAATTGAATAAAATAGCTTCATCAATAGAATCAATAACAATATTTTGGACTGATGAAAAAGAAAAAATGCATTCAAACAAAGTAGAGATAAAAAAACCAGAAACCTTGTCTAATAAGACATGTTATCAGTTTGAGCTGAATTATTCTGGCACCGCAACTAAAGCCCTTCTGCAGTTTGAGTCTATTAAATCAACAGTAAATATTGATAACAGGCAGGATGTGCTAATTAAATATGATCTTATTACAGATTATGCAAAATACGATAAAATTAAGTCAGATTATGCAAGGCAACAAATATTCGAACAGATCGCTATCATCGCCAGGTCTTTTTTATATGTTGTGCTTGCCATTGGTTTACTTTTTTTACTTATCAAAATTATTGTCTTTATTTATAAAGTTGTTATCAAGGCTCTTGTAGCAGTTGCAACAAATATTACAATCGATCCATTAAAGGCATCAGCAAGAAAAATTATGAAAAAACAGTGTTATCTAATTAAAAGCGCAGAATCAACAATCTCATCAGGCACTGAGTTTGTAGATGCGCTAAACCTTCTTGCAAGAAATAAGACAGACACATATCTTGTTGTAGATTACAGCTCATATCGCGGGGTTGTAAGTGAGCATGACTTTCTTAAAATTGGCTATGGTTTTGATAAAGAGCTTTATGATCTAAATATTTCACATTTCATGAGAAAAAAAACCCTTGTCATTAGCCAAGAAGCAACAATAATGGACGCTTTTTCAGTATTTCTTGAAGAGAAATGCACAAGGCTTGCACTAAAATATAAGGAAAACTTAACTGGCCAGATAACTTTACATGACATCCAAAAAGAGTTTAAGGGGTTTTCAAGATTCTTTGCGCAAAAAAGCGAATCAGGGCTTTATACAGTGAGGGATTTGTTGACAAAAGACGTGTATTATTTAGAGAAAAGCGATAGTGTTGAAGCAGCTAGAAAATTGATGCTTAAGCAAGATATAAAAATGATAATCGCAACAGAAGGCAATAAGCCAGTAGGTGTTTTTACAATAAAGGACTATGTAAGAAATCTTGCTAATTTCTGCAAGAATTTTACAAATCATGCAATTGAAAATGAAATGAGTTCGCCAATTACAACAATAGATCCTGACATAAATATTTTTGAGGCTAATGAATTCATGCTGAGTCATGAGCTTAATAATTTTCCAGTTATTGTCAATGATGAAGTAATAGGAATACTAACTCAAGAGAAATTGTGCGAAGAAATGTATAGATATCTAAGTGAACTGGAGTAGACAGAGCATGCAGACAAACATTTTTATACATTCAGCAAATCTTTAGTTCTTATGTTCGCTGAATTCACTAACTGGCTAATTGAGCTTGTGAGAACACATGGCATTTCTGCTGTAATACTTGGCGTTATAATCGAGACAATAATTGTCCCAATACCATCTCCTTTGATTCTTATGGCTGCAGGATTTATTTTAATTACGGAAACCACATTATTAGGCGCACTTTTTCATGCGCTCATGATTGCATTAGTTGCAGGACTTGCACAAACCATTGGAAGTTATCTAATCTATTGGATTGCATACTGGGGAGGAAAGCCGATAATAGATAAGTATGAAAAATTTCTTGGCGTTTCATGGAGCGAGATACTTTCATTCAAGAAAAAATTTGAAAAGCGAAAAAAAGAAGAACTCTCATTGTTTGCATTAAGGGCACTTCCAATAATGCCATTATCAGTCATATCAGGAATGGCTGGCGCAATAAAGATGGATTTTAAGCGCTTTAGCATTTTTACTTTTTTAGGGACTATTCCAAGAAACATGTTTTTAGCGGTGTTAGGTTGGTATTTAAAAGACACTTACGAAAAAATGGCGCTTTACATTGACAAAGCAGAAACAGTTATGACTGTCTTAATTGTATTTCTAGTAATCGCTTATATTGTCGCTAAAAAAACAGGCATGATTGATAAAATCAGAGAAAAAATATTTAGCTAGACTTATCGATTAGAGTATATACTATTTTTTCATTCTCTAGTTATAACAAACGTTTTTAAACAGTAATCTAATGGATTTATCTGGGGTTATTATCATAATAACAATATTAAAAAAACGAGGTGAAGCTTTATGGATATTACTTCAAATAATGTTGAGCGTGAACAATACTTAAAATTTCTAAAATCGCAAAAACCATATGTTCTCTGGTTTGACCAGCTTGGAATCGAAGACGTTCCAATAGTTGGTGGCAAAAACGCAAGCCTTGGCGAGATGTATAGGAATTTAACTCCCAAAGGAGTAAGGATTCCAAATGGGTTTGCAATCACTGCATATGCTTATTATTATTTAATTGAAAAAGCAGGTATAAAAGATAATATTAAGCAAATCCTAAGCGACCTTGATACAGGAAATATGAAAAACCTTTCTGAACGAGGGAATAAAGTTCGCCAGGTAATAAGAGAGGCGAATTTTCCAGATGATTTAAAAGCGCAGATTGTTGAGCAATACAGCAACCTTTGCAAAGCACATAATACTAAAAATGTTGATGTTGCAGTAAGAAGTTCAGCAACAGCTGAAGATTTGCCTGATGCATCATTTGCAGGCCAGCAGGAGACTTACTTAAATATACAGGGAGATGAGGCTTTGATTGATGCATGCAAGAAATGCTTTGCATCATTATTCACAAATAGGGCAATTTCATACAGGCAGGATAAAGGATTTGACCATTTCTCAATTGGGCTTTCAATTGGTGTCCAGAAAATGGTTAGAAGCGACAAAGCATGCTCAGGAGTTATGTTTTCTATCGATACAGAATCAGGATTTAAGGATGCAGCATTTATAACTGCCTCTTATGGCCTAGGCGAAAACATTGTACAGGGAGCAGTTAATCCTGATGAATATTATGTTTTTAAGCCAACATTAATGCAAGGGTTTAAGCCAATCTTAACAAAAAAACTTGGCTCAAAAGAAAAAAAGATGATATATTGCCATGACGGCAATGAAGTCACAAAAAACGTTCCTGTCGATATTACGCATAGAAACCAATTTGCATTAACTGATGAAGAGATCTTAACACTTGCAAGATGGGCTTGCATTATTGAAGACCATTACAGCGCAAAAGCCGGATATCTAAAACCAATGGATATGGAATGGGCAAAAGATGGCGTAACTGGTGAATTATTCATGGTACAGGCAAGGCCTGAAACAGTGCATTCAAGAACAGACCATAATAAACTAAGAAAATATAAGATGCTTGAAAAAAGTGAAATATTAATCTCTGGAAACTCAGTTGGAGAACGGATCGGAAAAGGAAAAGCACACGTAATTCGTGATGTGCATGATATTGATAAATTTGAAAAAGGCGAAGTTTTAGTTACAGAAATGACTGATCCAGATTGGGAGCCAATAATGAAAATAGCTTCAGCTATTGTTACAAACAGAGGCGGCAGAACTTGTCATGCTGCAATTATTTCAAGAGAGCTTGGAATTCCTTGTGTTGTTGGAACAGCAAACGGAACTGAAAAAATACAATCCGGAATTGATATTACTGTTGACTGCTCTTCAGGAAGCGAAGGCTATATCTATAAAGGGCTTTTGAAATTTGAGATTGAAGAAACTGACCTTGCAAATGTAAAGCGCCCAAAAACAAAAATTATGATGAATGTTGGAAATCCTGAGCAGGCATTTGAGACTTCCTTTATTCCAAATGACGGAGTTGGGCTTGCAAGAGAAGAATTTATCATAAATTCATACATTAAAGTGCATCCTCTTGCACTATTGCATTTTGATGAATTGAAAGATATGGATGCCAAAAAAGAGATAGCAAAGATGACCCAAGGCTATAGCGATAAATCCAAGTATTTTATCGATAGGTTGGCTGAAGGAATAGCTATGATTGGTGCAGGATTTTATCCTAAAAAAGTAATTGTTAGATTGTCAGATTTTAAGACAAATGAATACGCTAATCTTCTTGGCGGAAAGGCTTTTGAGCCAAAAGAAGACAATCCGATGATTGGATGGAGAGGCGCTTCAAGATATTATGACCCAAAATACAAGCAGGCATTTGGCCTTGAGTGCAAAGCATTTCTAAAAGTGCGAAACGAGATGGGATTAACAAATGTTGAAGTGATGATTCCATTCCCAAGAACTGTTGAAGAGTGCAAAAAGACTATTGCAACAATGGCAGAGTTTGGCCTAAGAAAGGGCGAGAACGGCTTAAAGGTCATTGGCATGTGCGAAATCCCTTCAAACGTAATTTTGGCTGATGAGTTCCTTGATGTTCTGGATGGATTTTCAATCGGCTCAAATGATTTAACTCAGTTGACACTCGGAGTTGATCGTGATTCTGAACTTGTCTCGCATGTCTATGATGAGAGAAACGGCGCAGTCAAAAAGCTGATTAAAGAAGTAATTGAAGTCTGCAACAGGCGCGGAAAATATATTGGAATCTGCGGCCAGGCGCCAAGCGATTTCCCTGATTTTGCGCAGTTTTTAGTTGAGTGCGGTATAGGCTCAATCTCGCTTAATCCTGACACTGTAATTAAAACAACAATTGCAATCAAGAAAAAAGAAGAAGAATTAGAAAAGTAAATTTTGTAAAAAGATTTTTTTCTTTATATTTTTATTTACTGATTTCACCTAGTAATTTGTTAATTGCTATTGCCGCCCTCTTCCCATCTCCCATAGCTTTGATAACTGTTGCACTTCCAGAAGTAATGTCTCCACCTGCAAATACATTTGGAAGATTAGTCTTGCCAGATGAATCAACTATAATCTCGCCGTTCTTTGAATAATAAATTTCTTTTGCAGTTCTTTGGATTGTTTTATTTGGTGTTGTTCCAACAGCACAAATTACTTCATCGCAGATAATTTCAAACTCACTACCAGGTATCGGAACCGGCCTATTTTTCTTTGTTTCTTTATCTTCTATTAAGTTCATTTTGATACATTTAATTTTTTCAATATGCTCTTTTCCAACTATCTCAATAGGCGCAGACAAAAAAATAAAATTTATTCCCTCTTCTTTTGCATGTACTATTTCTTCCCTTCTTGCAGGCATATCAATTTCATTTCTGCGATACAATACACTTACTTCTGCGCCAAATCTTCTTGCAACTCTTGCTGCGTCAAGTGCAACATTTCCGCCGCCAACAACGATTATTTTTTTTCCGATTTTAATAGGTGTATCATATTTTGGAAATAACCCTGCTTTCATAAGATTAATTCTAGTAAGAAACTCATTTGCAGAATATACACCAATCAAATCTTCACCAGGAATATTAAGCATTATCGGAACACCTGCGCCTGTTCCGATAAATACAGCGTCAAATTCTTTGCTTAATTCATCTAGAGTATATAAATTTCCGATAAGTGAATTAAATTCAAATTTTACACCAAGTGATTTTATATAATCTATCTCATCGTCAACTATTTTTTTAGGCAAGCGAAAATCAGGAATGCCGTATGATAATACACCGCCTGGTTTATGAAGCGCTTCGAAGATGGTTACATTATGGCCAAACATTGCGCTTTGCGCAGCGCATGTAAGCCCAGAAGGTCCGCTTCCAACGACAGCAATTTTTTTCTTTTTTATTTTTATTTTTGCAACGGGTTTTTTTATTTCATTATCAGCACAAAACCTTTCAAGATGGCCAATTGCAATAGGCTTTTTTGCCTTATTTAATACACATTTCTCTTCGCATTGCGTTTCCTGGGGGCATACCCGTCCGCAGATTCCGGGAAGCATGTTTTTTTCCTTTATTTTTGCTATTGCCTCAGTTGTTTTTCCATTCCTTATAAGACTAATAAAATCCTTAATAGGAACATTTACTGGACAACCATGCTCGCAAAGTGGCACCTTGCATTGGAGGCATCTTTTTGCTTCATTAATTGCCTGCTCATCTGCTAGCCCAAGGTTTACCTCAGTAAAATTATTGATCCTTGTTTTATGATCCTGAGTTGGCATTAATATCCTATCCTGCATTTATGTTCTTCCTCCTTATACGATTTTAACCTGTTCAAAAAAGAATCCCAATCAACTAAATGGCCGTCAAACTCAGGTCCGTCAACGCAGGCAAATTTAGTTTCGCTTCCTATTTTCACACGGCATCCACCGCACATTCCCATTCCGTCAACCATTATTGGGTTAAGGCTGGCAACAACAGGTATTTTTCCGCAGGCAATTGTTACGTACTTCATCATAATAGCAGGCCCGATAGCATAAACAAGGTCAATTTTTTCTGTTTCAATTATTTTTTTAAGGCCATCTGTAACTAAGCCCTTTATTCCAACTGAACCATCATCTGTGCATAAAACAATTTCATCAGTTATTTTCTCAAATTTTTCAAGCCAGAAAAACAGCTCTTTGTTTCTAGCTCCAAAAATGCAAATGACTTTATTGCCTGCATCTTTTAGCGCCTTTGCAATAGGATAGCAAGGAGCAATTCCAAGCCCTCCTCCTACTATAACAACAGTTCCCTTTTTTTCAATGTGCGAAGGTGTTCCAAGAGGCCCCATCAAGTCAAGAATTGAATTTCCTACATCAAACTTTGCAAGCTCATCAGTTGTTTTTCCGACTGGCTGGAACACTAATGTAATTGAATTAGTATCGCTATCTGCAATAGTAAGTGGGATTCGCTCTCCCTTTTCATTAAGTCTAATCATTACAAATTGGCCGGGTTTTGCTTTTTTTGCAATAAGAGGAGCATCAACTTTGATTAAGATGTTTGTTTGGTTAAGATTTTGCTTTTCCAATATATTAAACATAAGGCAAAAGAATAAGAAACAAATTTATAATGTTTATCTTAAACGTAATAAAAAATCAATCAGAAATGCAAAAATTATCTTTCTGTTTTGCACAACACAGTTCCACTATCACAAAATGCATTCTCCCCAAAATTCTCAGTGCAGTCAACAGTTTCTGTATAGCACTTGTATGTCCTAGCATCGCATCTTGGCATAATTTTGTTCTTTCCATTACAGGAAGACTTGCCACAATCACTGTCATATTTGCATTCTTTATTTTCTTGTTCAGCTAAGCATCCCTCTCCTTCAACCATCCTATATCCTTCATCACAGGCACAGTTTCCTGTATTTGTATCAAAAAAAGTATGCGGCAAATCGCATTGGGATGTTGAAACGCACAGGTGTTTATGGGTGTCATACAAAAAGCCATCTTTACAATACTCATTGCTTACTATAAAACGGGTTTTTCCCTCTTCTTTTTCTTCCCATGTTTCAATATCTAAATTATTCAATTGCGAGAATTCTTTTTCAGTATAGCAGTTTCCTCCGAAAATTAAGAATTTAGTATGATAATATGGTTTGCCAGCTGGGCAATTTTTTTCGTTTCCTAAAATCAGTGCTTTTGTTTTAAGAATAAACACTTTTTCTTCGTAAGGTGTGCTCCCCTGAAGCCTCATCTGAGCATATATTTTCATATCCTCTTCACTTATGCAGGGCCCAAAAACAGCTCCGCCAACTCTGTACGGCCGTTCGCTTGGACAAGGTGGAAATTTTCCAAGTAATTCTGCTTCCTTGTATATTTTTACAGCTTTCATAATATCTTCGACCATAACCTCACAACCTGTAAAAACAATGATCAGACAAATTAGAACTAATAATTTTAAGCCTAGATTATGATTTGCCATAATATAATACCCCCATTAGAGCCAAGTTATTACAGTTGATTTAATAAATTTTATGCAAAAAACCAAGTAAAAAGAAGAAAAAACTATTATTCAATAATTTTCCGACAGTACTTCAAAATACGCCTGAGGATGCTTGCATGCAGGGCACTCTGTAGGAGCGCTATCTCCTTCATGGACATAGCCGCAGTTCCTACAATGCCATTTTGTTTTCTCATCTTTTTTGAAGGCAGAATTATTTTCTAGGTTTTCTAATAGTTTCCTATATCTTTTCTCGTGCTCTTTTTCAACTCTTGCAATTGTTGCAAATGAGCCGCCTATTTCAATAAATCCTTCTTTTTTAGCAATCTTTGAAAATTCAGGATATAATGCGCTCCATTCCTCATTTTCTCCGTTTGCAGCAGCAAGAAGGTTCTCTTTTGTTGTCCCGATTTTGCCTGCAGGATACATTGCTGTTATTTCAACCATCCCGCCTTTAAGATACTTAAAAAATACTTTTGCATGCTCTTTTTCATTGTCAGCAGTCTCAGTAAATATTGCAGATATTTGCTCATATCCTTCTTTTTTTGCAGCTGATGCAAAATAAGAGTATCGGTTCCTTGCCTGGCTCTCGCCAGCAAATGCTTTCAACAGGTTTTTTTCAGTTTGAGATCCTTTGAGTTCCATTTTAATTAATGTAATATAACGTACTTTTATAAAAATTACTAAAATTATTTTATCTAGTCTTTTTAATTTATATACTTATTAATCATTTTATTTAATATACAGAAAAGCATTTATATTATTTTAATTTTAATTAATTCATGCAAAAAAATTATATATTTTTAATTTTATTGATGTTACTTATTTCTTGTACTTCACTTAATAAAGATGAAAAAAATAATACAAATATCATCCAAATCAACCTGACAATTGCGCATGTTGAGCACACTCTTGGTGATCCAAACGCCACTATAGGAATAATCGAGTACTCTGACTTTGAATGCCCTTATTCAAAGCTGTTCTATAATGAAATATTGCCGTTATTAAAAATCGAATATATTGCAACTGGAAAAGCAAAACTAATTTTCAGGCATCTTCCACTAAATAGCGTCCATCAAAATGCGCATAAGGCAGCGGAAGCGTGCGAGTGCGCTGGTATCCAGGGCAAGTTTTTGGAAATGCATGACAAAATGTTTGAAAAAGGAGTCAGCAACGGAACTGAAAGTTTTAAAGAATATGCAAAAGAGCTTAATCTATCTATTGAGTCATTTACTAGTTGTCTTGACGGGAATATTACCAGGCAAAACGTAATAGATGATTTCTATTCGGGTGTAAACTCTGGGGTTACTGGCACACCTGCCTTTTTTATTAATGGTAAGCTTGCTCCTTCATTAAAAAACTACGAAGAATTTAGTGAATTTCTAAACAAAAACTAATTCGCTGCATTTCTCAAGGCTTGCTATCAAGGTATTTTTGATAGCATTCTTTGCAGTATGTCCTTTTTGCATACTTTGACAGATATATATCTGCATTTTTATCTATTGAATATCTTTTTTGGCAGATTTTGCATTTAAGTAGCTCTTTATAGAACGGCTTTTTTACTGCTGCTTTTTTTTTATCCATTTTGTTTTACCATAAATTTAGCAATTTTTTCTTATTAACAGCAGAATAAATCAGCCATATCTATAGAGAACTTTGCATAATTCGTTTTTTCATTAATATTCAATTCATGCTCTCGTCTATATGCAAAGTTATCTATTAGAAGTTTGCTGTTTTTTGCAAACTTCTCTATAAGTAATAAAAACTGCAATAATCTGGTAATATGTCTTTCTATATAAACAATTGCATAATGATAAAAAAATAAAAATATCGCTTTAAAACATTCTAACAGTTATAAAAAAGAAAAGACCAAGGCCAAGCAATACAAAAAATATTCCTCCTATTAAATTAGACCAGTATTTCATGCCATATGACTTAAGAATATCTTTCTCTTCAGAATCTGATACCATAAATAGCTTTTCTGCAGTCCCTTTTTTTATTGTCAGGCCCCCTTCTCCTTCCTGTGCTGTGCCTATTATGAAAAGTTTTTGATTTTGTGTGATTAATAGCTCGTTATATCTCATGGTCTTATTTATTCCTAAAAATCCTTCAAATGATATATTGTTTGCCTTAAGAAAGGCTTTTATGTGCTCAGGCGGATCTTTTCCAAATGATGAATTTGCCTGCTCATTTATTTTGACAGAGAGGTCTGCTTCTTTCGGGTCAATGAGTACTTTTCCTGAGCCATCATCAACATAAAAAGGAACGCTGTCAACTCCGCTTCTTATTGTTTTCCAGCTTGTTGTTGTGTGGCCTTTATTGTCTCTTTTCGTGTGCTTTTCTTCAATATTATATTTATAATAAAAGCAGTCTTTTGATGTGAGAGGAGATTTTAACGGCTTTTCCTTTGCGCTGTGTGCAACTCCTGTAACTTCAATAATTCCTGGCTTAACATCACTAATTTTTGTTGTGGGCAATGTTTCAATTATTTTTTTAACTTTTTTTAAGTTGTTTGCGCTGTAAATGAAAAAGCCGCCGACACCAAAGCCTAGAAGAGGCAGTAAAATTCCGATAATTTCAACCATAATTTAAGATTAATAGAATAGGATATATAAATTTTCTTGAAAGAAATGTTTAGATTTAGAACTTTAGAACATAAGAACATAAATATTTGACCACTATTTTTTTATACTTCACATACTATTTAGATATAGCCTATGATATAACTAAATATTACTTATAAGTATACCAAATAATTACACACAAGATGCACATCGAAAAAAATGATTCGAGAGAAGTAATGAATGGTGGCAGCTATATCTGTGAAGCAGATGAGACTTTTTTTCATGTTTGTGACGGGCAGATTATTAAATCATTATATGGCTTAACTAAAGCGCTGGCAATTATGTCAGATAATACTTTCAGCTGTCATGCAAATAGCATTAAAAATGATTTTTCTGAGTGGATAAAAAACGCTTTTTTTGAAGAACAGCTGGCTGAAAAAATCAACCTTGCTAAGACTAGAGAAGAGGCAAAAAAAATAATTGATAACTTTTTTGAAGAACAACTTGTGACTAGAAAAACTCATGACAAGTCTGCAATTGTGAGTAAAAAAGCAAGTGCTTTGAATAAGCCATGCATCAAGAAAACGCTAAAGATGCATATTACTGAATTAATTACATCATTAAAAAATACTATGGCAGCACCTCTTTTAATTAAATATAAAACATACATTACTGCTTTTTTATCAAAGACTTTGCACAGGTATCCAAAATCAAACGCATATCACCTTAAAAAAACATTTATTGAACACTGTAACGACTCTTCAAAAAAAATAGGAGCACTAAAAGAAACAGGTGCTGATACTTCCCAATGCGAGTCATATATTAATTTAATCAGGGAGAAAATTAAGGAATTAAACACAAGTTCAGGTGAAACATATGCAATCGATCTTATCCATCTTTTTTACTGCCTAGATGAAGAAATCCAAGCAATCAGCAACAAGTCATCACTCCTTATTTCTTCTTTTAAAAAGAGATATGAAGAGCTAACTAAAGCTACTGATTATCTAAAGACGCAAAATAAACCTGTAGAGAGATGCGAATTATATATTAATTCATTATCTGCAAAAATGAAATCATTTGAGGAAACAAAAACAGAGAGGGCAGCAATTGAGGTTTTGCACACATTCTACTGCCTTGAAGATGCGTTAAAAGAGTTAAAAACTAATTGAAAAAATAACTAAGTAAACTACGATTCAATTCCAATCTGCTTAATAATTTTCTCCTTGTCAAAAGGGATAAGGTCATCATACTCTTGGCCTGTGCCGATATAAAGAATCGGTTTTTTAGTTACATAAGTAACAGAAATTGCAGCTCCTCCCTTCTCATCGACATCTGCTTTTGATAAAATTATCCCATCAATCCCAACTGAGCTATTAAAAAGCTTAACCTGCTCAACAAGGTCATTTCCTGCAATTGATTCACCGATAAATATATTGAGATCAGGCTTTGCAACCCTTATTATTTTTTTTAATTCATCCATTAGGTTTGTGTTTGAGTGAAGCCTTCCTGCAGTATCTAGTAAAACAACATCAATTCCTTTAGCTTTAGCATGCTCAATTGTATCAAATGCAACAACTGCCGGGTCAGCCCCATAATCGTGCCTTATCATTTTAACGCCAAGCTTATTTGCATGCGCTTCAAGCTGCTGGATTGCTGCTGCCCTAAAAGTGTCGCAAGCGCCAATCACTGATTTTAGGTTGTGCTTTTTTAGCATATGCACAATCTTTGCAACTGTTGTTGTTTTTCCTGCGCCATTCACACCGATTAATGTAATAACATAAGGCTTTTTTTCTTTTACTTTTTCTAATAAGTCAAGCTCTTCAACATCAAAAAGCTCAACAACAGACTTTTTCATAGATTGCATAATCTGGTCAGCAAGGTTTGCGCGGTTTAGCTTTTTACTTACAAGGTCTTCTTTTAGGTCTGCTTTTATTTTTTCAATGACTTCCAAAGCAACATTGTTTTCTAAGCAGGCAACTTCAATATCCCAGAAAAGCTCATCAAATTTTTCATTCGATATTGTAACTTTAGTAAATGTTTCAGTAATTTTGCCAAAGAAAGATTTATTTTCTTCAGCAGGGATAACTTCAATTTTTTCTTTAATGGTTTCTTGTACTTCTTCTTTTATTGGTTCAGTCTCTTTCTCAATAGCTTCTTCTTTTTCTTCCTCGATTACATCTACTATCTCTTCTTTTGTAACTTTTTCTTCTTCTTCATTCTCCTCTATTTCTTCAACTTTAGGAGAATCTTTTTTTCCGAATAATTTTGAAAAAAATCCTTGCTTAGGCTTATTTTTTTCTTCGGTTTTTTCTTGCTCTTCTTTTTTAGGAATAGGTTTATGCAAAGGCTCTTTTTTATGTTCTGATTCTTTACTTTGTTTTTTTATAACATCTTTTGGATGCTCTTTTTTCTCTTTTTTTATCTCTTTTGCATTTTTTACATCTATTTTTTTATATTCATCTTCTTTTATTTTCTCCGGTAATTTTTCGGGCGATTCTTCTACTGACTCTTCAACTGCTGCCTTGGTAAATTTTCCAAGCGCTTCTCCAAGCTTCTTTTTCAAAAATCCAAACATAATTATTGCCTGTATTGATTCCTGCTTAAAAAACTTACGGCTAAAAATGTTAAAAAGAACAAATCCTAATATTACTCAGTAATTTTCTCTTGTAATTCTTCAATCACATGCACAAGCTCATGGAACTTAACCATCATTGCCGCTCTGTGGGATTTGACTTCTTCCTGCTGAATTTCAAGCATTTTTAATATCTCATCAGGCTTTTTCTCAACAACAACATTGGCTCCGACATTTACAAGAAGCTTGCTTGAGTTTGTTATACTTGCAGTTGCATAAATTCCTGAAGAGAGCGGAACTTTTATTTCTGTTCCTTCTTTTGTATTTTCAAACTCATTCAGGGCTTCTTTTACTGTTTCAAGTTCAGAAAACTGCTCATCGAGAGTCTCGATATGCTTCTGGATTTTTTTAATATTCTTATCAGCCTGCTTAAGCTCATAATAAAGCTCTTCTTTTTCTTTTGGGACAACTATTTTTTTTTTCATCTTGAATTTTATCCAATGTAACCGTCTGTCTTAAACAGCTCGCCAAGAGAATCATTAGAATGAATCCTTTGTATAACCTGTGCCATCAATGGCGCAATTGAAATTACCTTAAGTTTTGCAAATTGCTTTTCAGGCGAGATTGGAATAGTATCAGTAACAATTACTTCTTTTGCAGCGCACTCCTGAAGAATTTTACTGGCTGGTGAAGATAAAACTGGATGTGTTGCACAAATATAAACGTCTTTTGCACCTTTTTGCTTTAGCGCTGCTGCTGCGCCTGTAATTGTTCCTCCTGTATCAATAATGTCATCAATTATAATAGCATTCATGCCTTTTACTTCTCCAATGACAGTCATTACTTCACATTCATTATGTGCAGCTCTTCTCTTATCTATTATTGCAAGTGGAATATCAAGCAGTTTTGCAAACCTTCTTGTCCTCTTGGCGGCTCCTGTATCAGGAGCTACAGCTATTAAATTCTTTAATTTTTTATTTTTGAAATAATTATGAAATAATAGAAATCCTGGAAAATGATCCATTGAAATATCAAAAAATCCCTGCACCTGATCTGCATGAAGGTCAACTGTTATTACTCTGTTTGCTCCTGCTGCAGTTATTAGGTTAGCAACAAGCTTTGCAGTGATTGGTTCTCTGGCTGAAGCTTTCCTGTCCTGCCTTCCGTAGCCAAGATAAGGAACAACAATATTTATCCTTCCGGCAGATGCTCTTTTTACTGCATCAATCATTATCAAAAGCTCCATTAGGGATTCATTTGCCGGAGCACTTGTCGGCTGTATAATATATACATCCTCGCCGCGCATCTTATCTTTTATTTTTACATACACTTCAGAATCCTTAAATCTCTTGATTTCAACTAAAGAAAGAGGAACACCTATGTTCTGGGAAATTTTCTTTGCCAGTTCAGGATGCACTGTCCCTGATAAAAGCTTAATTCTTGAGTCCATGTTTTCACCCCTTTAAAAATCCAAGAGCCTCATCAGCATTGGCAATCTCAGGCCCACTTGTGCTTTCACCGATAATAAATCCGTGGCTGTTGCATAATAGGCTGCTGCTTATGTATGGTGAGCCGTAATTTACTGAGCCTTTCTCAGCAGTTATTTTAAGGTTTTTTTCTAAAAATTTGATTTCATCCACTTGCGCTTCACTATGCACAAGCCCGTTTTCATTTGAAAGCCTAGCTATTGCGCCTACTGTATCAAGTGCTGCAATCTTTCCATGCATGACTGGCACTCCAAGTGCTTTTTCAATCTCTTTCATAGTTGCTGCATCATAATCACAACTGAGTACGCAGCAATGGTCATTGCATAAGACATTATTTCCAAATGCAGTAAACTTTGTATCAATTATAGTATATTTAATCTTATATTTATCCAGAAGCATAATCTCATTTTTGAATGTAATTGAAGGAATTATTATTCCATGGCTATTGCCTGCAACAAGTGCTCCTATAAGTGTTGTTCCGGCTATTGAAATCTCATATACAGGCACTTTTAGCGCTTCTTCAAACTTTGCTTTCACAAACGCCTGAGTCCCGAAGGGAACAAGGCAAAATTTATCATTGCAAAAGCAAAAAAGCCCGATATTAGGGTTGCCATTTAAATTAGTCTGGAATATATGCATATTTAAATGGAAGAAATGTTATTATATAAAGGTTCTGGGTATTGTGACTTTGCGCAGAAATTAGTGTTGTTCATCCCAGAAGTCGAACTTAGCAGTAATGTTTTCTACATTTCCTAAATATCTGATTACTTTTTGATTTAATTTTCCGTTCTTATCATATACGCCTTTAACAATATAATAATAAGG
>JAZDLQ010000083.1:0-32042 GCA_043801855.1 archaeon | reverse complement strand
ATAAATAACTAAAAATAATATTAACTAAATATAAGAAAGATAAAAATGATAAAAGAACTATTTTTTTAAGCAGTTTATTTTTCCAAATGTGCATGATAATTAATGCAATTGGATTTTGCGCAGCAGCGCTCACAACTTTTGCAGGCCTTCCACAAATAGTTAAGATTCTTAGAAAAAGGCATACCAAAGATATTTCACTTGAGATGTATATTATGCTTTGCCTTGGCACATTATTATGGCTTTTATATGGAATTCTAAGAAAAGATATTGTATTAATTACCGCAAATACAGTTTCAATAGCGATTACAGGCACAATTCTTGGATTCAAATTAAAGTATAGATAATTGAAAAAAGCGGGAAGGAAAAAACTTATATACTTTGGTTCTGTATTGCACTCTATATGGCAAGATCATATATGGAGGATTATAGGAATTATTTCTATAACCTGAAAAGATACGGCCTTAATTTATCCTCAAAAGAAATAAAAGGCTCTATTATTACAATTCTTGTTACTGCTTTTGTCTTTTCTTTTCGCGATTGGGGCGACAATACTTTTAATTTTTTAACAGGCCTTATGAATTTTGGAATTGCAGCGCTGCTTGCAGCTATTGCTCTTTTCTGGAATCAGCTTGGGCAGCGGCTTATCGGCGTATATTATGGCTATGATACAGAATACGAAGCTTCAAGTATAGGCATAATGCTTTCACTTGTAGTTGCTTTTGCATCAAGAGGCTATCTTGTTTTTATTATGCCAGGCTATGTCGTAGTACATATGCTTGCAGCAAGCAGGCTTGGAGAATTCAGGTATTACACAAATCTATGGGAATGGGCAAAAACCTTATGGGGCGGCCCATTGTTCAATTTTTTATTTGCATGCTTTGTAAAAATTGTTCTTCCGATGGATGTAATCATATTCAAAAAGCTTCTTTTAATGAACATATTTTTTGCAGTATATTCTCTGGTTCCAATGCCAAACAACCCAGGTATGTTCATGTTTTGGTATCATAAGTACTTCTGGGGATTTGCCTGCGGCTTTATCATTGGAGGATGTGCTCTTCTTTGGTTTACAAACGGCTGGATTGCACTTATCGGTGCATGCATTTGCGGATTAATCGCCATATGGTCTTATTTCATTAGCAGTGATGGCATGTTGAATTTTAAATGATAGAGCGCATTTCAGAGTCAGTTTGGAAATATAAGGGAAATGGAAATATTTATTTTTTAGACACGCCAAAAAAGATAATTATTGACACAGGATGCCGCAGCGAAAGGAGCACAATTAACCAATTCTTATCAAAGATAATCGATTTTTCAAAAGTAGATATTGTGATATTCACCCATCTGCATTATGACCATACAGGAAATTTTGACTTATTTCCAAATGCGTTTCTTTATGCATCAAAAAATGCAATTGAGTCTTTTGAAATAGATCCTTTCGGAACAATATTAAATAAAGATTTATCAGATAAATTCAAATTTGCAAAACTAAATAAATTACCTGAAAAAATTGATTGCCTTGAAGTGATTGAAACACCCGGCCACACTAAAGGAAGCGTGTGCCTTTTTTACCCTGATGAAAAAGTTTTGTTTTCAGGAGATACATTATTCCACAAAAAAAATATAGGAAGAACTGACCTTCCAAGCTCAGCTCCTGAAAAAATGCAGGAATCACTTGTCAGGCTGCTTAACTGCCCTTATAAGATATTATGCCCGGGGCATGATTATTGAGTTGAAAAAAATACTTAACTTTGCATGCTATAGAGAACTTTGCAAAAATCATGTTTTACATGAAGAGCAAAAGCTCTCTCGACGTGAAAAATGTGCTGCAAAGTTATCTATTAGGAGTTTGCAGGTTTTTTGCAAACTTCTCTATAAATAAAAAGCATAAAGAATTTGAAAATATATAATACGCAGATAAGTAAGTTTGCGTGAGAAAGAGTAAGATTTATTAAATAAGCTTGATTTAAGTTTAATTATGAGCGCAACTGTAGAAATCAATCGTGAGGCAATCACTGATTTAATTAGGGTGAAAGAAGAATTTGACTCAATAGTAGAATCAATTGAACTCATGATGAACAAAGAGTTTATGGATTCTTATAAAAAATCAAAAAATCAAATAAAAAATAGAGAATTTAATGATTGGAATGAGTTATAAAATTCTTCCGACTAAAGAGGAAGTATATCTTGAGAAAATAATTCCAGACCATGATTATAAAAAGTGATATTGGCATGATTATTGAGTTGAAAAAGATTATTGCAGCAAAACTTTTTTTTTCTCGAAATTAACTGACCAATAAATTAAAAAAGCATTCATTTTATCAGAGTTTGCGGTTGGAACAATAAAAACGCCATCTCCTAAAATTTTTCCATTAACACTACTAAGAAATCCTTCTTTTCCCCTTCTTCCTTTGATGGCATAATGAAAACTTACTCTTTTTGTGCGCGAAAAATTAGCAAGAGTATATCGAGTTAAAAATAAGCAGCATTCTTTTTAAGCATAAAAACATTCTAATAACGCAATGATTAAAAATTTCACTCCACGCCTATATCAGCAGACAATTCTTGCAAACTGCATTGAAAAAAATACGCTTGTTGTTCTTCCAACAGGCCTTGGCAAAACAAATGTTTTTCTCATGCTTGCTGCAAGCAGGCTAAAAAATTATCCGGATTCAAAGATAATGCTTCTTGGACCGACAAGGCCTCTTATATCACAATATTATGAAGCATTCAAAAAATACTTTGAGATTGATGAATCTGTAATGGCTGTGTTTACAGGAGATGTTTCACCTGAAAAAAGAGCGGAAATATCAAAAACCGCAAAAATCATTTTTTCAACTCCGCAAGGGCTTGAAAATGATATTATAACAGGAAGAATAGACCTGGCAGAATTTTCCCTGATTGGCTTTGATGAGGCGCATAGGGCTACTGGTGATTATGCATATGTATGGATTGCACAGCAGTATCATAAAAAGGCAAAGAATGAAAGAATTATTGCAATGACTGCATCACCTGGAAGCGACTTAGAAAAGATAACAGAAGTCTGCACAAATTTATATATTGAAAATGTTGAAGTAAGAACTGATTCAGATCCGGATGTTGCGCCTTATATGCATGAAACAAAAGTTTCCTGGATATATCTTGAACTCCCCAGCGTTTTTCACGAGATAAAAAAATTTCTTGATAGCTGCCATAAGTCAAAACTTGCCTTAATGAAAGAAATAAATAAAGACATTACAATAAGTGTTGATTTTTCAAAGCGAGAGCTTTTAGGATTGCAGGCACAGCTTCAGTGTAGGATAATTAAAGGAGATAGGGAAATTGAGCTGCTTAAAAGCATATCACTTCTTGCTGAAGCGCTTAAAGTCCAGCACGCTCTTGAGCTTCTGGAGACACAGTCGATTGCATCGCTTTCGCAATATATGGAAGATTTAGTAACTAAAGCAAGAAGCACTAAAACAAAAGCTGTCCAAAACCTTGTTAGGGATTTAAACTTCCGATCCGCTCTTATCAAGACAAGGACATTAAAAGAGCTCAAGATAGAGCATCCAAAGCTTGCTGAATTAAAGAAATTGATAAGTGAAAGAGTGATAAAAAATAGTGACACAAAGATAATCGTTTTTTCCCAGTACAGGGATTCTATCACTAAAATTGTCGATGAATTAAATAAAATACCAAATATCAAGGCAAAAATGTTTGTAGGCCAGGCTAAAAAAAGGGATTCTGGCCTCTCCCAAAAAAAGCAGATAGAAATGCTTAAAGATTTTGAAAATGCGTCGTTTAATGTAATCTGCATGACAAGTGTCGGTGAAGAAGGACTTGATATTCCTTCAGTAAACACAGTTATTTTTTATGAGCCGATTCCAAGTGCAATACGAACCATTCAGAGAAAGGGGCGGACAGGAAGGCATGCTGAAGGCGAAATGATTGTCCTTGTTGCTAAAGGGACAAGGGATGAAGCATACAGATGGACTGCATTTCATAAGGAAAAAAATATGCATAAGATATTGGATACTTTAAAAGATACATTTGAGGCTAAGAAAAATAAGACCATATCTGAATATATTAAATCAGATGAGGTTGTAACAATCTATGCTGATTACCGCGAAAAAGCATCAGGTGTTGTAAAAAAGCTAATTGACCTTGGCGTAAAAATTAACCTTGACACTCTTGAAGTTGGAGATTATGTGCTTGGCGCAAGAAGCGCCTGCGAATTTAAAACTGTTCCAGATTTTGTTGATTCAATAATTGATAAAAGGCTTCTAAACCAGGCAAAAAATCTAAAAAAGTATGAAAGCCCTTTTATTATAATTGAAGGTGAGGAAAATATTTTTTCGCAAAGAAATATTAATCCTAATGCCATTAGCGGAATGATGGCAACATTAATTATTGATTTTAAAATTCCTATATTATCAACCAAAAACCCTGACGAGACAGCAAGGCTCCTTTACATGATTGCAAGACATGAGCAATGCGAAAAAGAATCCGGATTCACATTCCATTCAAATAAACCTCTTACCCTAAAAGAGCAGCAGGAGTATATTGTTTCTGCGCTTCCTGGTGTCGGCGGAATTTTGGCAAAGCCGCTTCTTATGCATTTTAGTTCAATCAAAAACATCGTTAATGCTAGTACGGATGAACTTAAGGAAGTTGACTTAATCGGAGAAAAAAAGGCTGGAAAAATAAGAGATATTCTAGACAGCAAATATTATGTTGAAGATGAAGCAAAGAATCAGGAGAAAAATAGTAAAAAAATAAATAATTAGTTACCAGTTATCAGTTGCTTCTTCTTCCTCTTCGACTCCGGAGTCATCGTCGTCGCTATATTCTTCGTCGTCCGCAAACTCTTCGTCCATGTCATCAGTATCAGAATCAGTATCTTCTTCTGCTTCTTCAGCCTCTTCTTCGTCTAAGTCTTCCACATCTTCATTTTCATAATCATGTTTTTTTGCGTGTTTTTTCATTTTTAATTCCTCCACAAAAAAAATTTGTTTGTCCGAATTACACAGATTTATTTATCGGTTGTTTATAAAGCTTTTTAAAAATTTCAAGAAATCTTTTTAAATAACCTGTTGTTTTACACCTAATATAAGCCTAGAGCATAAGGTTAGCAGTATGATAAAATTCGAGAGCGCTCCTCACACTAAAATGCGAGGTATCTGCCATCTCGAATTTTAGCATGCCGAAAAAGAAAAGCTTTTTCGAGCATAACTGGACTTATGCGTATGTACTGCTTGGGCGATAAAGAAGCGGGAAAGTCAAATTAACTTGTTTCTTTATTAATTAGCAGTAAAATTTAATCAAAAATAAACCAAAAGGTGAAAAATAATGACAGGAGAAGAAGATTTACTTGTGCCAAACGATGTTTACCTAAAAGCAGGAATCCATATCGGAACAAAATTCAAGACAAAATACATGGAACAATTTATCTACAAGACAAGGCCTGATGGGCTGTCTGTTTTAAATGTTCAAAAAATTAATGAAAGAATCAAAATCATGGGTAAGTTCCTTGCACAATATGAGCCGCAGGATATTTTAATTGTCTCAAGAAGAGAAAATGGCTGGCTTCCTGTAAAAATGTTTGGAAAAGCAACAGGAGCAAAATTTTTTGCAGGAAGATACCCTCCGGGAATCCTAACTAACCCATCACTAAAAAATTACACTGAAGCAAAAATAATTGTTGTGACTGACTCATGGCCTGACAGAAATGCAGTAAGTGACGGAATGAAAATAGGAGTCCCAGTAATTGCTCTTTGCGACACAAATAACCAGTCAAATAATATCGATCTGGTTGTGCCATGCAACAACAAGGGCAAAAAAAGCCTTGGAGTCCTATTCTATATCCTGGCAAGAGAATACCTAAAAAATAGAGGCCAGTTTAAAGAAGAAGAATTTAAGTTTACAATGGAAAATTTTACACCTGAGTGATAAAATTCGATGATGCTTTTAATCTCGAATTTTAGCATGCCGAAAAAGAAAAACTTTTTCGAGCATAAATTTATTATTTTATCTTTTTTTATTTCTTCTTCGAAATGATAATCACGCACTATCAGGCAGCGCATCTACTTTTGGCAAAAAATAAAAGATTAGATTCAGCGCAAATCACTCTTGATCTTGGTATCACAAAGTCTGAAGTGTTAATTAAAGAGGGTATATTCATATTTCCGGATAATCGGTTTCTTGATGAGACAGCTATTAAAAAAATAATTAAAAAGGATACATGCTGCTTTTTAATAGAAAATAATGATATAAAAAAGATAGAATTTTTTTCGCAGGAAACGAATAATTATTACAAGCTTTTTCCTACAACATCATGGCCCACAATGGAAATATCAGGCATAAGGATGCATGTAGTAAAAGATATGACTCCAAAAGAAGACACTATTAAAAAAATAAGTTTTGTTTCTCCATGTACTGGAACTGTTCTTGACACCTGCACCGGCCTTGGCTATACAGCTATAATAGCATCAAAGACAGCTGATTTAGTATATACCTTCGAGATAGATGAAAACTGCATTGCACTGCAGGAACTAAACCCGCACTCAAAGGAATTATTTGAGAGTCCTAAAATAAAGAGGCATCACGGGGACATATTTGAAGAGATAAAAAAGCTTCCAACTTCATTTTTTGATAGAATTATCCACGACCCGCCAAGATTGGCTCTTTCATCACTATTATATTCACAGGAATTTTATAAAGAACTTTTTAGAGTTGCAAAAAAAGATGCGCTTTTATATCATTATACAGGCAACCCCGGCGCTAAAAATCGCAATGTTGACTTAAAAAAGAACGTAGCTAAGCGACTCTCAATAGCAGGTTTTGTGAATGTAAAAGAAGTGCTTAATGGCTTACAGGGAAAAAAATATGAATAGCAAGAGGATTGTAGTTGAAGGAACGTTTTCAGTTGGCAAATCTACGTTAATTCACATGCTTTCAAAAATTTTGGGTTTGCCAGTTACACCTGATTTTATACGCCTAAATGTTGAAAAATATCGAACTTCAGGGGATGGAACAAAAGATATTTATGATCAACTTCCTTTAAATAGAGCTATTGCTGTAGCTGTTAATTCTCTTAGATCTCTTCTCGAATATGAAAGAACTACTCCTAATTATATATCAGATAGTGGATCAGTGACATTATTAGCAACGCTTTTTGCATCAGCCGGTAAATATCACATCCCATTAGTAGTCGGAAAACTTCCTGAATCAATATTAATAGCTCATGCAAGAAATCACTATACTAATATACTCTACTTACCGATTGAGATTCCTCTTGAACCAGCTTCAACAAGAGGAAGTGAATCTGACCGAAGAGCAATTGATGGTTATATTACTTCTTTTTTAAATATGCACCAATTACCATATCATACAATAAGTGGCACAATAGATGAAAGAGTACACTATGCACAAGAGTTGCTATCTGTATAGTAACAATTGCTTTTCAATTACAAGTCTCAAAGCTCACTTAAAAATATTGCTATATTACTTTTTCTTTTCTTAATATAATATTCATAAATGCTTGCTTCTGCAAATGCAATCTCCAAATAATTTTTGAATTCTTCACTCAATCCCTTTTTCTGTTATCTCAAAAGGCTTTTTCATATTTGAATTGCCACCATCAAAATCCTTCCTGATAACAGCAACTCTTCCATTATAGTCATCCTTCTGAAGCTCAATTAAAAAATCTCCTTTTTCACGAATCATATTTCCGCCGACCATTGTGACTTCATTAGTCTCAATATTTTGGTAGACCTGGTTAGTTAGTATTATTATTTTTCCATGGTCTTTAAGTTTTGAAATTATCTGCAATTGCTCATCCATTGACCTGTTTGTAAGATACACGTCTCCCTTAAGCTCAGTACGGTAATGATTTCCTATGGAATCAATAATTATTAGCTTAACTTTTTCATTTTTAGCTAATGCCATCAGATTTTCAATGTTGCTTTTCTGTTTCGAATACGAGTGTGTGCGAAGCAAAAGAACAGAATCAAGAAAAGAACTGGAATTTCCATTGCAAAGCTGAGTGCAACGTTCGGAGTTAAATCCGTTTTCTGTGTCAAGGTATAATGTCTTAAACCCTTTTTTAGCAGCTTCAATAGCAGCAAGGTAGCAGCATGTTGTCTTTCCTGACGCTCCCGGACCATATAAAATGTGAATCTTTCCTTCCTTATACTCACAAAACAGTTTTGAAAGCGGTCCGGACAACATATTTTTTTCATAAACTGCCATAATTTATATAATTTCTCCCTGTAAATCTAGTAAATCTATAGAAGAACTTTGCAAAAATCATGTTTTATAGCGTGCGCATAGATAATCGAAATTATTAATGCGCACGATATATTGGAGCGCAAATAAAAATTTCTACGAATATTACGTGCGCTCCCTATACATGAAGAGAAAAGCTCTCTCGACGTGAAAAATGTGCTGCAAAGTTATCTATTAGGAGTTTGCAGGTTTTTTGCAAACTTCTCTATATAATTATTGCTTATGCAAAAACACGTACAATCTACTTTATAAGTATATTTAGTATGATAAAATATGATAATCTTTTTATAATGATAAAAAGTATGTTCATTTTTGATGCAAAATGACAGAAAACCCATATACTAATAGAATTAAAAAAACACCACCTTCTGAGATAAGAAGGCTATTGAAATATGCTGATGCGCCAAATTGGATCTCATTCGGCGGTGGTTTTCCAGATGAGTACACTTTCTTTATGAAGGACAAGATGATTGACTTAATGATATCTATACAGAAAAAATACAGCGCACCTAAGTACATACAGTATGCCGCCTCAACGGGATGCAAATGCATGGTTGATGCACTTAGAGAAAAATATTTGCCTGCACTTAACATCAATGTTGTTGAAGGAGGGCAGGATTCAATTGTTATTGGAGCCGGCGCCCAGCAGATTCTTGCTGGATTTGGCAAGATGTATTATGGGAAAAAAACAATTATCTCTGAATCACCAACATATGTCGGAGCACTCCCTGCATTCAGTCAAAACAGTCTTAATGTAGTAGGTATAAAAACCGACAAGGATGGAATGGAGCCTAATGCACTCGATGGTAAAATAAGTGAAATTGGTGCAGATAATGTTGCCTTTGTATATATTATCCCAAACTTTCAAAACCCAACAGGAATACAGCTAATAGATGAAAGAAGGGAAAAAATCCTTGATATCTGCATGAAGAATAATATCCCAATCGTTGAGGATGATCCCTATCCTCTTATGTATTTTCCAGGAAAGAGTTGCCCGCAGTCCATTAAGTCAAAAGAACAGGAAAGAATCAAAGGAACAGACAGGAAAGCATTGGTATCATATGTAGGGACAAGTTCAAAAACTTTTGGCGGAGGCTTTAGGGTGGGCTGGATGGTTGGCCCAAATGAAGTTGCACAAGAGCAGGCTTCGCTAATAGGTATAGAATGCTTATTTGCTCCAGCCCTCTCACAGTTTATAATAGGCGAATATCTATTAAAAAATGGCTATGATGGCCTGGTGCGTGACACTGACGAAGGAAGGCAGCGATATTACTCTAAAAAAACACATATGGTTAAAGAACTAAAAAAAGAATTTGGCAGAGAAGTAACTTTTCATGAGCCTGACGGCGGATTGTTTCTCTGGATAAGAATTCCTGGCATTGACACAAAAAAAATGCTTGATTTTGCAACAGGCTTGCATGAGAACCCTAGTAAGAATGCTCAAAAAGAAAATTCCTTTGATGATTACAAAATAATATTTGTACCGGGAGAAGCGTTTGCACCAAATAACCCTAAAGATTTCAGTGAATATATGAGAATCACTTATGCTAACTCTGATTTTGAAGAAATAACAAAAGGTGTTTTCAGGCTAAGAAAACTAGTTGAATATTATAAAAAACATATGGTGAAATAATGAACCAACCTTACATTGAAATAAATAAAGATATCTGCCAGGCATGCGGCGCATGCATATTGGACTGTCCAAAAAAAGTAATATCTATGGGAACACAGCTTAACAAATATGGAAGGACATACGCAATCTACAATGGAGATGGCTGCATTGGGTGCCAGACTTGCATTAGATCTTGTCCATCCCCCGGCTCAATAACATTATATGGGGCAGGGACAGAAGAAAAAAAGATTACTTCTGAAAATAGTAAATTAAAAGAAGAAGAATTTTTCCGAATGGATAGTGCACTTTACAATCTTCTATCTGAATCATTTTCTGCAAAGAGCGCTCTTCTGACAGGCAATGAGGCTATCCTTTACGGCGCACTTCTTGCAGGGTGCGACACTTTCTTTGGCTATCCAATTACACCTGCAACAGAGATAACTGAATTAGCATCAGTTCTTCTTCCAAAAATAGGAAAATACCTAAATAAGCTAAAAAAAGAGGGAAAATTTAGCGGAAGGATCCATGATTTTTTGCAGGCTGAAAGTGAAGTTGCTGCAATCAATATGCTTTATGGCGCAGCAAGCACAGGCGGAAGGACAATGACTGCCACATCTGGCCCAGGCTATAGCCTTATGACAGAAGGTATCTCGTATTCAGTTTGTGCACAGCTTCCAATGGTGATTGCAAATATTACAAGAGCAGGCCCTGGCCTTGGAAATATTTCACCATCACAGGCAGATTATAACCAGATGAAAGCATCAGGACATGGTCCAGTAAAAATAATAATTCTCGCTCCCTCGTCCTCCCAGGAAATGCTTGATTTTACTATAAAAGCATTTGATCTGGCATTTAAGTACAGGACACCGGTAGTAGTCACTGCAGACGGAGACATTGGTCATGGCAAAGAAAAAGTGATGTTTCCAAACCCTGTTTCACAATTAAGGAGCTCGCCTTGGGCAGTATGCCAAGGAAAAAAAAATACAATCACAAGCATTGATCTTGACCCTGATAAAATGGAGCATTTGACAATTAAGCTAATTGAAAAATACATTGAAATAGAAAAAAAAGAAGTTAATTATGAAGAATACAGAACATCTGACGCTGAATTGATGCTTGTTGGATACGGCAGTGTTTCAAGAGTAATAAAGGATGCAATAAACATGCTTCCTGATAAAAAAGTAGGGCTGATCTGCCCAAAAACGCTTTGGCCGTTTCCCTCTGAAATCATTGAAAAATACGCAATGAGTAAAATTGTAAAGAAATTCTTAGTGTGTGAATTAAGTGAGGGCCAAATGCTTAATGACGTGAAACTGGCAGTGCTTGGTAGAAAACCAGTTCACTTTCTTGGCCGGCTTGGCGGTTCAAGGATTAGCGCAGAAGAATTATCAGAAAGAATAAAGGTGCTGTTAAAATGACTGTTAAAAAGCCTCAAGCATTAAGAGAAGAATATACAAAAGATGGAGATAAGCATTTAATGCATTATTGCCCGGGCTGCGGGCATGGCAATGTACATAATTATATTGCAAAAGCTATTGATGAACTTGGAATTAATGATAAGGTCACATTCATAAGCCCTGTTGGCTGCTCTGTTTTTGGGTATTGGTATTTTAATACAGGAAATATTCAGGCAGCGCATGGAAGAGCGCCGGCTGTTGCAACTGGTATCAAAAGATCTGACACAGAAAGTATTGTAATCTGCTATCAGGGAGACGGCGACCTTGCAGCAATAGGCACAGCTGAGATAATCCATGCAGCAAACAGGGGAGAAAACATCACTGTTATTTTCATAAATAATGCAATATACGGAATGACAGGTGGCCAGCTTGCCCCGACAACTCTACCGATGCAAAAAAGCAACACCTCTCCTGAAGGAAGGGATGTTTCTCACGAGGGATATCCAATAGGTGTCTGTGAATTATTGTCAAGCCTTAAGGCGCCAGCTTACATAGCTAGAACAAGCCTTTCAGGCCCAAAAGAAGAAGCTAAGACAATGGCAGCAATAAAAAAGGCAATAAAGTGCCAGATGGACGGCGATGGATTTTCACTTGTTGAAGTACTGTCGCCGTGCCCAACACAATGGAAAAAAAGCCTTAGTGAATCAAGAAAATACCTCATTGAAGAAATGGAAAAATATTTTCCGCTTGGCACATTTAGGGATAAAATAGGAGAAAAGAAAATCATAAATCATATTGAAGGCAATGATAAAATTAATTTAGCATTGAGTCTTCCTGACTATACTAAAATTAGGAAAGACAACTGCAAAAAAGAAGATTTCCCAAAAAGAATAATTGCATCAGGTTTTGGCGGTCAGGGAGTTATGTTTATGGCAGACCTTATATGCCTTGCAGCGCACAGCCAAGGTAAAATAGTTGGTTCATTGCCATCATATGGCCCTGAAC
The DNA here is from genome assembly GCA_043801855.1 of archaeon. Taxonomy (GTDB): domain Archaea; phylum Nanobdellota; class Nanobdellia; order Woesearchaeales; family GW2011-AR15; genus CAYTWW01. The sequence goes on along the minus strand of JAZDLQ010000083.1, from coordinate 19,766 downwards.
AGAGGAGCGGGACTGCAAACAAATCAGTTGTTATTTCAGATAAAGAGATAGGCTCTCTTAATATTTCAACCCCGGATATTGTGATAGCGCTAAGTCCAGAAGCCATTGTTAAATATCTTCCTAGAATAAAAAAAGGGGGAATATTGATATACAACTCTTCAATATTTAAAGAGAACATTGCCAGGGATGATATTGTGAAATATCCGGTGCCAGCATCGGAAATAGCCCAAAAAGCAGGATCTGCCCTCTCATCAAATATGGTTATGCTTGGCGCATTTATTAAGGCTACAGAACTTATCAGCCTTGATTCTGTTGAAGCGATAATCAACGCAAAAGAAGATAAAAAAGGAATGAATGTAAAAAATATTCTGGCGATAAAAGAAGGAATTCATTCTGTTGAAAATTAAATGGAAAAAATTATAGAATTGTTTAGGAAAGCAAATTCAGAAGGAAGAGATTTTCTGTTTGAGCACGAGACATTATTAGTCCTAGAAAATCTTGGAATTAAAGTGCCACGATACTGTTTTTCGTATTATAAAAGCCAAATAGAATTCCCTCAGGGAAATTCGTTTGTGATAAAAATAGTTGCAAAAAACCTTGTCCATAAAACAGGGGTTGATGCTGTCAAAGTAAATGTGAAGAGAGACGAAGTAATAAAGGAAACTAAAAAGTTATTGGATAGTTTCCCAAAAAAATATTCTTCCTGGCTGAATGAAAATAAAAAAGCAATGCCAAAAGAATACTCTGGATTTGACTTGCAAAGCCTCGAAGCAGAAATTAGAAATTCAATTAAGGGCGTATTGATAACTGAGTTTTTTCTGCACGACACTCAGGCTGGCGGAGAAGTCCAGATAGGAATAAAAAATGATGCGTCATTCGGACCTGTTGTTATATTTGGGATTGGCGGAACTCAGAGTGACTCTTTTATAAGCAATGATAAAATAAAAGATGAATTTTCATCAATTGGAATAATCGGATTTAATGATGACTCTTTAGAAATTATTCGCAATGCAAAAACTCTAAAATCGCTAATGCCCGGCAATAGGCGAGGCGATAACGCATTAGATATTGAAAAGAAATTAGCTGCAATTCTTTCCAGATTAGCTGATTTTGCAAAATATTTCTCAATATTAAACTGCGATGCAGAATATCATATTGATCGTCTTGAGATAAACCCATTTTCAACTGTCCCTGATATTGTCGCTCTTGATTGTGTATTGCAATTCTCTATTCCAAATAAAAAAGAATTGTATGAGATTGAATGCAGGCAGAATCGGCCATTTGAAAGCATTGAATATATTGTAAATCCTGGCTCTGTTATCATTGCAGGAATTTCAACATCAGCAAAAAATGCCTGCGAAGAAGTGCTAATAAAATTTTTAGAAAATAAAAGCATTGATGAAAAAAATATCTATTTTCTAACACTTAAACCAAAAGAACTTTACGAAATACTGCAAAAACGCGTTGCAGAACCACTAAATTCAAGGCTAAAAGCAGAGAATTTTTTCAGTTCGCAAAAAGAAATGGCAGAGCAAGGGATTAGCGCTGATTTGCTCTACTGTGGTGTTCCAGGAAAACACACTCTTGCCCTTGTTAAAGAGACTATTAGCTTACAGATCGCTAAAGGAATATACATAATTACAGCAGGTTTTGGCGAAACAAGCTCCGGAAAACAAGACGAACTTGAAATACAGGCGCTTATTCGTGAAAAAAAGACAGGGACAGCAATTATTGGCCCTAATACTGTAGGAAATTATTTTAGGGATAGCAATAATAAAATAACCGACACATTTTTTACTCCGCCAAGTGATAGAATATCACATTCAGAAAAAGGCAACCGCAATGTCGCATTGATTTGCCAAAGCGGCGGCCTTGCGCTAAGCGTCAGGGGAGCGCTGGCTAATGCCATAAGCCCTGATTTAATTGTTACATGCGGAAACAGCGTTGATATGTCTCATCGCCATTTTATCAAATGGCTTTCCAAAAATCACAATAATCTTGATGTTTTTGCATTTTATATTGAGAGCTTCAAGGAGCTTGAAGGCCTTGACTTTTGCTCGCATGCAAAGCAGTTATTTAATATGGGCAAATCTGTTATAGTCTATAAAGCAGGCAGAAGCCCTGAAGGCGCATCAGCAACAGAGACACACACAGGAAAAGCAGCCGGAGAATTCCACATTGCAAAAGCAGCATTTAAAAAAAGCGGCATATACCTTACAGAAAGCTTTGAGGAATTTACCAGAGCAATAATGCTATCTTCAATGCTCGCTAAAAAAGAAATTCCTGTGTTAGTACCTACCCTTGGAGGTCTAAGCAATGCAGGATATGAAAAGTGCTCAATAGCAGATAGCATGATTTCTTTGCACGGAGAGCGATTATTTAATTTGGGCAATCCGCAGGCTGAAACAGTTGGCAAGATTAACACAGTGCTTGACAGGTATAAGGCAGGATTTATTGACCAAAAAGGAAGCATATTTGATTTATCGCCACTTGTTGACACTCAGGGTATTGATGAGATAATGAGAATTCTTCTTTCAGATACACTAATTAATGCATGCGTTTTTGGGATAGTTCCTTATGTTCCTGTCCTTGACACGCTTCCGGGAAGCAAAGGCATTTTTGAGGAAAACAGCCTTGCTTCACGGATTATTAGGATAAATAAGGAATTCAATAAGCCTTTTGCAGTTTCAGTATCAATCGATAAATTATATGATCCAATGGTTGATGAAATGCTGCAAAACAATGTTCCTGTATTCCGATCAGTAGGAAGCGCAGCACTTTCACTTGGCAAATTCCTCAAGTACAAGAGAAATATATGAAAAACAAGATTAGCTAAAGAAGAGTGTTGTCATCCTGTTTTAGAATATTTTTTTCCTGTTTTTGCCGGCTCGGTCCTAAGTCTTTAATTTAGAATATAGAACACGTAGTTCACGCTCATTAGGCTGTAGCCTATCCTCTAGAAGACGTGGTAAATCTGCAACAGAAATAAGGCTCTCAGATTGCCGTAGGTGATATCTTGCTCTAGGAATGCCATTGTAAAACCATACGGCGGAAGTCTTATGTTCGCCATGGCTTTGTATAATTCTTCCAATATCTAGTCTGATTGGAGAGTAGCCCTCTCTTGTCTGAATAAAAGAATATGCTCCAACAAGTTGTGGAGGAAAATTAGAATACCCGTATAAATTAAACACATTACCTGTTTGCCCTGTTTCAAGTGCATGCAGCATTGCATTAAGTCTGTATTCTCCTTTCAATGTATTTGTAATGCATCCTGATGAATTTACGAAAGATATTGGCTCGCCAAATGGAAGTGATGCTTCCAAATTTGCTACAACATTTTGAATACCTAAATGTGCAATCCACTGCTGGTGCGCACTTTCGTTTAAACTAATTAAGACTGCATTTTGTTTTATATAATTAGGAGTAATTCTTCTTTGGAGAACATAAGGAAATATGTCACTCCAACTGTGCTTGTCAGTCGCTATAACTCTGCCATTCCAGCCAATATTAGCTATATCAGATAAAAGAGGAACAATTGCTGAGCTTCCTAAGTCAAGATAAAGTCCTTTTTTATCTCCTGCAAATAGTGCAAGTCTATGCATGATTCTTGGATCATATCTATTATAATAAGTCTGGTATCCTCCCCAACCACTTAGAAACCAAAAATTAAAAAAATGTTCTTTATCAGTTCTAACTCCATCATCAATTTTTATTTGTCTCCTATGCTTTTCAAGAGTATGGACATTTCGAACCAATGCAGTTACTATACCTTCCCATAATCTCACCTGCTCATTTATTTTTTCAAGTGTTAAGTCTCCTTTTCTAAGTCTTGTTGAATAAAGCGAGTGAATTTGCCTAAAAGAAATCCAATCTTCATGCTGGTAAGCATGCTGAGCCATAAGCAAAATATAATAAGGCAAATTGCCGGGATTAGTAGGTTTTAAACTATATTCATTATAATGTTCTACAACTTTTTTCATTTCATGAATAAAAGATTTTGCAAGAGAATCATCAACAGTAATTAGGTTTGCAACTGCTCTTGTAATAAAATAATAGTAATCATTTCTGTCCTTAAACTCATAATCCAATGGAGAAAACGCATTTTGTAGTAAGCATACTGTTTTAGAATCAATTTGTTCAATAGCTTTTAAATGACTAATTACTTTATCTCTTTCCTCAAATGACTCACTTCCATTGCCATTAATTCTAGCAGATGGAATTGCAAAAAAAGAATAAGTGCATGCTGCTGCAAGATGTTTATTATCACCTGCTGTTTGTAGTTCTCCAATTAGCCGAGGAATTAAGTCAGACAAATCAGTTCTTACTTCATGTAAAGGCCTTACGGTCTCATCTTTCGAATACAATGCTGTGTGCATTAATCCATCAATTGAATCAGCTACTTCCTTACTAGTTGCCGCGCCTTTCTCCCAGCACTCAGATAAAAACCTAACTTCTTCAATCATGTCTGCAATTTGCATTTGGCATGGGGACAGAGTGTTATATAAAAACGTTTCTTGTCTTTTGCCGCAACTTTTATATAAAAACAGTAATTATGGCCTAGTTATGTACCTGTCAATTGTTATTCCTGCATACAATGAGGAAAAAAATGTTGTATTGTTATATGATGAGTTAAAAAAAGTACTTGGAAAGCTAAAAAAAGACTACGAAATATTCTTTATAGATGACGGCTCAACCGATCAAACTTTTGAAAATCTAACAAAATTAAATTCCAGGGATAAAAAAGTAAGAGTAATCAAACTTCGGAAAAATTTTGGCCAGACAGCTGCAATGAATGCAGGGTTCAGCGCTGCAACAGGTGAATTGATAATCACAATGGACTCTGACCTGCAGAATGATCCTTCAGACATTCCAAGATTAATTGAAAAAATAAATGAAGGCTATGATGTAGTCTCAGGCTGGAGGGAAAATCGAAAAGACAATCTATCAAAAAGAATATTTTCTGTATTTGCTAATTCTATCAGAAGGACTTTGACAGGAGAAAAAATACACGACTCAGGCTGTTCTCTTAAATCGTATAGAAAAGAATGCTTTGATGGCATTGATTTATATGGCGAGATGCATAGGTATATCCCTGCTATCCTTTCATGGAAAGGCTATAAAGTTACTGAAATAAAAGTAAATCATAGACAAAGAAAATTCGGAAAAACAAAATACAACTTACTGCGCCTGATAAAAGGCGGGCTTGATTTGATTGTTGTGGCTTTCTGGCAAAGATATTCAGCTAGGCCAATGCACGTATTTGGAACTCTTGGATTATTGACAAGCGCTTTAGGAAGTATTCTTGGAATATATCTAGCATATCTGCGCCTTATTTTAGGACAAGGAATTGCAAATAGGCCACTTCTTTTGCTTGCAATACTTCTTGTAATACTTGGAATTCAGTTCCTTATATATGGGCTTTTAGCTGATATTATGATTAAGCTTTATTATTCAAGCAGGAAAGACAAAAATTATTCTATTGAAAAAATACTATGAATTGGCGACTAATAATAGACACACCACATGACGCTTTTCTTAACATGGGGATAGATTATGCTCTTCTTAAATTAAATAAAATACCAACGCTTCGGCTCTACCAGTGGAATCCAGCCGCAGTATCAATTGGATATTTTCAAGGAATGGCTGAAGAAATAGATATTGAAAAGTGTGATTCTCTTGGAATAAATTATGTAAGAAGAATAACAGGAGGTGGAGCTGTTTTTCATGATACTGAACTTACATATAGCTTAACAATTCCAGAAGATAATAAATACATTTCAAAAGATTTGCATAAAAGCTACGAGGAAATCTGCGGGGCTGTTATAAAAAGCCTATATCTCATAGAGATAAATGCAGAATACGTACCATTAAATGATATTATCACAAATGGAAAAAAAATATCAGGCTGCGCCCAGACAAGGAAAGAAAAAAAAATATTGCAGCATGGCACAATGCTAATTGATGTTGATGTTGAAAAGATGTTTTCAATTCTTAAGGTTCCAAATGAAAAGCTTAAAGGAAAAATGATATCTGATGTCAAAGAAAGGGTGACTTCAATAAATGCTGTTCTTGGCAGGAACATTACATTCGAAGAATTGCACGAAGCGTTTGAAAATGGTTTTGCGAAATATTTCAATATTAGATTCGAAAAAACAGAGTTAACAAATGAAGAGCTAACTCTAGGCAAAAAAATAGCAGAAGAACAATTTAAATGTAAAACCTGGAATTATTTAAGATGACGACTTAGAAAATAAATATTTTATATGGGGCAAGATAAAAGAGCCAATTAATATTTGCACTAAAAAAAGACCAATTTCCCCTCTCGAAATTATTCTGAGTGAGTGTTCAAACCAAAGAAGTGGAGAAACACCTAGGATAATCATGAGAATTATATGTACAATTTTATTCTTTATAATACTGCATAAAAACATATACAAATAAAACACGAACCCCATCGGAATAAACATATAAAAAAATAAGCCAATAATATCTTTACCGTAGGTGTACACAGTATTTGTAAATAATGAAAGATATTCGCCCAATATAGGAAGTTTTAGGAAATATGAAATATATGTATAAAAAAATAGTATAGAAAAAAAAGAAAACAATCTATTTTTTCTTAGATTTTTCTTTTTATAGTAAAATTCAGAGTAAAAAATGAAACTAGTAATACCAATTATAATCCATGCTGCTAAACTTAGGGTATAACTAATAAAATTGCCACCGATAATGATTTCTGAGACAATAGGAATTACTAATAATACTATTTGAATAATTGTAAATAAATAAGATGAATATAATATGGATATGTCAATGAAATTGAAAAACATACCTGTTGCGTTTTTTACAAAATCATAAAACTCCCTATTCATATAAGTTAAATAATCTTTATATACTTTTAAATATATTCTGTTTTTGTGAAAAAATAATGAAAATCCTAATGATCGCGCCGCATGTTTTTTTTTCGCAGAGAGGAACTCCTTATAGTGCATACCTTAAACTAAAAGCATTAAGCGAGTCAGGAATCGAATTTGATCTTGCGACTTATCCATTCGGTGAAAATGTTGAAATAAAAGGTGTAGCAATCTATAGGAGTTCACGCCCGTTTTTTATTAAAAATATAAAACAAGGGCCATCACTAAAAAAGTTGCTTTTGGATTTTTTCCTGGCAATAAAAATTATCTCTCTTCTCAGGAAAAAGAGATATGATTTTTTATACACACACGAGGAAATGGGATTTTTTGGAGTTCTGTTAAAAAAATTCATCAAAATCAGGCTTGTCCATGAAATGCACTCAAGCCTGCCTGTTGAAATCGAGGAAAGAAAATTTTCAAGTTCAAAATTAATTGTTAATATTTTTAGAAATCTTGAAAAAATGATAATCAATAATTCTGATATTATTGTTGTGCATTGCAAAAATCTTGTTGATATTGTTGGGAACATCAATCAAAAAGTGAATCTTGTTCTGGTTGAGAATTATTCAAATGTCAAAATAAAAAAAGTAGGGAAAAAAAAGCAGAATGCTTTAAGAAAAGAACTAGGTATAAAAAAAGGTGAACCAGTTATTCTTTATACCGGAAGCTTTGCAAATGTAAACAATCTTCCTATGCTTCTTGAATCTGCAAAAATTGTGGAGAAGACAATTCCTAATGTTAAGTTTGTTCTTGTTGGCGGAGAAACTGGCAACATCGAAATGCTTAAAGATTTATCCGGAAAATTAAATATAGCCGAAAATGTCAGAATAGTTGAAAAGGTAAGCCCGGAAGAGCTTAATTCCTATTTTTCGATTGCAACTATTTTAGTCTCACCGAGGTATTCAGGAATAAATATTCCGTTTAAAATTTTTTCATACCTTGAATCTGGAGTGCCAATAGTTGTACCTGAGTCAATTCTTTACAATTCGTTTCTTGATTCTGGATGCGCAATGATTACTAAACCAGATAAAGAAGATTTTGCAAATGGCGTTGTCAGGCTTATTAAGGATAAAAAATTAATGCAAAAAATAAGCAAAGGTGCCATAATTAAGTCAAAGCAATACAGCTACAAAAATTATATAAGCAATATCAAGGTACTTAAACAAAAAATATGCGGACTTGAATATGGCAAAAAATGAGGATTATAGATGGCAGTTTGGAGCAAAAAATCCGCTTAGAATATATGAAAGGGAAATTCTGATAAAAAGCATATCAGGAAAAAAAGTGCTTGATATAGGTGGCGGAGTCGGAAGATTAGCGAATGAACTGCAAAGCAGCGGCCATGATGTGACTGTACTTGAATATGACAGCGAACTATTGAAAAAAGGAAAAGAAAATTTTCAGGATATAAGGTTCATGCAGGGAAGTGTATATGAGATTCCGTTTAAAGATGATACATTTGATGAAGTAATAATGGAACAGGTTCTTGAGCACTTGCAGGATCATAATGAAGCAGTTAAAGAATGCTTAAGGGTGTTAAAAAAAGGAGGAACCCTGACCATCTCAACGCCGAATAAATACATCTATCGCATATACATATTTTTCTGTAGGGTCGCTGAGTTAAAGATTCTCAAATTATTCTCGCATGTCGATGGGCATATATGTGAGATTACGTATAATGATGCAAAAATTCTTTGCAGAAAGAACAAGGCAAAGATAATCGGGCTAAACCCTTTTCTTAAAAAAATAGCAATGAATAATCCATTGCTTGGAATTGATTTCATGATAAAAATTACAAAATAATAATTATTAAAAATACAATCCAAAATGTGCGGAATAACTGGGATTTGGGAATTTGAGGGTAAATTAGACAAAAAGCTACTTAGAAAAATGTCTAATGTAATCTCGCACAGGGGCCCTGATGATGAAGGATTCTACACAAATGGCAGCATCGGCCTTGCTAACCGAAGGCTCTCAATAATTGACCTGACAACCGGCAAGCAACCTATTCATAATGAAGATGAAACCGTATGGATTGTGTTTAATGGTGAGATATATAATTTTCAGGAATTAAGGGAAGATTTAGAAAAAAAAGGCCATAGGTTCTATACAAATACAGACACTGAAATAATTATTCATCTATACGAAGATAAGGGTTTTGAGTCTGTAAAATACCTAAACGGCATGTTTGCATTTGCTATTTATGATGAGAAAAAAAAGCTTCTTTTTCTTGCAAGAGATAGGATAGGCATAAAGCCAATCAATTATTATATAGATGAAAATAAATTTCTTTTTAGCTCTGAAATAAAATCTATCTTAGAAAATAAGACAATAAAAAGAAGCGTGAATAAAACTGCACTGAATCAATATATGGCATTTGAATATGTGCCAACTCCTCTTACAATGTTTGAAAATATCTATAAGCTTCCGCCTGCCTGTTTTATGGTAATAAAAGACAAGAAATTAGCAGTAACACAATACTGGGATTTACGTTTTAATCCAGCTAACAAGGATGAATCTTATTTTGAAAAAAAGTTAGTTGAAGTCTTAAAAAAATCAGTGAACCAGCAACTGGTTGCAGATGTCCCGCTTGGCGCATTCCTTTCCGGCGGAGTCGATTCATCCTCTGTTGTTGCAATGATGTCGCAGCTGGTTGAAGAGCCAGTTAAAACTTTCACAATTAATTTTGAAGAGCCGGGGTATGGTGAGGGAAAATATGCCCAGAAAGTAGCAGACTTGTTTGGAACAGACCATCATGAAGAGACTCTTTCGCAAAATGATATAATAAAACTTATAGAAAAAAAAGAGGTGTTCACTGATGAGCCATTCACTGATCCTTCAATATTCCCGACTTATCTGGTATCAAAGCTTGCAAGAAAAAATGTAACAGTCTCATTATCAGGTGACGGAGGAGATGAGCTTTTTGCAGGATATGACTGGCACCTTGCAGAAAAACTATACCCAATCTATCGTGCTATTCCCGGAAAGAGGCTGATTGCGCCTTTGATTAGCTTCATGCCTTTACAAAAGCAAAAAAAAAGGCCTTATCAATAAAATCAAAAGATATCAGTTCGGAAGCGCTATGCCAAAAACAATAGGCCATCTAAAATGGATGTCTACACTAACAAAACATGATCAAGACGCGGTTTATTATGATAAATCAATAGGCAAAGAAGATCCTTTCAAAAAAGTCCTTGACTTTAAATATCATCCAAAAAGCCTTATCGAGAAGATGAGCTATATCGATATTAAAACTTATCTTCCGGACAATAATCTGTATAAGACAGATAGCATGTCTATGCTTAATTCTCTTGAAGTAAGAGTTCCTATTCTTGATAATGATATGATTGATTTTGCAGCTAGTGTTCCGCCAAACCTTAAGCTTAATGGAATCACAACAAAATACCTTTTGAAAAAATCAATGTCAAAATTCCTGCCAAAAGATATCCTATACAGGAAAAAGCAGGGTTTTAGCATACCTATGAAGCTATGGATCAATAATGAGTTAAAATATATTGTTGATGAAAGCTTAAGTGAAAATAACCTGAATGATAAAGGGTTTTTTTCTTATGATTATGCGAAAAAGATAGTTGATGAGCATAAAACAAATAAAAAAGACAACTGGCACAGGATATGGTCAATTGTATGCTTCAATAGCTGGCATGACAGATATATTGATGGCTTTGAGGCAGAAAAATGAAAATTGCTTTATACCTTGCATATACTCTTGGTTCAGCCGGCGGAAACCAGAGAATGCTTCTTGAGATTGCAAGCAGGCTTGACAAGAAAGGCCATGATATTACTGTAATAAGCGGAGACGATCCTCCCTGCGATATGGCAAGACAGTATGACCTAAACTACAAGCCCATCAAATACATCCATGGAGAAAAACTAACTTTTATTGATAATGCACTAAAATTTTTCCAGCCAAAATCTGGCATTTTGAACAATCCTACTGCCAAAGTAATTGAGGCGTTAAGCTTTTTTTGGAACTCAAAAAAGGTTATCATAAAAGAGAAGTATGATGCAATTATTCTCTTTAAGTCAATTGATGCTCTGCTGTTTAAAGAGATAAAAAAGAAGTGCCCGCAAACAAGATTGTATGTTTATATAGGTGGCCCATACATCATGCCTCTTCATCTTGAAAAAAAATCAGTTGAGCATCTAGACTACGTTATTGGCCTAAGCTATGCTGTAAGCAAAGATACTGAAAAAAAGACTGGAATAAAATGCATGACAATTCATAGCGGAACTGATTTTAAAATTTTTAATAAAGACGATAGTCTAAGAAAAGAGTATCGTAAAAAATACAATTTAAATGATAAGTTTGCCCTAATGTCTGTTGCACGCCTTGTCGAATGGAAAGGAATCCAAGTTGCGGTTAAAGCGCTTAAGGAATTAGTTAAAAAAAATGAAAATATCAAATATATTATTGTAGGAGAAGGGCCTTACGAAATAGAAATAGATCGGCTAATAGAAGAACTAAACCTAAAAGAGCATGTAATAAGGATACCAAAGCACACGCAGCAAGAGCTTGTCGGGTTATACAACGGCTCTGATATTTACTTGCAGCCAAGCATCGGGTTTGAGGGTCTTGGGATAACTGTTGTTGAAGCAATGGCCTGCGGCCTTCCTGTAATTGGCTCTAGAATTGGCGGAATTCCTGAGATGATTAATGATAAGAAAAACGGGTTTCTTACAATTCCCGGTGATGTATTAGAGCTTGTAAAAAAGATTGAATTTTTTCTTAAAGATAAAGCCAGGATAAAAAAATTCAGTGATGAAGCACTTAAGATTAAATATTCAGATTTTAACTGGCAAAAGACTGCAGACAGTTTTGAGGCTCTTCTTGCTAATTCTTTGAAGAAAAAAAGTTAAATGCAAAAATAAATAATGCAAGCATGCATATAAATAAAAGTGACACTAAATGAGCTGCAAATCCAGTCAGTATAGAATTTTCAAGAGATAATCCAAGCTGAACAAAAATAAGTGCCCATAAGCCTTCACTTGTTCCAAATCCGGCTAGTCCCTGAATTGGAAGTAGTGACATGAATTTAAGTAGTGCAATCGCAAAAAGGATCTTAATTATTGAAAATTCAATTCCTGTAGCAAGGAAGATGTAATAATTGGATAAAGTTGCTGCAATCCATACAAGAAAAGAAACCACAATGGAAAAGAAAATTACTTTCTTATCCAGATTTGATTCTGTCTTAACAAATTTTTCAAATTTTACGGTCAAAATTCTAATATATTTTATTTTATCAAGCTTTAACGCTTTAATGATTTTTTTAATAAAACCAAGAAATCTTACATTGAATATATCTAATACCAGAATTGTCATGCAAATACTAATTATCGCTAGTAAAAATACAATAATTAAAAAAAGGCTGGTTATATTAGCGGGCAACTCATTTTTCAAATATAAATATCCAAATAGCATGATAATAAAAAAAGATACAAAATCAAATATTCTGGCAATAAAAAGGCTGGATATGTTTTTTGAAATCGTTACTTTTCCGGTTTTATTTACCATATAGATGTAGCTAAGCTCACCAGTTGCAGAGGGAAGCACGCTTGTGAAAAAATTATGGTATATTGAAATTTTATGCAGCGTAAAAAAAGGGATTTTATTCTGCAGAAGATAGCTGAATCGAATTACTCTGAAAATAATGCCAAGGTAATACACAAAAAAAGCTAAACACAGGTACTTTAAATCCATTTTAATAAGAAAAGAAAAAATAGATTTTATATCAACCTTTGTTAATAGAAAATAAATAATGACTACTGATACAAATAATGCAAAAAAATACTTAAAAAAAGTATCTCTTTTCATTTTATGCATTGATATAATTCATTTCAACTTTGCCACTTGTTAGCTCATACTCTTTTTTATAAACTGGCTTGTTAGCAAGATAGTCGCCTAATTTGTTTACATCAAATGTCTCGTTGTCCGGATCCCTTTGGAAAAGCATATATAATAAATTAGGCTGATTATTTCCCTGTTGAGTAAATCCTATCTGGCGTAGCTTATAATTTTGAGCATAATACTGCCAAATCTCTTCATTGAATATTCCAAAATCCCATTGGTAAACAAAAAGCCATGATGCATTCAGAGCCTCTTCTGCATACTTAATGCTATCTACATCTCTATATATTCCTTTAGGGCTTTTAGTATCAGCATGCCATAAAATGCCAAAAGCCTGGTGCTGTGAGTGCATTATCCAGTCATTCTCGTTTTTGTGCTCTTTTATATATTCTCCGGCAACATCAAGCCCAAAGAATTGAGTATCAAACATCCTATTTGCTGATTCTTTAATCCCGCCATATGGCATTGTTCCTCCCCTTGAATTAAACTTACTAAAAAAAGGAATTACAGATGGGTTATAAAGCAAAAGTATCAGGGCTACAACTGTTATTGTTTTGAATGATAAAGAAAATAACTCATTCTTTTTTTCAAAAAAGGACATAATTATGTTTGACAAGTTAACAGAAATAATCAGCATAAAATAAGCAATTAGTATAACGACAAGAGCAAGCAGTGGAAATTGGTGGTAGTTATGTCCCTTAAGGTTGTTTGGAATCATCAGAAAATAGGTGACTGCGCCAACAAAATATGCCAGCATAAATTTGGTTGACAGGCTCTTTTTTTTGAAAAATATAATTGAAAAAATCAGGCCGAAGAACGCAAACACAACTCCAAGAAGCGTAAAGTTATCAGCAGCGTAGTCTTTCATTGTATTCCAGAACTCAGCATTAAGTGCAGGCATAGGATTAATTGTAGCATAATCCATTTTGCCGCCTTGTGTTCCAAGCTGCTCTAGAATATATTCTGTTGAGTAATAGTGCCATACAAGGCCTAATATCCCAATCATCGCACAGAAAATATACGCTTTATAGTCTTTTTTTATGTTTCTAAGCCTCTCAAAAGGAAAAACAATAAGCATTGGCAGGAGAATTATACCATATTCATACTTACCTATTATTGATAATATAATAAAAAGAGCGCTCAGCACAAGATTGTGATTCTTATATTTATTAATCCATACAAAGTAGAACAGCAAGCCAAGAAGCATAAATAAAAAACCATCCGGCATCTGGTCAACATTATGGCTGTAAAAAATGGATAAAGGATTGATTGCCATTAAAAATGATGCAATAAGAGCAATGTCAATTCGGCTGAACAGCTCTTTTACAAGAAAGTAAGTGATAATTATTGCAAGCGTGCTAATAATTGCTCCGGGAAGCCTTGCTGCCCATAAGTGTTCACCAAAAATCATCATTCCTATTGCTGCAAAAATAGAACTAAATGGAAAATAATCACCGTGGGCTCCGCTTGGATTGTCTTTTAAACTGATGAAATCTCCCTCTGGAATAAAAAAGCCATGCTTAAAAAAGCCGTCCTCTGCAAAGTGCCTGGCAGGAGTAAGATATCTAACTTCTTTCCAGTTATGGTATCCAATAACAGGATAATCCATATGATATGATCTAAGATAAAAGCCATATATTGAAAAAACCAATATAAGAAGCAGCGGCCAATATCTTTTTAATATGGCAATAATATCAAATTCAATGTATTCATCCGGCTCTTTTTCATTCTTTTGCTCTATTTTAATATGAGAGGTATTATGTCTGTGTTTTTTGCTCATTTGGCGAATATAAAATGATTTGGTTTAAATAATTTTAGGATATCTTTTTTAGTTATCTTTTTATATACTCTTTTTTTTAATTGGGTAATGATTGACGAAAAACACAAAAAGGTGCAGAAATCATTTAGCAAGCAATGGTCATATTATAAAGAAGGCGACAAAACCTGGTTTCAGACAATTGAAGAGAGAAAAAATCTTCTTCTTAAAGAAATTGATGAAGAAAAAGAATGGCTAAAGGAAAAAAATGTGCTTGATGCAGGCTGCGGGAATGGCACAGTTTCACAGTGTTTTTATGAGCTTGGCGCAAATGTTACTGGAGTCGATATAAGCAAAAGCGTTGTTAATAATTCAAAAAGATTTCCGAACGTCAAGTTCATGCAGGCGGATTTAATGGCGCTTCCATTTAAAGAAGAATCATTTGATTTGGTATACAGTAAGGGAGTTATTCATCACACATATAGCAGTAAAATTGCGTTTGAAAATATATCAAAACTTGTTAAAAAAAATGGAAAACTTTACGTCTGGGTTTACTCTAAATCAAAAGGTTTCAAAAAATTCCTGCTAAAATATGTTAAGCCAATCACTAAAAATATGCCTGAATTTTTGCAAAATATTTTTTTTCCCGTTATTGCAGTATTTAGAATGGCAATTGAAGGCTATACCTACTCTGAGGCAATGGTCAATGTTTATGATCTTCTTGCCTGCCCATATAGGTTTGAGCATACTGAAAGTGAAGTAGTCTCTTGGTTTAAAGGAGCTGGGTATGAACAAATCAAACTAACAGAAAAAGTAAAAGTCGGGTTTGGGATTTGCGGAGTTAAAAACAATAAATAATATATATAATGCTTATTTTGTCTACATCATGAAAGTATTTATAATAATTGCAGCGTATAACGAAGAAAAATCAATTTCAAAAGTAATAAAAGACTTAAAGAAAGAAGGCTATTCAAATATAATTGTAGTAAACGACGGAAGCTCTGATTCAACGCAAAACAAGGCAGAGGATGCCGGCGCTGTTGTTCTGACACACGTAATCAACAGAGGACAGGGAGCAGCACTGAAAACAGGCATTGACTATGCCATCTTCCAAGGTGCTGATATTGTCGTTACTTTCGATGCTGACGGACAGTTTTTGGCTTCTGAAATCAAAAAAGTAATTGAGCCGATTATTAGTGATGAGGCAGATATTGTTCTTGGCTCAAGGTTTCTGGGAAGCGCAAAAAATATTCCATTATTAAAAAAAATTATCCTGAAAATAGGAGTTATATTTGTCTATTTACTATACGGCATAAAAGTATCAGATTCTCAGAACGGATTTAGGGCAATGTCAAGGAAAGCTGCTGAAATGATTAATATTAACAGCAACAGAATGGAGCATGCTGGTGAAATATTGCATGAAATAAGGCAAAAGAACCTAAAATATAAAGAGGTTCCGGTAACCGTAATATATTCAGATTATGCTATTAAAAAAGGCCAAAACTGGACGCATAGTTTTGGGCTTGGGCTTAATATGATCTTAAAAAAACTAACGAGGTAAAAAATGATAACACTTTTTCAGCTGTTTGCAGTTCTATTCACAATTTTTGCAGTAAGCAGGGTGATTCTTCGAACAATTGACAGAAAACTTAAGCTAGTTGAATTTGCGTTCTGGATGTTTATCTGGTCAGGTTTAATAATAACCGCTTTTTTTCCTGGCCTTATAAGTAAAGTTGCAAATATAATTGGAATAGGAAGAGGCGTTGATGTCATTATCTACATGAGCATAGGAACTCTATTTTACCTGATGTTTAGGCTCTATATTAAAATTGAAGAGCTTGACCAGCACATAACTATTGCTATTAGGCAGATTGCTTATATGAAAAAGAAAAAATAAAAAATGAATGATTAAATCAAACAAAAATGAATATTCTTATTGCTACAGAGTTTTTTCCTGCTAACGAGCTTGAGATAACTGGAGGAATTGAAAGCAGGGCATATAATCTTGCAAAAGGTCTTTCAAAAAAAAATAATGTACTTGTTATTGCTTCAAAACAGCCCGGAAAAAAAGAGCAGGAATCAATTGGTAATATTAAGATAGTAAGGATAGGCAAAGATTATCCATATACTTCAACAGGGCATATTTTTAAAAGAATTTGTTTTGGTTTATGCCTTCTTTTTAAGATTCCAGGAATCATAAAAAAGAATAAGATAGATGCAGCTGACTTTGAAAGCTTTTTTACATATCCTGCGGCGCTGGTATCAAAAATATTTCTAAAAAAAACATTCATGACTTATCATGAGGTATGGATTAACAACTGGGAAAAAAACACAAAAACGAAATTAGGTTTACTTGGAGAAATTGCTGAAAAGATTATTTTGTTTAAATCAGTAGTATTTGGTGTTAAAATTATTGCAGTATCGGAATTCACAAAAAAAAAGCTAATAAATTTATCAATTCATGAAAAAAATATTTTTGTGGTACCAAATGGAATTTGGCTTAGTGAATTTAACAAACCTGATATAAAAAAATTCAGAGAAAAAACAGTGTGCTTTGCAGGACGGCTTCTTGAGCATAAAAGAGTGCAGGATTTGATTATAGCTGCAAGTATCTTAAAAGTAAAGTGCATAATAATAGGTGATGGGCCATATAAGGAAGAACTAATTTTGCTTGCCAAAAAAACAGGATGCAATGTTGTTTTTAAGGGCTTTTTAAAAAGAGAAGAATTGATTGAAATAATTAAGCAGTCTCATATTTTATGCCATCCCGGAACAGTTGAAGGCTTTGGAATAATACTAATTGAGGCAATGGCATGCAAAACCCCATATGTTTGCTCTGACATTGATGTATTTATTGAGGTTACACAAAATGGGATTGGCGGTCTTATTTTTGAGCAGAAAAATCCGGACAGCCTGGCAAAAAAATTAAAAGAAATACTAAATAATGATAATCTTTACAAAAAAAAAGTAAAGGAATCCTATGAGCTTGCAAAGAAATACGACTGGAATAAAATTATTGAAAAAATTGAGGAGATCTATCAAAAATGAAAATCCTTCTTGTTTCTGAGTATTTTGAACCGTATAACTTTGGCGGTGGTGAAATTTCAGCAAAAATTTTGGCGCAGAGCCTTGCAAAAGAAGGCCACGATGTCACTGTTCTTACTTCATGGTTTAGTAATCTTCCAAAGAGCGAGCAAAGAGAATATAGAACAATTAGGTCAACTATTACCGGAAAAAATCCAGGCACAATACTAGGAAATTTTACAAGACTTAATTACACCGCGTCTCTAAGAGGTGAACTAAATAGACTAGACACCAAGTTTGACATAATTCATTGCCTTAATAATACTGCGACAATTGGTGCTGAAAATTATAGCTCAAAAAAATTTGCAACAGTCAATAGCTATGTAAACTTGTGCCCTAAAGCAAACCTATACTACAAAGAAAAAGAAGTGTGTGATGGTTGCAATCCGCTTAAAATGATAGAATGCATTCTAAATTCTGAATATATCGGAAGAGTAAAAATGCCTGTTTATCTTAAGTATAATCCTCTTTTTTGGCTTGCATTATATTTAAATTATTCAAGAAGGCTTGAATCGTTAAAAAGTTTTAATTTAGTTTGTGTAAGTGGCTTTATTTTAGAATTCATACGAAAACAAAATCTCAAAGGAAAAAAAATCTATAACATATTCATTGAACCTCAAGGAAACAAAAAGCTCAATGCAAAGCTAAGCGGCATTGTCTATACCTACATCGGAAGCCTAGATAAAATAAAAGGTGTAGACATGTTAATAAGAGCATTTGCAATAGCTGGCGAATCAAATAAAACTCTTCTTATTGTTGGAGATGGCCCGCAAAAAGAAGAATTAGTCACACTAACCAATAGCCTTGGACTTAAAAATGTAATTTTTATAGGAAAGTTAAGCTATGAGTGTATACCTGAAGTATACAAAAAAAGCGATGTAATATGCCTTGCTGCAAAATGGCCAGAGCCTTTTTCAAGGGCGCTTCTTGAGGCAGCTTATTTTGGAAAGCCAATAATAGCAACTAACTCTGGTGGAAACAGTGAATGCTGCAAAAATAATATTAACGGCTTTCTTGCAGATGATGAAACTAGTTTTGCAAAGGCTATAAAAAAGCTTGAAAATAAAAAAATAAGAGAGAAAATGTCAAGCGAATCAAAGAAAATATTTAAAGAAAAGTTTGACTCAGAAAAAATATTAAAGGAACTTATCGATTTTTATAATCATTAGCTATATTTTAAAAAACCAAAAGAGATTACAAAAAATTTTCAAATTTATTATCATTTTTAAAGACCTGTTAATCTGACAACAGTTTTAATTAATATTAAGACATAATATCGACATAATATTTAAATATAAGTATTAGTTACCAAAGAGTAACATGAGCCCAAGTGTTCCTAAGGGGACGCTTGATGAACCTTTTTTTCTAAATGACATTAGGTTATTAAAATCAAACAAAAATGGCACTAAAAGACACGATTGTATTAATAGATGGTGGATATTTTAGTGAAATTTCCAAAGATTTTGGCAACCAAAAACATCTAAAGGTTGATATTCTTAAATTTTCAAAATATTTAGCTATCAAAGCAGGTTATTGGATGGATGAAACTTATTATTACACAGCCCCACCTTTTCAAGGGACTCCGCCAACACAAGAGGAACAAAAATTGAAAGCAGGATATGATAAATTCGTTTCAAAATTAAAAAAACAAGGAATAATTGTAAGAGAAGGAAGAGTGCAAAAAATAGATAGTAATTTTTGTCAAAAAGGTGTTGACACATTAGTGGTTATGGATTTAATGAAAATTGCATCAAGTAAAGGTAAAAAATATGATACAATAATTCTACTTGCATGTGATACAGACTTTGTACCGATTATAAAAAAATTAGAAGAAGAAGATAGTATTAAACTGCATTTATATTATCACACAGATAGAATTAGAAAATCAAAATTTTCTATGTCTAATGAAATATTAAATGCTTGTAAGAATAAGACTCAATTAACAAAAGAATTTTTTACAAGGAATCTAAGAAATGATTAATTTTTTTATTTTCTATCTGGCATTTACTTGACATCCTCCTCGGGCTAAAGCCTCGCCCTGCGGGGCGACCCCTCCGCTTTGCTACGGGGCGAGGATTCCGATTAATTGATTTGGCGTGATGAGCGCTCTGATTTTTCACATATGCAATAGCATAATTTATGTCAA
>JAZDLQ010000064.1:0-35208 GCA_043801855.1 archaeon | reverse complement strand
TTGTCCTTTGTATCTCTTATTGCATATGTTGTTATGTCTTTATGTACATCCAATCCAATGAAAAACTTTGGTTTCATTGTTTACCACCTCATATAAGTGGAAACAAAGTAGCTTAATCAAGAATTCTCATACCATCTCTATACTCTTTAGCTTTTGAAAGTTTGAAAGTATGCATATATATTTCATCATATTTTTCCTACATCAACAACAATGATAGGAGTATGTCTGACTTTAATCATATTATTAAAAATAATGCAGATAGGGATAAGTACGCTTGCTGACGAGCTTATAAATTGCACTGCCAGAAATCCAGATATATAGAAGTGCACAAATAATCATATAAAATTTTTATGCACTTCTTATATAGTAAAGAGAAAAGAATAACTAATATATTTGCTCTTTACTATACTTCAGTATGATAAAATTAGAGGGCAGTTTACTACCATCTCTAATTTTAGCATGTCGGAGTCAGCTAATGACTCCAAACATACTGGATGAATGGTATTGCTTGGCAGTGCAATTTGCTGAAATCCAAGCTGCGAATCCCCACCATTAATTGAAAATTATCGAATTTTCAATTTGCTAAAAATGCGCACATTTTTATCATATGATAGGGGAGAGCCTCGGACTTCATTCAAGTATTAATTCCTTTATGTTTATCGGATCATGTTTTTTCTCATATCTTGCACTAACTAACAGAGTTAAAAACCTAAAAAATTAACTTTTTTGCTCATCAATCTTTGCCCGAAGATATTCAATCTGTATTATTCTTACAAATTCTATATACCCTTTCTCTTTGATTTTTTCGATATGAAAATTGAACTGGTCGTCGAGAGAATCTACACTAGATGGCGCAAATGCAGGTGCGCCGTTATATAATAAATGAGGAGAAGAGCCATTAAAAATGCTGTATGGATTATGTCCATCTGTTATGGGAGCACCTTTTTGTTTTCCATCCAGATTTGCTGCAAGATATCCTATAGCTTTGTCAAGAGAATCATGTGCAAGCATAAAATGTTTTTGTACTTCATTTTTTAATCTTTCAACCTCCATGCAAGATCTAACATATTGCAGTATATGTTCCCTTAATCCATAATATCTCCCATCAAAATATGCATTGATATTTTCTGCTAAACCTTTCAAGCCTCTATACATCCTGCCGGAATCTTCATCACTGTAACCAATCATCCTCTTTAATGTGAAATCAAAACTATCTTGCATACCTGCAGGACTTTCGCCATTTTTTACAGTTCCTAGCGTGTATATAGCTTCAGCTTTTCCTTGAAGTTGCTCATCCTTATGTCTGGAGATACAATCAATTAATTTGTCCTGGAGACCTTTTCTCACTAAAGCTAGTTGCTTACTTAGTCTTGGCAGCATGCGATCATTTTTTTCAATAAAGAGAACATAGCTCATATTTCTGAAATACCTATGAATGAAAAAATTGTCGTCCAGCTCAAGGTAAGGTTTTGCACTTAGATTTTCTATTTGGACACATTGGTCTTCCATCTCCATTAATCGGGATTTTCTTCTTTGAACCAGAACACGTTCAACTCTTCTTCTTAGATTATAGTCAACGCAGTCGCTGTGGCCTAACTGGCTTAAAATATCATTTACTCTTTTTTGATACTTTAATGGATCAGCTATTCCGGGTACTGATTGGCCGCATATGACTTTTTCATCAATCCTTTCCTTTTCTCTAGATATCCAGTAAACACAGAGAGCATGGCTAAGAGTATCATCCGAAGATAAATTATCTCTTCTTTCCCTTATTGTCAGTTGCTCATTAACATCAAATATATGAAACAGGTCATTATAAAAAAAGCAATAGTCAAATTTACGCTCAGGTGATTCACCGATTCTGAGCGCTTTTGGATTAATCATTGATGCAAGATCTATCCTGACAACTCTATTTTTTTTCCTATTTTTGTAATAAAGAAAATTAGCTGGATTTGAGTCAGTATTGATAACCCAATAGTCATCAATAATATCCTTATCGTATCCGCTGACATCCAATAAACCCTCTAAATTCCTGACTGCCAGTGCTAACGCTTCTGTTCTTCTATTTTTTTTAACAAGCCAGGTAAGAGTGTTTCCCAAATAATAATCATATCTTGAAGATGCATATCCGCGCAAAGATGGCTTATCTTTCCATGTTTCCCCGTTCACCTCGATTTCAGGATGAGATTCATGTAGCTGCGCAGTTATCGTCAGCATAGTGTTACTTGCATTTCTTACATTTCTTGCCCGATTATGCGTTCCTGGTTTTGCCCACAGAGTAAACATATCTGCTATTGATAATGCATCTTGTCTAGGAGTAAATAATACGGAGAGAGCATCGGTGTGATAACCCTTAGGAGTAGCCTCTTCAACTGGCCAAACTTCAAAATGTTTACATGACGCCTTCAGGACATCAACTATTGTTTTAGGCAGAGCAGAAGAGCTGCTTCTGAAAAAAGGAGTGCTTTCAGATAGTGCGGCAACCTGAGGCGCTGTTGTTTCTTCTGCCAACTCATAAGGGCCGATTCTAAGAAAACCCTGCGGCTCTATCACAGGAAATTTTTTAGAACAATATTCTAAAAGTTTATATTCAGCTTCTGCGGCAAGCGGCATGGGGCTTTCCTTGGCAACATATTTGCCTTTTTTCCAAATATGTATTACATCTCTACACGGAGAATAATGTGCCAGATACTGCATCGTGAGCGATAACGGAATCATCTTGGCATAGATGCCTTCTAACATCAGCTTGTACCACGCATAATACTGTCCTGTCTCTTCTTGTTTTGAGGCTTGCCCGATTGCATCAAAAAGATATATTAGCATTGAAAGTGCCTGCCTTTGAGGTGAGCCTAGATCATGAGGATTCCATCCGCCAATAGATTTTGACCAGTGTACTAGGTTAATTTTTTGTGTTGTTGCATCTACTAAATCATTGAGAGTTGGATTTAGAACTATTATTTCTTTTCCTGTTTCTGGGTCGACTTTTGTAATTTGCATTTTAGAGATAAATCTAGCTAGGATGCTCTTTAGAAGAGACCTATATTTAAATATTACTACTAATTGGTGAGTATATAATTTACACTGCCTTTTTATATAAACTCTTATTTTCAGATGACATGAAACACATTTTATGTTTAATCTTATTCCTTGTGCTTGCATACAGTGCAACAGCAGGTATGACTGTGGTATATAGCGATGGCTACAATTATGATTCAAAGGCACCCACACAAGTATCCACACAGTCACCCGGATACTATTCTTCTCCTGATTATGATTCACAAAGTAATTTTAGAATTGTTGTCGATTTCAACGGATACCTATCAAAGCCGCAGCGCATAATTTCTATACCTTGTAATGATTATGCAAAAGAGAATTCTTATGTTAAATGCTATGCTGTAGTAATCGATACTTCAAAAAGGAATTATGATAAAACATACTACACTGAAAAAAAAGGATATTACAATAAATACGGCTGCAAAAAAATACCTGATTTGGACTTGGGAAATCCTGCAATAACAGGCAAATTCGGCAAGGTTGAAGAGGAAGATTATAAAGAAATACAGCAAAGGTATTTTCAGCAAATAAGAAAAGAAAAAGACTAATTTGTATTCTACGCTCTTTTTTTGGAAATTACTGTTACTGCGTTTTTGTATTCGACAAAAACTACTTCATCGCCTTCGTTCAGTGTCTCAAGAAGCTCTTTATCGCAATTTGCATCAAGAGTCTCATATGTGAATGGATCCATTACCTGAACTCCTGTCTCGCTTTTTGAGATAATATTTCCTGTTTTTTTCATTATCTCGACCAAATCTACCTGGTCATTATGGCCAAGAGTCAGTGTTTTGTCCTTTTTTCCCTTTAGATCTGTACACGCAAGCTTTAATTTTGTATGAGAGTGAGTCCCGCAATTAACTAGCTCTTTTCTAACTACCTGGAATAATTCATTTTTGTACTCGAAAAACTTTCCTCTTTCAAGATCTGATGCTGATGCCATAACATTCTTGAAAAAACTACAAGTTTAAATTATTTTGGGAAAAGACATGAAAAATGCTTGTTTGCAATCTACATTATGTGATTTAATAATGTGCTAAAAAAGCTTAGGTAAAGAAAATTAAAGATAAAGCATGATATTGCCGGGCTTAAAACATCAAATATTGGTATTCCTAATACTCTTGTCCTGAATAAAATGTATACAATCATATAAATAAAAGATAGCACCATACCTGAAACAAAAGTATCTGGGATTATTTGGCTTAGAGGAACGCCAAGAGAGCTTACACCAAGTATTAAAAAAAATGCAACTATAGTTGGATCACCAAACCTTCCAATAATTAGATCAAAAATTATTACAGTTAGCAGCAGATATAAAAAAGAATATTGAATTCCCCAATGTAGTGTCATAACAATCGGAAAAAAAACAACAGGCTCGGGTGTAATTGGAATCGGCACCATTGTTTTTAAAAATTTGATAGGGAGAGTAATTGTAATAAAGACACCCATAAGAAAAAGCCTTCTGTTGATGAGATAGGCTATGGATAATATTAGCATGTAAAAAAATACTTTTCTGACAGTTTTAGAATCTGGTTTTTTTAATAAAAAACGCTTAGCCATTAAAATAATAGTTAAATAGTCCAAGATATATAAATTTATGCAAGCCTCTGGCGAGAATTGAACTCGCGACCTCGTGCTTACCAAGCACGCGCTCTACCACTGAGCTACAGAGGCATTTTTTTTTGTTTTTTGACGGAAAAACAACATAAACCTTTTATCATCGTTTTGTGGGATTGATGCCCGTTTTTTGAGGGCGAATGTCCCACTTCGCTTTGAATGGGCGAAAGCATTCCGCGTTAGTACTGAGCTACAGAGGCATGTTTAGTGTGATTTTTCACAAATATAAAAATGTTATATATAAAAAGAAAAAAATTTAATGCGCTCGTCTTCCGTGAGACCTTAGGCTTGGCCTTGATTTTTCGCTTCCTTTGCCTTTGTTCCGCAGTCCTCTGCTCTTCCTAGCAGCTGAAGTCAATCCTCTGAATGCCCTTGCCCTGTTCTGAGGGAATGCAACCCATTTGATTTTCCGATCAGCTAGTATTGCAGGATGAGCTTTGTCAACTAAGATAACTTCGTGCCATATGTGAAGCGCGTCTTCAGCTACCCAATAGCTATTCAATACTTCACAATTGACGTATTTCCTATTTGCCCTTCTTTCTGCGATTGATTGGTAATTCAAGCCGACAATTTTCCTTTGCCTTCTTGCTTTTGATCTTCTTGCTTTTCTTATTTTTGGCCTTTGCCTTCCACCTTTTTCAACTCTTTGGCGTACAATTATATAGCCTTCTTTGGCCTTAAAGCCAAGAGCTCTTGCCTTATCAAGCCTTGTCGGGTGCTCGATTCGCACAGTTACAGGCTCTTTTCTCCATTCAACAAGCCTTGTCTGCCATAAATCACCAAGGCCTACCCTTGGATTTTTCCATTTTTCGCTAATATACTTGTATATTCCCAATTTATATCACCTTATAAGATTCGGGCTGCCCGCGATAGGAACAAGTCCCACATTTCTTCTTCTCTAAAGAAAAAACTGCCTATTTAAAAATATTATTGTTAAACTACTTTTAAGTAATTAAAATAGTAATGTTTATATATAAAATTCGTTCAACAATGAGAATTATAAGTATAGAGAAGTTTGCAAAAAACCTGCAAACTTCTAATAGATCACTTTGCAACGTGTTTTTAACGTCGAGAGAGCTTTTGCTCTTTATATAAAACATGATTTTTGCAAAGTTTTCTATATTAGTATGTTGAGCTAGCAAATGGCATTAAGTGTAAGTATAAATAAGACGGAAACGCATGGAATTGAAGAAATTATAATAGAATCTGAGAGTGGAAAATATTCTTGCGGACAAATTGACCCTAAAAAAAAGGGAACAATACTATATGCTGAAAATGACAATACATATAGAGACTTAATTGCTGATTATCTGAGAGATTGTGGATATAATGTTCTAACAGTAAGAAATGCATCAGAATCAATAGCAGTAATCCGTGGCATTGGTGGCATGAAAGCAATAAATCTTCTTTTGAGTGATATTATCATGGAAGACACTGCTGGAGGCATTGAGTTTTTAAGAACTATGCCGTTTAGTAGTTTTCCAAATTTAAGCATGCAAGACTCAAATGGTTTTTTAACTGTTGCTTATCTTATGCAGGCTCCGCCATTAAATATTCCGAAAATTATGCTGACCAGCTCTGTAACAGCTCAAGCTTACTATGAATTTGCAAGCCAGTTTTTATCAATAAACATGATGGCATTTCCAAAATCAGCAAACTCTGGTTTTTTAGAAGGCCTTTTTACTCAAATTGATTATATGATTAAAAAATCCGAAAATGATGCACAGGAAGAGCTTCTAAGAGTTGAACAAATAAGAACCGGACTATTTGACAGCAGGTTGAAAGAGACATATGCTATATCTACAGAACTTGGCACTGCATTATCAACAATTGGAGTTGTTTTCGAACAACTGAATGCTGCATATATTGAAAACAGACCAAAATTTAGCAATCAAACAGAACTAGATGAATTATTCAGGAAAGCTGCTGAAAGAATTTTATCGTTTAATACTGGAGCAGTACTTGATAGAAATTATTATCATGGATTAGCAAATAACCTCACAGCATTAAGGATGACTGTTTCTGATTTAGCTAACCACTCTTCACAATTTGCAGAGGCATTTTCCGGTACACCTTATTATATAACATGGGAAAGCAGTCCGCTAGAGAGTTTAAATGCTCAAATAGAATCTGCGCACAGAAGCATTCGATACCTAAATAATCCTCTTTCGCAATTTGGAACTGAAAAAACAATCTCTACATGTTGTTATGAGCTAGATAGCCGCGTTAAGACTAGACTTGCTGATAAAAATATAACGCTCAAAATTGATTATTCGTCAGATGATTTAAGAAAAATAGTGGTCACAAGCGCAGTCGAAGAAGCTCTTGTGGAGATAGTTAAAAATGCTATTGATGCAAGCAGCGATGGAAGTGAAATAACACTCTCTGTATTTTCAGACGGAACAGATTATGGCTTTAGAGTTTTGGATTGCGGCCATGGCATTTCTCCATCCGATCAAGCAAAAATATGGTTAAGTGGCTATACAACAAAACCATTGCATTTAGGTTCTGGCCTTGCATATGTTAAAGACCTGAGCAGTGAGTTTGGATTTAGCGCAAGCCTGGAGCGCTCAGATACTACTGGCTCGTCTTTTTTAATCAAATATCCTATGTATGGGCAATATAATCTACCTGACAAACCAATTAAAAAAATGTGCCTGCTGATTGTAGATGATGACAAAATTTACCTTAAAAGAGCAGAAAAGCGCCCCAAATATTTTGTGCCGGATGGTGTAGAACTTGAAATAATTACTGCAAGAGGATATGAAGAAGCCAAAACAGTATTTAATGCAGCTAGGCTAAGCCAAACGAATGCAGATTACTTTCTTGCTCTTGTTGATTTGCATCTTTACGGCAATACTGAAGAAACAGAAGCCTGTCAACAGACGGTTAAACATTTGGAGAGTCTTGGATTGCCAAGAGACAATGGAATATGCCTGTATTCAGGTACACCTATAAGATTAGAATGGAATACAAAATATCCTATGCTGAATAGGCTTAAAATATTTGATATTGATGGAATAATAGTTAGCATGATTAAGGAGCATAATGCGAGATATGCATAACGCTTTTTTATAGCGTGCGCACAGTATAATCAAAATTATTAATGCGCACGATATATTGGAGCGCAAATAAATATTTTTACGAATATTTCGTGCGCTCCCTATAGTTTTATTCACAGATAGTTTTTACAATAAAGTTTTTTAACTCCAATATTTTACTTGCTTTACATGCTGACTCCTCTTGCACTCTCGCTGGTTTTTGGTGCAGGCATCCTTACTCAGGCAGTTGTACTGCTTGGAAAAAAGATTCTTAAGGATTATAAGATGCTGCTGTTTGGGCTTGCAATTAGCCTAGTTGGACTAACTCCCGGAAAGCATGAAAGTAACTACAATCTATACATGCACATTCTTTTTTGCTTTCTTTATTTTGCTTTTTTATTTTCAATTTATTTCAAAAAAGAAATACTTCCTGTTATTGACGAGAGAACGCTTCTTTTATTTAATATCATTTTAATCAATCTAGTTGCAACTTACCTGATGATATGGAGAAACTTTATATTGCTTGCAATAACCCTGCCAACACTTGCTGTTTTGTATATTACTTTTTCTGTAAATAAGCTAAATTTTGCATCAAAGCTCTTGCTTTACATATGGTTTCTGATAATGAATATTAGTCTGATTATTTTTAAATTTTCGTTTGGCGCAATGAGCTTTTTCTTTAATGAAGCGGAAATTACAAGCTACAGCCCGATTGATATTTTCCTGACAGGAATGGTTTTTTTATTTTTGGTTTCAAATGCAGTATATATATTTGAATTAATACCTATACCTGGAAAACACCAATCTTTTAGCGACAGAATCAAACAATTAAAAGAGCATATCTGTGTGCTTGTTTCAAAATATTCAGATGAGCAGATAAAGCCCTGGTTTGGCCTTTTTTTAATCGTAATTTTGGGCGGAGGATTTTATCTCAACTTTATTTTTCATATAATTCCTAATGAAATTCTAATGAACTTTTTAATAGTGTTTGTGACTAGTTTTTTATTGAATATTAAGAATTAGTTAAGTCTACTATCTTGCGCCTCCTCCTCCACCGCCAAACCCGCCGCCTACTCCTCCTCCGCCATGGAAACCGCCTGATGAGCCTCCTCTGCTGGAAGAAGAGATTGTGCTGCTCGCAACAGAATACGAACTATTCAAATAACTTAAGCTTGAATAGCGGTACAAAGGATAAAGCCCGCTACTATGCATATCTTCTTCTTTGACTGTTGTTTTCATCGCAGCCAAGACTTTATCTGCAACGCCAAATAGTGTTGCATAAACAAGCTGCTCTTCCCATATTGCAATTGATGCTGGCGGATATTTTTTAAGCAGAGTTAAGTCTGTCATGAATCTCTTGTAATTCATTGATTTTTTATAGATAAAATAGCCTTCTTTTGTGAATCTTCCAAAAACATTCCTTGGCACAAAAAGCCCGGCTATTCCGAGTGGTACTGAAATCAGAACAATAAAATGAAAGTAGTTAAGTATAGGGAAATTTCTGGCGCTATTTATAATTCCAAAAACAATAAAAAGCGCAACTGACAAGGCAATTATTAATCCGCAAAAAAGCTTGAATTCAATATTGCCTTTTTCATTGAAATATTTCTTAATATCATAGTCATTATCTACAGACTTTTCAAAATCTTCCTGGAGTTTTACAAATTCTTTTGCAGCAGCAGTTTTTTTAAGCTTCGCTAAAAATATAGACCAATATAACTTTTGCTCATCATCGGCAAACTTTCTGAAGTAATAATACACGAGCTTTTCAGGAGCAGATAAGCTATCTCTATTATTCACCTTAAATATAAGCAAAACATCTTTTGCATCTTGCCTCTCAAATATTCCTCTGTTCTTTTTAGGTGTTTCTTTAAGTTCAATATGCTTTCTTCTGACAAGATCAAGAAGAGTTGCAGTCAGCGCGTTTTTATCAGTATCTCCTGTTGCATTTGCGCAAAGCGAATTGACAACATATGGCTTGATTCCTGAAACAGGCTCTCTTTCATACATTGCATTATAAGCAATATCAGGTTCAACTCCATGTTTTTTATATAAACTGAAAGGAAAATAAGTTAAGGAAAAAATAATTCCGATTCCTGCTGCTATTGCAAGAATATTTACAATTACAAATGCAAGATAATAAGAATTTTGTGTGTTAACTATTTCCTGTTTTTTAAGGTCATTCTCTTTTATAAAATTGCTATTTTCACTAAATTTATTTTTTGGCATAAGTATTCTTACTTCTACATACTGTCGGATATTTTTACTGCTAAATTTTATCTTGTTTTCCGAAACAGAATATTTTATTAGTCCTGCAGGATTGAAATATACTAAGACATCATCATCTGCACTCATCGGAAGAGTTATCTCTCCGTCAAGTGAATCAAGCTTTTTTTTCCAGTCGTCTCCCCAGATCTTATAGTGAAACTCTGCAAAATCCCTGCCTAAAACAATTCCTCTATTTACAGAATAGTCGATTAAGAACTGAGCATTCTGGTCACATGTTAACCCCATATTTCCGGCAATCTCATTTTGCCGGTCATATACAATGCAACCTGGTTGACAGCTTGCCGATATTTGCTCGATATACGGCTCATCCGGCACATTGCCTTTGATAATGTCATACTCTAAAGGCCTTGCTATTCCGTGTGTCCTGTATAATTCATAAAAGCAGCCCTTAAGATAATAATTAATATCTTCATGAAGAAATACTGTTCCATTGCTATTTATTTCAACATTAACAGTTGTTCCGCTAAGAGAATAATCCCTGTCAATAGGGCTTAAAACTCCGAAAAAGCCAAATGTTGCGTGCCAGAGAATTAATATTAAAATAATAAATGCAGGAATAAAAAAATAAACCAAAGCTCTCAATGATGTAAACCCTTTCTTATTTCCCATATATAATTCTATCAATATTTTCTAGTATATAAGTGTTATTCAAATGCACTTTAATGTGTGTGCGTTGATATTGGAATTTCAACTTTACAATTTTGTTACTACTATGATTTAGTAATATTTATAAATAACCTAATATTTTTTTATTCAATGCCTGATACAGCATCTCTTTCATTAAGTCAATTGATTGAAAAACACTTTAAGAATAGCTCTCCCTTTGAACATTATCAATTAATAAAATTAGATCCTATTGCAGATTCTTTAACTGAATTAGGAGTTGATTTATTACCAAAATTACAGGAACTTGATGCTCTGTTACCTGAATATTCTTCAAAAATGTCGCAGCCTGATTTAGATAAATACCAAAATGCAAGAGCGGAGTTTGATTGCCGTGCACTTTGGCTCGCTGATTTAGCTAAATATGACGTTGAAGAAGCAAAAGCTTATGCACTTGTGTTAAGTAGAATATGGAGAGGTAATATGTCTGAATATTCAAACAAGCTTAGTGAGTTAGTTAGTAGCCAAAAAAAACTAGAATCTCGCGGAGTAACTCGGCAATTGTTTGTTACAGCTTATGATAGGCTGCTCACATATAATCAAGAACATGCAGAGCAAATGCCTCTTTTTTCATTAGAATCAGGACTAGAGCTATATAATGGTTTACTTCAACTGGCAAGGAATAAAACTCAAGCAGGATATGCTGCAGCACTAACTGAACTAGGGTTTGCAGATCTTGATGAAGCAAATGTGCTTAATGCTTTGCTGGATAAATTATTTGAAGTTTACCAACAAAACCCAAATGGCTATAGTGGATATGTTAATTCAGTTAATACTCGCTTAATTAGAGTTGCAAATACAGATGGAGATAAGTTAGTATGCTATAATATATTAGCAGAAATGCTGGATATTTCAGGTATTGCTGCAGCGGATGACGATCAATTTTCTAAAATTGAAGGACTGCTTGCCAAGATTGCTGGCACACAAACCAGATATGAACAAGTAAGAAAAGAACTTGAAGGATTTAAGAGAATAAAAAATAAAATAGGCGCTAGAGTATCTGAAGAAGAAGCAACTTCATTTGAAATAAAAGCAAGCAGACTTTATGATGAATATGAAATGGCCAGACCGCTCTTAGGGCAACATAGTGATTATAGTTTAACTGCGTTTCTGAAAAACTATGTTCAAGGAATGGATCTAAAAACAGTATTAACTATTAGAGACAAATTAGGAGATAATAGTCGTAGTGATTCTATATTTACCTATGCTATTCGAATGTATGGTGATATCATAACCAAAACAGGAGACGCTTTATATGCCACTGCTGTTATGAATGCTGGAATTAATAATTTATTTAAAACAGTTAGTGAAGAAACAGCCACAAATCTAGTTGTAATAGCAAATAGTAGCCCAATAACCAAAGCCTCTGTTATCTTATTATTAAATAGCGGTCATAAAATTGATGACTACAAAAGTAAACAAACTTGTGCAACATGGCAATTTATTGCTAACGCAACCGCAGGAACATTGCCAGGATATTCAGGCAGATTTGATTTTGGGCCTGAGCAAATTGAAGTTGTCACAAATTATAGACATTGGGATAGAATATGGAAACTACAGCCAGCTATGCAATTGGCTTACATTGATTCGATTGCTCCATTTCCGCGTGGTTAAGGTTAAAATAATAAATTTTCTTTTTTAAGTGTTATTCAAAAAGAATAATTTAAATTTAATAAAATTAAAATTCAAAGTTTGCTTTTTTTTCTTTAATATCTTTCTTAATCAAGGCCAAAAGCTCATCAGGATTTGCGCCAAATTTCACTTTGCCGTCAAGAGTTCTTAATGCAACTGTTCCCTGCTGCTCTTCTTTCTCTCCAACAGTAAGCATGATTGGAATTTTTTGCAGCTGCGCTTCTCTTACTTTTTTATTTATGCTTTCGCTTCTTGCATCAACTTCAGCTCTTATTCCCTGCTCAAAATAAGAGTCGCATATCTTTTTTGCGTAGCCTTCAAACCTATCAGCAACAGTAAGTATTCTTACCTGGACAGGAGACAGCCAAAGCGGGAATTTGCCTGCAAAATGCTCTATTAATATTCCCATGAAGCGCTCTAGGCTTCCGTAAATTGTCCTGTGTATCATAAATGGCCTTTTACCTTGTGTTCCGTCTTTATCCATATAGGTAAGATCGAAATTTACTGGCTGGCTCATATCAAGCTGGATTGTCCCGCACTGCCAGGTCCTTCCGATACAGTCTTTTAAGTGAAAATCAATTTTAGGTCCGTAAAAAGCTCCGTCACCTGGATTAATTTTGTATTTTATTCCTTTCTCGTCAAGCGCAGCTTTTAATTGTGCTGTAGTAAATTCCCACTGCTCATCTGTTCCGATAGCTTTTGCAGGCTTTGTTGAAAGCTCTATTTTATATTCAAATCCAAATAATTTGTAGAACTTTTCAGCAAGCTCGATGACTTTAATAATTTCTTCTTTGATTTGATCTTCTCTCATATAGATATGCGCATCATCCTGGGTGAAAACCCTTACTCTGAAAAGGCCTGCAAGAACACCTGAAAGCTCATGCCTGTGGACTATCCCAAGCTCGCCGACTTTAAGAGGAAGTTCCCTGTAAGAATGCACTTTTTCTTTGTATACAAGCATTCCGCCGGGACAATTCATAGGCTTTATTGCGTAATCCTCATTATCTATTTTAGTTGTATACATATTTTCCTTGTAATTGAACCAATGCTTGCTTGTCTCCCATAATGACCTATTAAGCATGATTGGCGTCTGTATCTCCAGGTATCCTGCAATTCTATGCTCTTCGCGCCAATAATTGACGAGCTCGTTTTTAATAATCATTCCTTTTGGCAAGAAGAATGGGAATCCTGGTCCTTCTTCGTGGATAGAGAACAATTCAAGCTCCTTTCCAAGTTTTCTATGATCTCTTTTTTCAGCTTCTTCTATGAGCTTCAAGTATTCGTCAAGCTCTTTTTTAGATTGGAATGCAATACCGTAGACTCTAGTAAGCATTTTGTTTTTAGAGTCGCCTCTCCAATATGCGCCGGCAATTTTTACTAATTTGAATGCCTTAATATAGGATGTATTCGGGACATGAGGACCCTTGCACAAGTTGTCGAATTCCCCCTGTGAGTACATACTGACAACATCGCCCGGAACAGCATTCGCAAGTTCGATTTTGTAAGGATCTTTTTTATAAAATTCCAGCGCTTCATTTTTTGGGATATTCCTCTGTGTTATATTTAGTTTTTCTTCAACTATTTTCTGCATTTCTTTCTCAATCTTTTCCAAATCTTCAGGATGTAATTCCATAATATCATAATCCTGATAAAAACCATCTTCTGTCGCTACACCTACACCTAACCCAATATTCTGATCCTTAAAAACTCTTAAGATAGCTTGTGTCATAAGGTGAGATGCGCTGTGCCAAAAGATATCTTTTCCTGCTTTGTCCTGCCATGTAAATATCCTTATTTTCGAATTAGAATCAATATTATATGAAAGATCTTTTATGTTCCCATTAACTTCTATTGAAAGTGCATCCTCACCTAGCCTTCTTCCAATGCTTTTAGCGATGTCAAGACCGCTTATATCCTTGTCAAACTTTCTTTTTGTGCCATCCGGAAATTCAATTATGATTTTGTCCATTTTTTTGCCTTTTCTCTTTTAGTTTATTTTTTGTTTAATAAATTTTTCTTAAAAAAAGAAGATAAGAAATAAAACTCTAGGTTATTGGCTTCCAGCTTTTAGCAGGAAGCAGTAGTTGTAGTACTATTAAGAAGATAATAAATTATTTTCATGAACTCAAAAAAATCATATGCCATAGTCATTATAAAACATAATTTATATTTAAAACTATGGAATATTAATGAAGAAATTATTTGAATAATATGAAAAAAGAAAATAAACTCACTTGTTTTCTTTAAAGTTTTTCTTATATGATTTTCTGCTAAAATAAATGTATGAAATGAAGAGAACAATAATTCTTGTCCCTCCTATGATTGTAATCCTGTTTAAGAAAGGATAATTTTAGAGGATTGGTTTAGTTAAAAATCATTTTTTAGCGCCAATAATGTATAAGGAACCGCATCAATTATGTCATTTTACTGCTTTAATATCAAGAACAATTACACCAAAACTCTCTTTATCCGGCGGGTAAAGTTCTCTTAGGCGATTTAGAACCTCTTGTTCGTTATAACCTGGAATGATCAGAGAAGAATCTTCTGATGCCATCATCTCTTTGAAGGAAGAATATTTACGAATAGCATTTACAATAACAACCTGGTATTGTGTCCTGGAAGCAAACTGGATATACTCTCCTGGCTGTATGGTTTTTATGTTGTTATATCCAACTCTCACTTCAAGAGTTTTTCTACCATCTCGTATCATTTCCAATAAATATTGTTTAACCCTTATTAATCTCATAAAATTCTCATTGATTATATCCATGCTCCATTGTTGTGTTATCTGATCTTCGTGATACGCTGCAGGCAAAGATGCATCAAGTTTCCAACCACGTTGTTGTAATGCAATTGTTTGATCAACAGTTGGCGTTATATGTATATATAGTTTACGCCCATATGGTTTAAGTTCAAATGGAATATCTGTAAGCAATGCTACAAAGGCAGGCAGATTTTTGGCGATAAACGGCATAATTTTAATTGGTTCGCCTTTTTTAGGCGTTGCAGCCGCAACTCCCAAAACAGACCCGATTCTATCTACTGCAACATAAATAAGTTTAAACTTAAGATTTATATCTTTTGAGTTACGCCTTTTATATCCCTCAAATAACGAATCTATCCAATTCGAATCTATATTCTTAAAATGCATCGGAAGATTTTCAAGCAAAATTTGCCGTACCTGATTTTCGTATAAATCCATGTAAGGCAATACTGATATATTTGGCCTGTCAAACTTTTCTTCAAACTCACTTGATACAAGCAGTTTATATAACATTAATTCCGTAATTCCTTGTTTATAATGACTGTCTGATTCTCCAGCAATTATATACCCTTTTCTTATAAAAAATTGCAATGCAGAATTATTTTCTTTTGCTACTGTACAATAAATTTGTCTGGCTCCATTTACTCTGGCATATTTTTCTACAAATTCAAGAAGTTTACTTCCTAATCTGGATTTGCCTCTATGTTCAGGTGTAACAATAATCGGGCTTATTTTGTATGTGCCTTGACGCTTACCGACAATATGAACCATTCCTGCTTTCGTACCATTGACTCTTATAATAAACATTTTTTGTTCTAGTGAGAAAAATCCAATATTGTCTTTACCACCTGAAATATGTGTTGAAAAAATCCTCTTTGCGTGTGCCTTATGATCACCCCCGTAATAAGGGCCGAGAGCAGAATTCATTAATTGTGAAACAAATTGAAAGTCCTCTGCTTTAGCTTCACTAATATCTATGCTTGTTTTTTCTGCATTCATTTTTGCGATTATTATCTAGTATACAAATTCTTTTTATATCTTTTTAGTATAACTCAAATAATCTTTTATTATTTAAAAATATCAGTTTGTAGTATTAAAATGATACTATACTTTTATAGTAGCAAGTTTTATTTAAAAAATGTGTAAAATACCAATAACATGTAGTATTAGTATAAATATGCGTGATGTTGTTAAACAAAAAAAAGTGGTTTATGCTCCGTTTAGAAGTATCCTTACGTCAATTGCTTTAGCGCCTTCTCCTTCATCATATACACGAAGAGGGTTAATCTCTATGTCGCTTATTACAGCAACTTTTTCCACTATTAAGCCAAGCTTTAGTATCATATCTGTTACAACATCAATATCTTTTTTCTTTTCGCCTCTTGCGCCTTCCAAAAGCATGTGCGTTTTTGTCTCTTTAACTAATTCCAATGCTTCCTGCCTGTCAAAAGGAAATGACCTGAATGAAACATCCTTCATAATTTCAACATAAACACCGCCCAGCCCAAACATTACAACCGGGCCAAGCGCCTTGTCTTTTCTTGCGCCAACTATGGATTCAACTCCAGGCCTAAGCATTTCAGCAATCTCAATTCCACTTATTACTGCATCTGCTTTGTAATTTTTGCAATTATCAATGATTTTGCCATATGCGCTGTAAACTTCATCGCTGTTCTTGACTCCAACAATTACTCCGCCGGCGTCACTTTTATGGATAATATCTTTAGAAACTATTTTCATTACAACAGGATATCCTATACTTCCTGCATATTCAACAGCTTCTTCAGTATTTTTTGCAATCTTTGATTTTGGCATGGAAATTTTTCCTGCTTCCATAACCTGGGATGCCTCGTTTGCCAAAAGAAAATTCCTGTTTTCAGATTTGACTTTTGATACAATTCTTTCAATTTTTTCAAAGTCCATCTGTTTATCAATAGCTTTTATATCAGAATAATTGTCTGTCCTCTTATGTATATTCCTATAATTAGCAGACATTGCTCCAAAGCAAGAGGCTGCTTCATAAACATCATTTGTAATAGGGATATTTTTCTTTTTTAACTGTACTATGCATTCATCAAATTTAACGCCGCCGATAAAAGAGAAAACAAAAGGCTTTTTTGCCTTTTGCATAATATTTTCAATTATTATTGGTAATTTATCTGCGTCAAGGACAGCTGTCTCGCATCCGAGGCATATCACGCTGCTTATTTTATCTTCATTGTTTGCAGCGTCAAGGGCTTTTTCATAATCTGAAATTGTTGCCTGGCCTGTAATATCAATAGGATTTTTTAATGAGCCAAAGCTAGGGACAGCATTTGAAAAAATCCGCTTCATAGTATCAATATCA
Source organism: archaeon (assembly GCA_043801855.1). GTDB lineage: Archaea > Nanobdellota > Nanobdellia > Woesearchaeales > GW2011-AR15 > CAYTWW01. Next base: position 17,804 of record JAZDLQ010000064.1, on the reverse strand, counting down.
TCCATTAATGAAACATTGAATTTTTCGCATGCGTCAGCAGCCATAACACCGATTCCGCCGCCGTTTGTTATAATTACAGTATTTTCTCCATTTGGAATTTTCGAATTTGCAAAAAAATTGCACCAGTCAAAAGCCTCTTCAACACTTTCTGCCCTTATTGCACCGCACTGCCTCATAATATCTGAGAATACTTCATCAGCTCCTGCAAGAGACCCTGTATGCGAGGCTGCTGCCAATGCCCCTCTTTTTGATTTTCCTGCTTTTATTACAATAACAGGCTTTTTTCTTGTGACTTGCTTTAGTATTCCTGCAAGACGGTTGCCCCTTTTTATTCCTTCAATATACATCATTATTACTTTAGTATCTTCACAATGCATAAGGTATTCAAGAAGGTCAGTTTCATCAATATCAGACTTATTTCCTATTGAAACCATTGCAGATAGGCCCATATTAGCGGTTTTGGTTTTTCCCATCATTGCTATTCCAAGAGCTCCGCTTTGAGTAATAATTGCAACACTGCCAGGCAGTATATCTTTTTGGCCAAATGTTGCATTAATATGGCCTCTGCTTGAATATATTCCGAAAATATTCGGGCCAAGAATCCTCATATTGTTCTCTTTTGCAACAGCAACTATTTTTGCTTCAAGCTCATGGTTTCCAACCTCTGAAAAGCCTGAAGTGATTATCACAAGAAACTTGACTTTTTTCTTTGCGCATGAAAGGACGCTGTCGTAAACCAGCTGAGAAGGTATAACAATACAAGCAATGTCTATCTCTTCATTGATTTCTTCAATAGTTACGTATGTTTTAAGGCCAAGGATATCTCCGCCTTTTGGGTTGACCGGAAAAATTTTGCCATTAAAGCCGCTTACAACTACATTTTCAAGAATCTTATAGCCTATTTTATCAGGATTGCCTGAAGCGCCAACTATTGCAATGGATTTTGGCTCAAATAAGTCTTTTATATCAGGAACATCACTCAAAATTTATCACCTATCTTCATTTGTCTAATTATTTACTTTATTGCTAAAAGAATTTATAGACCTTATTTAAATTTATTGTACAATTTAGTTAATTATTTAAAAAGGATTTATTTTCCTAATTTAGCCAGAATTTTAAACGGCGGAAGTGGTGTAACCTGGCAGCACTGAGGACTGTGGATCCTCTAGACCGGAACAATAATCTGTCTAGGATTATTGCGGGACTTCAAATTCCGGCTTTCGCCCTTTTATTTTCATGAAATTTCTTAATTTTTCCTTTTTATGCAAGATAACTATATGAGGATAAACAAATTTTTTAAAAAATTCAAAATTTTTTTTAGATACTCTGAATTCTGTAATATATGTTTTTCCAATAAACTGCCTGCCTTCAAATATATTTAATTTTTGATGATAATTGCATTTTACTGAACATGAAAGGAATTCAGATAGTACTTTTAATAGTTCGGACGATTTCAGTTTAGAGGTTATCCGAATATAGCACTGAGGATATTTTGGTCTGGTAATCCTTATATCACCGTCGCCATCAATGACACCTGCCAAATATGCACCGAACAATCGTTTTGATGGCACAATCCATGTTGGTGGAGTTAATGGCTCTGAAAACAAAATATTGAGTTGATTAAAAAATGGAATTAGTCTATTGCAGCCGAATTTGTATTCTATCTTGTGATATTTATTATACGATAAGCTTAGGAAAGTGTTTCCTTTAACCATAAAGACTTCATTAGATATCTGCTTAAATTTATTTAGCATTGGTAAAGATTTTTTACCAACCCCTAAAACCACATAAAATCTTGTTCTTGATGTACTTTTCACAAATTGTTTCTTAAAGTATCCATCAGTTTGAGCTACTCCAACCCAATAGGCTAAATTAGCATTTTTAATTTTTTGTACATCAATAATTGAATTTTTAATCATTTTATCTCAATTTAATATTACTAGAGACTATATAATTATTTTTGTCATAATTATTCAGAATTATGTGAAAACAAAATTTAATAGTTGATTAAAGACAGAAAGATAAAATGAAAAAAATTATTGAAAAACAAAAAATAAGTTCCGGCTTTCGCCCTTTTTTAATATTTATTCTGTTATTCGGACTGCTCACTGTGTTTTAGGTGAAGCAGTTCTTAATGATTTGCTCCGAGGGCTTTGTTAAAGCGCTCTTCCAAAAGCTTTTTAATGTCTTTGCGATTTACCTTCTTTCGGAGGCTAGGCCGGGGTGCTCGCCCTACCCTGTCGCTGCAAACGGATGTTATGGCAGGGCCGAAGCCAAAAGAGCGGTTTTAATGTCAGAAAAGAGTCCTTGTTTTGACAATGAATCCTTGTCCTTTCGGGCTGGTTTTTTTGGGAACCGCGCCAGGTTGGGAACAAAGCAACGCTAACCATCGATACTGGCGCTGAAAGGGTAGCAGGGATGAGGAGATTTAAGGGTTAACCCTTTTTTGGCAGTAGAATCCATCTTTTGGCGTGCCTCTACTTTTTTTAAATCATTTTTTCCAAAAGATTTAATAAAGCATCATGTTTAACAAAAAACTATGGCAAGAGCAATTAAAAAAGAGGAAAAACAGCAGGCAACATCACATCCTATTCCTGAGCCAAAAAAGCACGGCGAGCCTCCAAATGAAATATGCAAAGGCTGCATCAAATGGGAGCAGCTTGGCCCAACCTGTTCAGTATTCTGGGAAGGAAAAAAATGGTGCACGCTAAAAGTTACATCAATGTGGGACTGGCAGCAGCAAACTTTGATGCTTGAGCGCAATTACTAAGAAAGATATTTTCTATCAGCTATTTTTCTTTTATTAACTATAGTATCGCAACTTGGCACTTACATAAATTCTTAAACTTTTCAGCATCAGATTTAGTTCCTACAACGCTGCCGTAGTGCATAGGTATTGCAATTCTTGGCATTATCTTATTTGCAAGCGTTGCTGCTTCAACTGCAGTCATTGTATATGTTCCGCCAACAGGAAGCATTATTACATCTGCCTTCACTTTTTCAAGTTCAGGAGTCACATCGCTGTCTCCTGTATGCAAAAACCTTGCCTTATTTATCGTAAGAATGTAACCAACCCATCCGTTTTCTTTTGCGTGGAAGTGCTTGTTTATATTATATGCAGGGATTGCTTCAACAAGAATTTCTTTTAATGTGAATTTATCTCCTGGGTTAACAAGATGCGGCTTTCCGCCTTTTACTTTTGAAGCGAGATTGCTGACTGTATCCGGAGTTGTAACAATAATTGTATCCTCTTTTACAATCTTTGCAATATCAGCGACACTGCAATGGTCAAAGTGGCCATGCGTAATAAAAATAATATCCGCAGGAAGCGCTTCACTTAGCTTAAACGGGTCAATATAAATCCTAAGGCCATTGTATTCGAGCTTAAAAGAAGAATGGCCAAGCCAACTTAGGTTGACGTTGTTAATGTTGAGAGAGGGCATGATTACTCTTCAGTATAATGTCTTGTTAATTCAAATGTTTGTATTAACGTTTCAACAAGCTGCCAATCATCAATAATAGTCCATACTTCTGAAATCTTTATGACTTTTCTCATTTTTATAAATTCATAAACTATCTTATTCACATACTCCAAACAGTCATTTACAGATGACATTAATTTATCTTTTATAGTCGGATATTCGTGTCTAGTTTCTGCTGCATATACTCTTTCAGTTGTACCATCTCTAATTTCACCACATGTTTTCTGAATTATTTTTAAATAATCCCTAATTTGTTTGTAAGCAGCATCTAGTGTCTCATTTATTCTTCTATTTTTAAATCTTGAAAAAATTTTATTTTTATATAATTCAAAGTCTTCAGACAAGGCTTTTGCAAGGTATTGTGCCATTTCTACTCTCTTAAATAACTCTCTTCTTGTATTTTCTTCTTCAGCACTAAAACTAGATTCTATATATTTATGAGAGTTCGTTAATCCTGCTTGCAAGTCGCCAATTGAAGTCATTGTCCTTATCTTATTAATATCCTTCCCAAAAAGTCCCATCTTATAAACCTCGCATAATTTTTTAATTGTTTATTTCACGAGCTGGGCGAGTACTGTGAGAGTTTATCTCACAGATGAAGTCCCTCCGTGAAATGTCTAAAACTCGAGCTGGCGATACATGAAATTCCAAAGGAATTTCTGTACAAGAAATGCTTCTGCATTTCTATGTACTCCACATTTTAGTGTGGAGATAGCCCTCGAGTTTTATCATTTACTTATTTTTGTAGTTTAAATATTTTTATTTTTTCAGGCTTTCAATCGCCTTCTTCCTATCAACTGCCTTAAATATATAGCTTCCTGCAACTAGAATGTCAATTCCTGCATTAACCGCGAGTTTTGCAGTCTTCTCATTGATTCCGCCGTCAATTTCAAACAGCAGCTTTTTTGCCCTGTTTAATTTTCTTGCATTGTCAAGCAGCTTTACTTTTTCCAAAACCTGCGGAATAAATGACTGGCCGCCAAACCCCGGATAGACGCTCATAAAAAGCACCAAGTCAATATCTTTTATGAATGGTAAAATAATATCAATATCAGTATCAGGATTAATTGATATGCCGCATTTTTTGCCAAGCTTTTTTATCTGTTTAATTAGTTTAAGAGGCTCTTTTTCTGCTTCTGCGTGAAATGTAATTATATCAGCACCGGCTTTTGCAAATTCTTCAGCATACCTAGATGGCTCGCTTATCATTAAATGGACGTCAAACTCTAATTTCGTGGTTTTTCGTATGCTCGCAATAACACATGGTCCAATCGTTAAATTCGGAACAAAATGGCCGTCCATCACATCAATATGCAAAAAGTCAGAATAAGCTTCAATTGATTTTATCTCTTCACCTAATTTTGAAAAGTCAGCTGAAAGTATTGAAGGGGCAATCTTAACCATTTCTTTATTAATATTTCCTGATTTTCTTTTTTATGCTTTCAAAAAACTTTCCAAACCCAATATCAAATGTCAGGTTTGAGAATGGAGAATAGGCATCTCTTGCATTGGAATAAACAGGAGGCGCAGAATCAGGCTTCAGGTTGCTCGATAGCCGCTCAAAGGCAACATCAAGCTTTTGCTTATACAATTTCAACTCTTCATCAGCAATATCACTGCTTATTTCCGGCTCGGCAACCAGAGCAGTTGTCGCGTTTGTAAACACTTCAATTTCTTTTACAGCCTGCGTTTCTTCATTTACGGAAGAGGGTTTTTCGTCATGTGAGATTCTGCTTTTTTCAATTATATCAATTATCTTGCTATGGTCAAACTTATTTTCAAATTCTTGAGAAGGCATTACCAGTGACGCATCCAGGCTGTTCATCAAAACAGAATTTTTATCACCCTCAAAAACTTGCGAGATTGAATCAAATATCTCATTGTTAAATGAATCTTCTTTTAAAGTTTCTATCCTTTTTTCAACGAGCGCAACTGTTTCCAAAAAATCTTTAGTTGCAAACATGCTTTGCGAAAGCTCTACATCACCGACCACATAATGTATCCAGTTTGCAAAATCATTTTTATTTTCAGTTACATGATGTGAAAAAAAAGGAACACCTTCTTTTTTTAGGTGAATCAGAAGCTCGTCAAGATTATTAAGGCAATTGCCATTCCCTGTCCAAAAGGCATTCTCCTTTGGGACGTCTGCAAGAAATTTTATCGGATCCATTTTTAAGCCTGCTCAAACATTATTTTTTCTGTCCTTACCTTATCAGTCAAGGCCCAGACCTTTTCTTTAATGCTTTTTAGAATTTCTTTATTTTCTACTAAATAAATCTTTTGGTTTGATAAATTAACATACGCTTTGTTGCATAGGGCAAGAATTGCCCTGATTCTTTTTTCATATCCTTCGTTTATTTTAAAGCTCGAATAATCTATTGCTTCAAGAGCAGTTAATGCAACATAGCTTTTATCAAGCTCTTTTTTTGAATCAATTGTTTTTTTATCCAAAAAATCTTCTGAATAGTAGGTAAACTCGGATATTTTTGTTATCATATCCTCAAAAAGAACTTTCCTATCAAAGATTTGCAATGCAGAGCCTGATTTAATTGCAGTAATTTTATCTCTCGCAAAAAAATATGTAAGTGCAGCCATAAATGACGCGCCGAATCCAAAGTATGCTGCAGTTATTAGTTCTATCATTTTTATATCCACAAGATTGTACTTGAATCTGCTATCGCTTTTGACATCTGCTCATAGCTCTCAATCGCTGATGTCAGAGCGCTACGCACTCCGACTCTTTCTTCTTTTTCAAAATTATTATTTTTAGAGAGTGCAAAGTAAAGCTGCCTTGCCTGTGACAATATGTTTTTAGCATATTTTTCAAGGCCTGTGTCAGACAGATAAATCTTTTGAAGAGGGCCATAGTAGCATGACAATTTTGAATAAGCCTGTTCGAGAAGCTTTTTATTCCTTAATCTTTCTTTTTTATTTTCGCTTAAGTTTTGGTCGATTAGATAAATGGATTCAGTAATCAGCGTAAGCGACTCTCCAGCAAACCCATGCAGGAATTTACACCTTTCATGATACTTTATTGAATTAGCATCTTTTAGTATATGTGCAGGATATTTTTTTTGCAGCACCTTCTCATAAGAATACTTTCCAAGCAGAAGGCCCAAATACGCGCCTATCGCCCCCCCGAATAGCGATTCAATCATTATAAGAATAATTAAACGGGTTATTTATATATACTTTTTGGATTTTAAAGCGTTATTAGTATGCTACAAGTTACATTCTTTACAAGCAGCATTCTCACAAATCTTGTTATTGAATTTCCATTTCAGTGCCCATTTTTTCATAGATCTTATTATTTTTATGAAATCTTTTCCGCTTGAGGAAAGGGAATATTCACATTTCAGGGATGCATTATCCATCCCGACGTTTTTTATTACAAGGCCTTCTTTAACAAGCTCACGTAAAAACATTGCTTTCACTTGGCGTCAAAAACATAAGAATAGGGCCATCAATGCCTGCGTTTGTCACGCCAAATGTGCTAAAGCTGCTGATTGATAACTATGGGCTTAAACCAGTCACTACACCTGAGCAGGACTTAAAAGAGATCCTTGGTTAAGATTTTTTTTTTGCAAATATTTAATAAAGAAAATGCTTTTCAAATTATTATGTCACTCAAAGGGTTGGTTCTGTCAGGAAAAACCCTTTATGATAACACATTCGGGCCAACACCCTATAAAAAAAAACTATCCAAAACAATCTCCACTTTATGTGAAGATAATTCTTATATCTTAGATTATGGATGCGATAGTGGTTTGGCATCTTCTCTTATTATGAAATATAATCCTTCCCTCAGAATTGTAGGAATAGATATTCAAGAAAACAGGCCATCAAAAATTCCACGGAAAATATTTGACGGAGAAAGAATTCCTTACGAGGACAACACGTTTGATATTGTGATTGTCTTAGATGTATTACACCATACACGTAATATTAGTAAACAATTAAGAGAGCTAAAAAGAGTCACTAAGAAATATATAATAATTAAAGACCATATTTCCTATGGGTGGTTTTCAGAACACCTGCTGTCTTGCAGTGACTTTATAACTAACCTGCCTAACGGAGTAACTTGTGAATTTAACTTTCCAAGGCTAAGCGAATGGGAGTCTATGTTCAAAGACAACGGATTAAAATTGATAGGTAAACCGCAGATGCTAAACTTAGGCAATGGGATAATCGAAAAGTATAATCCGATTTTTAAACTAAAAAAGGATATGAATTGATAATTTGATTTATCTGTACAAATCAATACTTTTTTATATTTAATAATTGCATTTATTTTTTTATAAACAGATTGGGGTGTCATTACATTGAAAAAAATAATAGCAATACTAATTATGCTGGCATTGTTTATAACAGCATGCAAAAGCAGCAATACATCGCAGACTTTAGATAAAAAAGAAGATGTGAAAAATCCTACTGAAGATATTCAAGAAGATGCCGTTAAAGATGAAAAATTAGATGAGCCTCTACTCCCTGATAAAAAAAATACAGAAGACAGCACTATTTCTGGATTAAAGGCGCTTATTACAAACGTTCCTGTTCAATATAAAGTCAAATACAATTATGCTAGCAATGGACAGGGACAGTCAGTAACTGGAGTTCAGACAATTGCTATTAAACCAGGCAAAATAAAAATGATTATGGAATCAAGCAAGGGAAACAGCGGAACCTATTTTATAGGAGATAAATATTATTCCTGCACAACTGTGAATGGAAAAGCGACATGCTTTGAGATACCAAAATCACAGGGTGAAAGTACTATCCCTAAAAATGATGATGTAAAAAATAGTATTGATGAATACACGGTAACCGCGCTTCCGACAAGAACAATTGCAGGAGTTAGCGCAACATGTGTGCGACTAGCCAGAGAAGGTGTAATTGTTGACTCATGCTATTCAGCACAGGGTGTTCCTTTATACACAAAAGGCTCTTATTCATCTGCATCAACTGAAATGACTGCATTAGAATTTACAACATCAGTTCCTGATTCAGAATTTGTGCTTCCTGTAGAGTCATCCGGAATGCAGGGAATTCCTAATATGCCAAAAATTCCGGAAATGCCTTAGGATTTTTTTTTTATTTTATTGTCTCTTATTCATACCTTAGTGCATCTACTGGCTTTAATTTGGATGCCTGATATGCTGGAATTACTCCTGCAGCAATACCAATAAACACAGATATTCCAAGTGCCATAAAAATACTTGACATGCTAATCACTCCGCCTGAGGAAAACCTGCTGAACATGCCGCCTGACTGGCCCATCAGAACAGGAAGAAATCCTGATAACATCACACCAAAAAAAATCCCAAGTAAACCTCCAATAAAGCCAATTAAACCTGCATTTAGTAAAAAAATTGTGAGTATATCACTATTTCTTGCGCCAATTGCTTTCATTATTCCAATTTCCTTTGTTTTTTCAAGGACTGAAGTGAACATTGAATTTGCTATTCCAACTGCTCCAACTAAAAGAGCGACTGCTGCAATTGCTGTTAAAAATGTAGTCAATGAGCTTACCATCTCTGCTCTTTGCACCTGCCTTTCTTTGTTTGAAGATATTGTGAAATCAAGCTTTTTTGAAGTCACGTGGCGCTTTAGCATAAGCTTAGTTTGGATATTCTCAATAGCTGTATCTAGTTCTTCTTCATTTTTAACTTTAATAATAATAGAATTATAAACATCTTTTTTGGCATCATCAATTATATCATATGCAACACTTATTGGCATGTAAATATTTGTGCTTGAATCATCAAGTATGCCAACAATCCTAAATAACCTATCTTCAATTGTCACAAGCTGGTTTACTCCAAGTTTTTTTTTAAAAAAACCATCAGCTATCCTTCCACCGACTACAATCACATTTGTATCGGCTGGCCCAAGCATTCTTCCATCAGATAATGTTGATGTTGTTATCTGCGCCCATGTCGCAGGGTCAACTCCTGTAACTGAAGCGCTTCCTTTTTCTGCTACGTAATAAACATCTGCTCTTCCGCTGATTTGCGTATCCATTACTTTTATATCGCTTACTCCTTTAAGCACCTGTAAATCTGTTTTATCAAGGACTATTTCTTCTGTAGTTGATGTTGCGCTTCCACCACTAATAGAAACACCGCCGCCACCTGGCCCAAACATCATAGCCCTTGATGCGCCTGCCCTTATTGTTAAGAGATCTCCGCCTAATGCATCAAGCTGTGAATTCATCTCAGTCTTTAAGGATTCTCCAAGAGAGACAATAGAGACAACTGCAGCAACTCCTATTACTATTCCAAGAATAGTTAACCAGCTTCTTATTTTTGCATGCAATACCATATTGATTGCATACTTGAATGCCTTGTATAATTTCATTTGAAAATGTCTCTTTTGTCTCTCTATTTTATAATTATATTATCCTAATATCACTTAACCTGCTTTTTTTTCTTTTTTCTAAAAATATCCCTTATTGCATTTTGATATGAATAATCAGGATCACTAAGCCTTCCTTTTTTGAAATTATTCCTAACAATAATTGCAAAAATTAACGCAATAATCCCTAAACCAATCCACACCAGATTATTTTTTATTAAAGTAAGGCTTGTGTTTTCTGTCTGCCTTGACCTTGCGTTAAATGAACCAGATGTTGCACTTAATGTTCCTGTAAATGAAGAACTGTCAATAGGTATTTCTTTTATTAATGTTTTTCTGTTTCCTCTTGAATCAGTATATACTATTTCAATATTTATTGTGCTTTGCTGAGATATTGGTGCAATTCTAGAAGTTGCATTTTTCTCTGAAGATGATATTCTCTGGGATGGCATGCCTGTTTTTTTGATAGAACTTATATTACTTGCCTGTGACGCCGACGCCAATGTAAATGATGCTATTGTATAATCTCCTTCATTAAGATTGCCGATAATAACTGAATTGCTTCCTGTTACTTTCCATGCTTTTTGGTCAGGGATTCTAACTGTTACTGAACTTGCTGCAACACTCCCAATATTTGATATTGAAAAAGATGTCTCGCCACTTGTTGTTCCTGAATATGTGATATCAAAATCAGTTGAGCCACCAACATAAACACCAGCTTTAGTCTCAATTGTTTTTTCTTCTCCTGTAACAGGATCATCATAAGTAAGAGTCAAATCAAGCTTGTAAAGGTCGGGGTCTGCTGTTGCACTTGCTATTACATCAAATTTAAGCTTGGCTTCATCACCTACTTCAATATATTTTATGTATTTAGTGTTGTCTGAGCCTACAGGGAGTATTATATCTTCCCCATTTTCCCATTTGAAAGATAATTCTCGTAAAGTTGTTGATCCAACATTATGGATTGTAAATGTCAAAGGAGTTATCTGCCCAGGTATTAATTCAACCTGGTCTATGTAAATTATTTCAGCGCTTTCCTTGCTTTCAATATCTATGCTAAAAAGCTGTGGAACATCAACTCTATTTCCTTTTTCATAATAAAGAACAGGTATTCTGTAGCTTCCTGCTGTTGTGTCTTTGCTTGTCTTTACCTTAAACTTGACAATTTTCATGTTGTTACCGGCTACATTTGCAGCAATTGAACCTATCTCAAAAGTTAGGTATTCACCTGGAATTGCTTCAAAGGGATATTCTGGAGCTACTTCAACAATATAATTTCCTGTTGATTTATCACCATAATTTTCAAAGCCAATCCTCACTTCAACAGTATCTCCTGCAATTGCTGGATCTGGATCCTGGTTTAGCATCCTGACAATAAGCGTCTCACCAGTAGGATTTGCTGTTAGCGCTGCCTCTGCAAAATATCCTATGCTAATGAAGCAAAAAACAAACGCAACTAATACTAATTTTTTCATTTTTTCACCTGTATTTGATATTTTTATTTATATTGGAACCGATTATTTTTCCATCTTTTAATTCTATATTCCTTTGTGCATACTGTGCTAAATTAAGATCATGAGTAACCATAATAATTGTCTTTCCATCTTCTTTCCATAGCTTTTGAAGTGTCATCAATACTTCAGTTCCGGTCTGGCTGTCAAGGGCACCAGTTGGCTCATCTGCTAAGATAATTTCAGGGTCAGTAACTAGAGACCTTGCAATAGAAACCCTCTGCTGCTGGCCTCCTGACATCTGGCTAGGGAGATGATGTATATGGGTTGTCAAGCCGACTGTCTCAAGCACTTTTCTTGCTTTTTTTTGCGCTTCTCTGTCATCAATTTCCAAAAATTCAAGTGGAAGCAATACATTTTCCAATGCCGAGATATTAGGGATTAAATTATACTGTTGAAAAATAAATCCAACAGCTCTTCCGCGCATAGTAGACAGGTCTGATTCAGACATTGTTGAAATATCCTTTGATTTTAGTATAACATTTCCTTTTGTCGGATTATCAAGACAACCAACCATGTTCATCATTGTAGATTTTCCGCTTCCTGATTGTCCAATTATTGCGATAAACTCACCTTTATAAATTTCAAGAGAAACATCTCTTAGCGCAGGCACCTCAACTGTTCCCATCTTATAGATTTTCCATACGTTTTTTAGCTGAACAAGAGAAACATTTCGAACCATATCAATATTAAACCTTATTTTAGAGTATATAAACAAAATGGACTTATCATCCATTTTCCTATTTAGACTAGAAATCTTCTAATATTTATAAATTCAAGAAACTGTTTTGTATAGAAACAAATATTTTTTATAAAACCGAAGCAACAAAAATGTGCACTATTGTTCCACTTTTTTTATAAACAATTATATATAAAAACAATATTGGTGAATGATAATGCCTCCTATGCCACACTTTTTTTACAGACCGAATTTCTGGATTGAATTAGTATATTCTTTGGTTTTAATAATTACTTGTACTGTGATTTACCTTAAGACTAAAGAGATGTATAAGCTTACTTCATATCGTGGAATAAATTATTTCAGCAAAGCTTTTTTATTTTTTGCTCTTGCATATTTTTTTAGGTTTTTTTTTGGGTTTTTTTTTAAGCTTTTTTTTATCCTGAACGAATTTAGGCCATCGATGGCAGGCTTTAGGGTCGGATCGATTTTTTTTGTTTTTGCAAGCACGATGGCGGCTCTTTATGTATTATATAGTGTTATATGGAAAAAAGCAAGTGAAAAAGATTTTACACTATTTTTATATGCAATCGCTGCAATTGTCACACTTAGCGTAGATATCTTCCTAAATCCCATATTTCATATAATTGGAATTATCGGGCTGTTTTTGGCAGCCATCATAATAAACATAATTGATGCAAGAAAAGTAAATGAAAGGAAACAAAAGAAAAAACAAGGCAGCCATTCTCTATCATTTGCATATGTTCTGATCTTGCTTTTCTGGCTGCTAAATGTTGTTTCACTTGAGTTGCCTTGGTTTTTTTTAGAGCTTAAGCTTATAGTATATGCAATCTCTGCTGGATTGTTTATGATTATTGCATATAGAGTGATTCGGATTGCCAAATAAAAATATGCGATTTTATCTAAAATGAATAAAAAAAGAGATCGCCTTGAAGTGATTCATGATATATTAAAGGTAATTCAGATTAATCATAACTCAATTAAGCCGACCAGGCTTCTGCGGCACTCTAACTTGTCATCCCAACGGTTTCAAGAATATTTGGATGAGCTTTTATTAAAAGGGTTCATAAAAGAAATATTTGATAAGAACGAAAAAAAATATTATACCTTAACTGATACGGGTTTTAAGTATCTTGAGAGATATAATCTTATCCTAGGGTTTATTGGTGACTTCAACCTCTGATTAAATTGAAGTTTTGAAATTTCTTAATTAAAATAATCGCTGCAAAGATTACTGCATTCAAAAGTACTATTGTCCCAGATACTGCAAAGTCAAACATATAAGAAAGAGTGATTCCAAGAACAACAGAAAGCACAGCAAAAATTACTGAAAAAACAAGTGTTTTTTTAAAACCAAAATTAAGCTGCAGCGATGAAGATGCAGGAAGTATTATTAATGAAGATGCAAGCATAAGCCCAACAACCTGCATTGATGTGACTACTGTTATTGCTGTAAGCATGATAAGTAAAGTATTTAGGAAATAAACTTTGATGCCTGATGTTTTTGCTGATTCTTCGTTAAATGTAATATAAAATAAATCATTGTAAAATACTAGTATTGTGGTAATTACAATTACTGCCAAAATTAATGAGAGTATCATTTCAGATGTTTTGATTGCAAGAATGCTTCCAAAAAGATAACTTAGAATATCAACATTAAAGCCTGATGCAATACTAGCAATAAAAATTCCGATTCCAAGGCTTGCATGGCTAATTATTCCTATTGCACTGTCTCCGTGAACTAGTGCCTTGTCTTTTAATTTTAAGATGCTTAAAGACCCAACAAGTGCAAAGATTAGTGCTCCAAAAAAAGGGGCAATATTAAATAATAATCCTGTTGCTACTCCTCCAAATGATATATGCGCAATTCCATCTCCAATTAGAGCATATCTTCTTAAAACCAAAAATGTTCCAAGCAAAGCGCAGGCAATTGACACGAATATTCCTGTAATGAATGCTTTTTGCATAAATGGATAAGCTAGCATTTCAATCATTGTTTTTATCCTCTATCCAAGCATAGATTATGGCTGTGGTAATCATGCTTATGTTTTTGGTCATTTGCGCAGAATTCTTTGTGTGTCCCGTAGAACTCTAAATGCTGGTTTAAGCTTGCAATTTTAGTTACGTATCTTGTTATTTTTCCTACATCATGAGAAACAAGAACTATTGTTGTTCCTTCTGTATTTAATTTTCCAAGAAGCTCATAGAAATTCTTTTGTGATTCCTGGTCAACTCCTGTTGTTGGCTCGTCAAGAAACAATATTTCTGGCTCTGAAATCATTGCCTTTGCAATTAATATTCTTTGCTGCTGGCCTCCTGATAACTCTCCTATTCTCCTGTTTTTAAATTCAGTCATTTTTACAAGTTGCAATGCATTAATTATCTTTTCATTGTCATTTTTAGTAATTAGCTTTGGAAATTTCTTTGTTGACAATAATCCCATTGCAACAACTTCACTTACTGTTGCAGGAAACTGCGTTTCAATGCTTGTTGCCTTCTGCGGAACATAACCTATTCTTGCCCAGTCATTAAATTTATCTAGTGATATTTTGTTAATCTTTATTGTTCCGCTTTGACGCGGCAATATTTTTAAAATGATTTTAAGTAAAGTTGTTTTTCCTGAGCCATTAGGGCCAATTAACCCAACAAAATCTCCTGTTACAATATCTAATGAAATATTTTTTAATACAATGGTATTATCAAAGCTAAAAGAAACGTTTTTTAATTCCAGAATGATTTTATTTTTTTTTTGCAAAGTATCTTTTACCATTATCACTCAAAAATAAAGGGTTTTATATAAATTTAGCCGCACTCCATTGCTTCAGCAAGTGTTTTTAAGTTATTCTCCATTAATGATATAAAAGTCACGCCTTGAACAAATTCTCCTTTAAGCAGATTATGCCCAGGGTTTAAAACCATTGTTTTTGCGCCTGTTTGTTCAGCAATAGCTTCTGCCATTCTAGGGCTGACAAGCTCTTCAAACAAGATGTATTTTATTCCATGCTCTTTTGTTAAGTCGGCAATTTCTTTAATTGCTTTTGGGGTTGGCTCACTATCAGGAGAGATGCCAAATGCTGAGCGGTATTCTATACCATAGCTTTTTGCTAAATATGCATAAGCATTATGGCCGCCTGTAATGAATTCTTTTTGCTTGCAAGTTTTTAATTCTTGCTTATACTTGGTGTCAAGTGCCAGTAGTTTTTGTTTATAGCTTTGTGCATTTGCAAGATAATATTCTTTATTTGCAGGGTCTTTTTGTGAAAATGTTTCAGCAATTGCATCAACTACTTTAATATCGTTGCTGAAGTCCAGCCAGAAGTGAGGATCATATTCACCATGCTGATGGCCTTCTTCTGCAGTTCCATGTTCATGTGCATGATCATGAACTGATTCTGGCTCTTCAATTATTGGCACCATATTATTTCCACTATTGTCTTTAAAAAAGTGCTCACCTGCTTCAAACTCAAAAGGCATATGTTCAGTAAAAAATGCATATTTACCTTCCTGCTCAATTTTTACTGTAAATACAGTGACCTCTTTATTTTCATCAAAATTAAGTTTGTATGCAATGCCTTTAGGAGTCAGAATGCCATTATGTTCCTTAGCAGAATCTGTTTCTGATTCAAATAATTCTATAGCTTCTGATTCTACTGACTCAATTTCTGTTGATTTAATTATAGCCATTTTCATTGCAGGGTCAGCATATTTGCCATCTACTTTTGCAAACGACCACTTGTACTCTCCTGCTTTAAGGTCAAATACTCCTGCCCATTCAAATGCATGTTCTTCACCTTCATGCTCATGAGAATGCTCTCCATGAAGATCAGATTTTAATAGAGTTACTTTAGAGCTTGCATCAAGCAAGGTAAGTTTTAAATTACTGGTTCCTTCAATAATATCATGCGCCCATGGTTCCATACCTGCGCCAATGTAGACAAAAACATCTGCTTTTTCTATTTTATTAATGTCACTTGGCTTTGGGTCATATGTATGCGCTTCAGTTCCTGGCGGAAGAAGAAGTGTAACATCTGCTTTATTTCCGCCTACTTCTTTTGCGAATTCATATAAGGGAAATATTGTTGTCACAACTGTAATCTTATC
Organism: archaeon; assembly: GCA_043801855.1. GTDB lineage: Archaea > Nanobdellota > Nanobdellia > Woesearchaeales > GW2011-AR15 > CAYTWW01. The sequence goes on along the minus strand of JAZDLQ010000064.1, from coordinate 1,656 downwards.
GCTTGTTTTCTCTGTTTCAATATTAGTGCAGCTGCTAAGTAATCCAAATGCAAAAATTAATGCAATTAAGTATTTTGATATGTTTTTTTCCAATAGAATCGCCTCCCTTATTTTTAAAAATCGCAACCTATTTAAATATGTTATTGAGTCTCATTATCAATTAGAGCAAAATGTGCCTATTGTAATTTGGCTTGGCACGGTTTGCTGTATAGGTAATTTGGAAAAAAGAATGGCACGACAAACAAAACAGAAAAAAATCATTATGGATGCGCTTTCAAAAATAGACACTTTCTTTAGTGCTGAAAAGCTGTTTAATAGCGTCAAGAAAAAAGACAAAGGCATTGGGATTGCAACAATTTATCGCTTCCTTAATGAGATGAAGAAAAAAGGAGAGCTTTATTCGTTCACATGTGATAGGAGAGCTGTCTATTCGCGAAAGGGAAAAAGCCATTGCCATTTTACTTGCGAAAATACAGGGAAAGTAACACATTTTGAGATTGACTCGCTTGACTTTTTGAAAGATAAGATTCCAGGTACAATCAAATCTTTTCAGATTGAAGTGCAGGGTGTGTGTGAGGAGTGTAGGGGGAATAAGTACTGAAGAGAAGAAAGAACTAAAATACCTAATAATAAAAAATAAAAAAAGTTTTTTTACTTAAGCTCATAAGCTAAAGTGATGCTTGTTGTTACATCAACCTTCTGAGGAGGTATTATTGACTCTGCCATCATGTCTTTTGCATAGTTTCCACCTGCATTAACAGAGTATGGCGTGTAATAAAAGTTGCTTTCAGTAATTGATGTGATTTTGCCAAGTGTTACGCCAGCTGTCTTTGCGATACTTGCTGCCTTTTCTTTTGCTGCTACTGTTGCCAATGCTAGAGCGTTTGCTTTTACTGTTTTTTCAGTTTCTTTTGTTAAGCCAAATTCAATTCTTTCAACGCCGTTTGCGCCTGCGGTTATTGCAGTGTCAACATATTTGCCTACATTTTCAATGTCAATTGTTGTGACTTTCAGCGTGTGTGTCAGCATATAGCCTTTATCAACCATCTTTTCTTCTTTATTGTCCCATTCCTGCCTTTTAGCAAGATAATAGTTTGATGTCTCAATATCTTTTTTTGCTATTCCTGCACTTTGCAGCGCTGCAATTACAGCATCAGATAATTTGCTGTTGTTTGCCTGGGTAACGTCTGCTGTTGTTCCTTCTGTAAGGATTGTCAGATATAGTTCTGCCTTATCAGGGCTTACTGTCAATTCTGAAGTTCCTGACACAGATATTGTTGGCACATTCAATTCCGGCTTTTGCATTATCAGCACCAGAACTATTGCAACAAGGCCAATTATTGCTGCAAATGATACAATACTTTTTTCCATTTTTTTCACCTCGGATTGTATAGGGAGCGCACGAATAATCTTAAAAATATATATATGCGCTCCAATATATCGTGCGCATAAATAATTTCGATTTTTATATGCGCACGCTATAATTGTTAAAATATTATAATTATATGTTTTATATGATGATGGGTACTTACGCTGGTAAAATAAACTGAGTCTTATAAATCAGTGCTGAGATAAGAAGTTCTGTGGCATCCTGTATATCTTTAGATATGTTTAGACTCTCTTTCCAGAGTGCATCTGTTTTTTTGACAGCTAGCC